>QNBH01000075.1 GCA_003645645.1 Spirochaetota bacterium | reverse complement strand
GATAATAACTTTCAAGGTTCAGGATTCTTACAATCCTATCCGGCGCTGGTAAAGCCTCTTAAGATCGGTGGCAATAAATGGTTGGGGGGATATCCTGGAAACATAGCTCTAGGCTTGCCCGTGATTTCTGCTTTGATAATAATAAATGACGGAGAGACGGGTAGGGTACTGGCCGTTTTACAGGGAGAAATTTTAACCGCCATGAGAACTGCCGGTCATTCTGCGGTGGGGGCCGGGTTTCTGGCCAGGGAGAAACCGGAAGTTTTGTCTATAATTGGCTGTGGATTGGAAGGGAGAGCTCACATAAAAACCATGAGTGAAGTCTTTCCGGTAAAGCTTATAAAAGTGTTTGATATATCCAGTGAGCGAGAAAGAGCATTTATAGAAGAGATGTCTCAAATAATTGGGGCTGAAATCTCAGCCTGCCGTACTGCAGAGGAGGCGGTCAGCGGAGCGGATATCATCTGTCTTGTTACTTCATCGAGAGAACCGGTTCTAAGAGAAGCCTGGATTGATAAAGGCGCTCTGGTATGCGCCATCAATGGATTCCTGGATTTAGATCCATACTGTGCAATTAAGTTTGACAAGTGGGTATTGGGCTGTTATAAGAGAGACCTGGAATGGATTGAAGGGGATGAGGTTGGGAAAAACAGCCCGCAGGTTGTACCATATACTGCTGAAAATATTTATGCAGATATTGCAACAGAAATAGTGCTTAATAAAAAACCCGGTCGGCAAACGGATAAAGAAAGAATAGTCTTCACTCATCATGGAATGCCTGCCCTGGATATAGCTGTATCAGCCCTGGTTTATGAAGAGGCTATCAAGCAGGGGATAGGTACTGCAATTAAGATTAATTGATAAAAAGGAAAAACTTAAATGGAGTTTAGTCAAAAAATAGTTACAGTAGACTCCCATACCATGGGAGAGCCGGCAAGAATTATTATAAGCGGACCGGTCGCTATAAAAGGCTCAACGGTCCGTGAGAAGAGAGATTATTTTAAAAAGAACTACGATTATATACGCACTTCCGTAATAAATGAGCCCCGAGGTCATTCCGGTATGTTCGCCGCCCTTGTTACAGAACCCTGTCATCCCGATGCGGATGTAGGCTTAATATATATGGATAATCAGGTATATGTAAACATGTGTGTACATGCCACCATCGCAGCAACTGTTGTGATTCTTGAAACCGGAATGATTGTTCCGTCCAGTCCCGCTAAAAAAAAATTGGTAATCGAAACACCTTCGGGTCTTGTGCAGGTGGAAGCAGAATGTGATGGAAACAAAGTAAAGAAGGTTCATCTCATCAATGTACCTTCCTTTACCCTGCTGAAGGATGTTGAAATAGGTGTCCGCGGAAAAAGGGTAAGGCTCGATGTAAGCTATGGCGGAAATACCTTTGCAGTAGTTCATGCAGAACAGATAGGAATTCCGGTACGGCAGACTCATGTTGATGAGCTTATATCCTGGGGGATGGACATAAGAAAGGAAGCCAACAGGCAACTTAAGTTCTCCCATCCAGAAAACCCCCAGTTAAATGTTGTAGATCAGGTGTTAATCCATGGAGAGCCCACCCGAAAAGAGGCGCATTCAAAAAATATAATCATTTCCGGATTGGGTAAGGCAGATAGATCACCCTGCGGTACGGGTACATGCGCCCGACTTGCTTCGCTTTATATAAGAGGAGTTATGAAAGCCGGAGATACTTTTATCAACGAAGGGATAATCGGTACCTGCTTCGAGTGTCGTATTATCGAAGAGAAAAAAATCGGAGAATATAGGGCAATAGTTCCTCAAATAAGCGGAAACGCTTATATAACAGGTTTCAATACACTGTTAATAGACGATGAAGATCCCCTTAAGCACGGATTTATGCTTAAACAGTTCGAATAGATAGGTATTATTCTTTCAAACTCGTTTGACAAAGAAAAGTTTTTCTGTTATTATATTTAGAAATGGAATAACATCCCGCAATGTGGATTAATCTTAAAAATTTTTTATATAACCGGAATCGAAACCTGCCGGGGAGGAAATGGTAAATGGCAATTTATAGTGAAGAAACAGCAGACTATATCTGGAGAAACGGCAAAATAATACCCTGGAAAGATGCGACAATCCATGTCAATGCAGTAGGGCATGCCTCTGTGGCAGGGATTTTCGAAGGTATTAAGGCCTACTGGAATGAGGATGAGAGCCAGCTCTACATCTTCAGGCTGGAAGAACACATTGAGCGTTTTATTCAGTCCATAAAAATGGTACGTTACGGTTTCGGCTATACTAAAGAGCAGATCAAATCGGCAATTGTGGAACTGTTAAGGGCAAACCGGTATCGACGCAATGTTTATATTCGCCCTTATATTTTCCAGAAGGGGATTGTAAGGGAGTTATTACAGGCACAACCGGATAAGCCTACAGAAGTAGTAATAGATTCATGGCCTTTTGACTCCTATCGCGATCCCGATAAGGGACTTCATGTCTGTGTCAGTTCCTGGCGCAGAATCTCAGATAATATAATGCCGCCCAGGCTCAAGTGCTTCTCAAATTATCACAACGGACGTCTTGCAGCCATGGAAGCCGCTGTCAGCGGTTACGATTGGCCTGTTCTGCTGGATGATAGAGGGAAAGTTACAGAAGGTCCCGGTGCATGTCTGGCCATAGTCCGAGATGGCAAAGTAATTACTCCGGAAATTACAAATGGAATACTTGAAAGCATTACCAGGGATACCATTAAACACATCTTTGAAGAACTGCTAAAGATCCCCTTTGTAGAGCGTACAATAGATCGTACAGAGTTATATATAGCAGATGAGATTTTTTTTCTGGGAACCGGTTGGGAAATAATGCCGGTTTTATCTGTAGACAGGCTTTCGGTTGGAGATGGGAAAACCGGCTCTATATCAAAAAAAATTACAGGGGCTTACAGGGAAGTAGTAACAGGTAAAAGTAAAAATTGGCCGGAGTGGAGAACAGCAGTTTGGGATTAGAGAAAATGAAAGGTGGAAGTATTTCTGATTATCAAAGACTTAAATATCTATTTCGTCCCGGCTCTATAGCAGTAGTGGGAGCCTCTGAGCGATCACGGCCAGGACGACAGGTAATAGAAAATCTACAGAGACTCGGCTTTGTGGGTAAGATTTTTCCTGTCAATCCACGCTATAGAGAAGTAATGGGATTACCCTGTTATCCTTCCTTAAAGGAGGTGCGGGAAAGCGGAGAGGAAATTGAGATGGCTGCCTTTCTCCTGGGGAAGGATAAAATTTTACCGTTGCTTGAAGAAATGGCGGATTTCGGAGTTAAGGCCGGCTGGGCTTTTGCCAGTGGTTTTGGTGAGGCAGGTGAGGAAGGAAAAAACCTTCAAAGAAGGCTTTCTCATCTTTGTACAGAAAAGGGAATAAATTTTTTGGGACCAAACTGTGTGGGGTATTTAAACTTTTCCGAAAAAACTGCTGCCTACAGTTCTCCTGCTCCTATGGAGATACGCAGAGGAAGGATCGGCATGGTTGGACAGAGTGGGTACCTCTGCATGGCGGTGGCAAACAGCGGCCGAAAATTGGGTTTCAGCCTTGTTTGTTCAACGGGAAATGAAGCGGTTGTAGACAGCACGGATTGCATATCGTACATGCTCGATGACCCTCATACCGGCGTGATAATGGCTTTCATCGAGCAATTTAGAAATCCAGAGAAGCTCCGCCTGATAGCGGAACGGGCCTATCGGATAGGCAAGCCAATTATTCTTATAAAGGTAGGCCGTTCCGAGATGGCAAAAAGGGTTGCCATGGCACATACGGGAGCTCTGGCAGGATCTGATGATGTTCAGGATGCACTCTTTAAAAAAATGGGGATTATAAGGGTTAACGATCTTGATGAAATGTTTGAAACTGCAATGTTGTTTTCCAAGCTTAAGGAGCGTATGCCCTCTGGCAATAACATCTTTGCTATTACCCTTTCGGGTGGCTTGATAAGCCTTCTGGCAGATTTGAGTGAAAATACCTCCATTCGTTTTCCGCAGTGGTCAGAAAAGGGTAAAGAGAAGGTTCGAAAACTCCTTCCTGATTATGTGGAAGCCGCCAATCCCCTGGATGCCTGGGGATACGGAAGAATTGATGAAACATACCAAGAATGTTTAACGACGGTTGCAGATGAGCCGGAGGCTGATCTTGTATTTATTAGTCAGGATGTGCCTGGCGGCATGGCAACAGATCAGGCGGAAGAGTATTCAGTGGTTGCAGAATCGGCTGTAAGAGTTGCGGCCAAAACAGATAAACCCATCGTAATGGTAAGTAATACCTCATCGGGCTTCCACCCCGACATAGAGAGTATATTAGACAAAGCCGGAGTCCCCCTCCTGCAGGGAACAAGAGAAGCCTTATCGGCGGTAGATCACCTTATTTATTATTCGGAGTTTAGAAGAAGCATAAACATTGAGGGTGATAGGGAGAAGGCCGAGAGAAGGAAGGTTTACTTTGACAATCTGATTGAAGATAACAGGCATGTACTTACAGAGTACGAGAGTAAACGTGTTTTTAGATCCTATGGCATACCATGTACAGAGGAGTATCTCTGCAAACACCCCGAGGAGGCGGTTAAGGCAGCGGAAAGAATAGGCTATCCTGTAGTGCTGAAAGTAATGTCTCCCCATATCCAGCACAAGACGGATGCAAGAGTCGTAGAGCTCGGAATTAAAGACGAAGAGGAGTTGTTGAGAGCTTACTCTGAGATCCTGGTCAGAGCTCATAAAAGCGATTCCGAAACGAGGATTGACGGAGTTTTGTGCCAGCAAATGGCGGAAGAACCCGTTGCAGAGGCAATAGCCGGAGTAATTTGTGATCCCCATTTCGGGCCCGCCGTAGTTTTCGGTCTTGGCGGTGTTTTTGTAGAGATACTTAAAGATCGTTCATTGGGAGTTCCTCCTCTTTCACGACGTGAGGCGGAAAAAATGATCGATTCGATCAAAGGGCGGAAGCTGCTCGAAGGATACCGGGGTCGTCCTCCGGCCGACAGAGAGGCTTTGATAGACGTACTTATAAAAGTCGGTAAACTTGCTGTGGACTGGCAGGAGAGAATAGAGGCACTGGAGATAAACCCCCTCTTTATCTATCCGGAGGGAAGGGGAGTTCTGGCCATAGATGCCCTGTTTGTACTTAAAGAAGAATAGATGTAGAAGGAGAAGGTGTAACAGATGAAAGCAATACTTTCTGGGAATGAGGCAATTGCCCGTGGAGCCTACGAGGCAGGAGTACAAATCGCTGCAGGATATCCCGGCACACCCAGTTCAGAAATAATCGAGACAATAGCTAAAGAGTACGGAGATTCCATATATACCGAATGGTCTACAAACGAGAAGGTGGCAATGGATGCCGCTGCAGGAGCCGCATATTCAGGGGAAAGGTGTATAGTTACTACCAAGCAGGTGGGAATGAATGTACTTTCAGATTCACTTATGTATACGGTATATACAGGGGTGGAAGCCGGGCTGGTTGTGGTTACAGCAGATGATCCAGGACTGTTTAGCTCTCAAAATGAGCAGGATAACAGATGGTATTCGAGGCTTGCAAAGATACCAACGCTGGAACCAGCGGACAGCCAGGAGGCAAAAGATTATTTAAAACTCGGAATTGAGCTTTCCGAAAGGTATGATACACCGATTCTTTTACGCAGTGTAATGAGGGTATCCCACTCCAAGAGTATCGTAATTCTGGATAAGAGGGTAGAGAATCCTAAAAAGATTGATACCTTCCCTCGATCAATAGAGAAATACAACTGTACCGCCATGTATGCAAGAGAGATGCATCCCATGGTGGAAGAGAGGCTTAAAAGAATTGCCGAATATGCGGAGAGAGCAGAAATTAACCGGATTGAGTGGCAGGATAGCTCCCTCGGAATTATTACAAGCGGTGTAGTTTATACTTATGTTAAGGATGTCTTCCCACACGCTTCTGTCCTTAAACTTGGTATGACCTACCCGCTTCCCCGGAGGTTGATCGGTTCTTTTGCCGAAAGTGTAAAAAAGCTGCTGGTAATAGAAGAGCTTGATCCGGTGCTGGAAGAGCAGATTAAGGCAATGGGAATAGAGGTAATAGGTAAAGAGCTTTTCCCTGCCTGTTTTGAACTTCTCCCCGATCGGTTAAGGGAGATAGCACTGGAAGCAGGGTTGATTAAAGATGAATCACTTAAAATTGAATCAATAAAAAGTGACAGCAACAACGATCTTCCCATGCGGTCTCCTGTGTTGTGTCCCGGATGTCCCCATCGTTCATTATTTTACCTGCTGGCCAAACACAAACTGGCCGTTGCAGGAGATATAGGTTGCTACAATTTAGGTTGTTTACCCCCCTTCAGAGCTCAGCATACAATGGGAGCAATGGGAGCCAGTGTGGGGGTACTGCACGGAATGTCTATTGCGGATATTAAAGAACCTCGTGTATGCACCATAGGGGATTCAACCTTTTTTCATTCAGGCATGCCTCCTCTGGTAAACATGGTTCACAACAGAAGTAGAGGGGTAGTAATCATTATGGACAATTCAAGCACAGCAATGACCGGCCATCAGGATCATCCGGGTGTTGATTGGGCAGTATTACCCACACGAGAAGCGGAGAAAGTAGATATAGAAAACCTGGTTAAAGCCATGGGTGTGAAGATGGTTAGAGTTGTAAATGCTTTTGAAATTGAAGAAGTGGATAAGGGTCTTAAGGAATGTCTTGAATATGACGGCCCCTCTGTTTTGATAACAAAAGGAGAATGTATATTCATATCTCACTTTAAAGATACATCATATCTGGTAAATGAAGAGCTGTGTAATGCATGTGGAAGATGTTTCAGGGTTGGCTGTCCTGCAGTGGTACTTTCCGAGGAGAAACATGAAAGAACGGGAAAGTTTAAGGCAAAGATAGATGTTACCCTATGTAATGGTTGCAGTATTTGTGCCCAGGTTTGTCCAACAAAGGCAATATATCAACCCGAAGAAGGGGAAGTAAAATGAAAAGAAAAGATATAAACTTTCTTGTTGTAGGCGTAGGAGGTCAGGGGACAATACTTTCGGGAGATATACTCTCTGCCGTGGGTATGGAGGCTGGTTACGACGTTAAAAAGTCAGATATACTGGGTCTGGCCATACGGGGTGGAAGTGTAGTCAGCCATGTACGTTGGGGTGAGGTTGTTGGTGCGCCCATGTCCATGAAGGGCACGATACACTATCTGATTGCCTTTGAACCGCTCGAGGCTCTTCGTGGGCTTGGGTTTCTGGCACCGGAGGGAGTGGTTCTGTTGAATACCTATGCAATTCCGCCCGTTGTGGTTACAACAGGAGAGTTAAAATACCCCTCATGGGATGAAATAGAGGCAAGATTAAGAGAACGAGCAGAAGTGGTGTATGGTTTTAATGCTACAGAAAAGGCCCAGAGCTTGGGTAATGTTCGAACGGTAAATGTTATATTGCTGGGTGCCCTCTCCAATCTCCTGGATGTTCCTGCCTCCCTGTGGGAAGAAACCATTAAAAAGTATGTTCCATCTAAATATGAGGAGATAAATGTAAAAGCCTTTAATATCGGGCAAAATTTAATAAAGGAGGAGCAAAAACATGAAAATTATGGTTATTAATCCCAATACCTCTGAATCCATGACAGAACATCTACGCAGAGAGCTGGATTTGATAAAACGTAAGGATACGGAGCTGGCTGTGGTTTGTCCCAACAGAGGACCAGTATCAATAGAAAGCGCCTATGACGAAGCTCAGGCTGTTCCCCCCACTCTTGAGCTGGTTAAGAAGGCCAATGTAGATGGGTTTAATGCAGTAATTATCGCATGTTTCAGCGACCCCGGCCTTCATGCAGCCAGAGAAATATCGAAAATACTTGTGGTAGGTATCCAGGAGATCAGCCTCCATGTAGCTTCGATGCTTGGTTCTAAGTTTACAATCATCACACCCCTGGAAAAGCGTATACCCAGTAAATATGAAGAAGTACATAAATACAAGCTTGAACAATACCTCGCTTCTGTGCGGGCTCTCGGTATGACTGTGGAAGAGACCGATGCAGACCCTGAAAGAACAAAAAATAGGGTGCTGGAAGTATCCCGACTGTCTGCAGAAGAGGATGGAGCCGAAGTAATTATACTCGGTTGTGCAGGGATGGCGGGATATGCAGAAGAGGTTGCAGCCAAACTCGGATTGGTGGTAATAGATCCATCCTCTGTTGCTCTAAAAATCTGTGAAGGCATGGTCAATGCGGGGTTGTACCATTGCAAAAGGGCACTGTATGCCTATCCCCCTCCGAAAGAGTTTAAAGGAATGTAATCAATATCAAGAGAGGTTTAAAAAATGAAAAGAATAAAAATATCTTTTATTGATGAAAAAGTAGAGGCAGTAGCAGTACTGTTGGAAGATAAGGCTCCTGAAACCTGTAAATGCATCTGGAACGTGCTCGAAAAACCCTTTGAAAATTACGCGGTCCATGCCATGTGGACCGGCAGGGAACTTTCTCTTGGAATACCTGCGGAGAAGTTTCCCAACGATGAAGGCCTTAATATACCACCGGAAAACCAGACCGTAATTCCCATACCCGGCGATTTAATCTGGAACGCCTACTTTCCCTACCAGTGGCAGGGGAACCCCAAGCCTGTGTACGATTTCGGTATTTTTTATGGCCGGGAGAGCAGGCTGTTGCTCCCGGTAGGCTGGCGTCCGAGTAACCGCTTCGGAGAAATAGTGGAAAATCTATCGAAGTTTGCAGAGGTGGCGGCAAGATGTCAAATTGAGGGACGTAAAAGATTGCGGGTGGAAAGACTCGAAAAATAAATAAATATAGTTTATAATTGGCCTCATCATTTCGTTTCCGGAGGTTGATAAAGTGCCAAGAAAAAAGAAGGAAAAAGAAACCCAGTCTAGAGTGCGGTCTCTCGATAAAGCTCTAAATATTATTGAACTTCTCGCCCAGATAAAAGAAGATATAGATCTGGCTACTCTCTCCAGACAGATCAAGCTGCCTAAAAGTACTCTGTTAAGACTTCTAACTACGTTAAAGTATCACAATTTCGTTTATCAGGATGAGGAGTCACGACGTTTTCAGCTGGGGTGGGCTCTTATTTATCTCGGGAAAGCAGCCGAGAAAGTTTTTAGTTTACCTAAAATTATTCGACCTTATCTGGAAAAACTGGCTGAGGAAACAGGAGAAACCGCCTCTTTAGTCCAGTTAAGTAATTATCGAGCGGTGTATGTGGATCAGGTGCTTACAAATAGTGTGATAAAGGGAATCCCGCAAATAGGGTATTCCCTTGGATTACACTATACGGCTTCGGGCAAGATTCTTTTAAGCTACTTGTCCGAGGATCGACTGAACAGATTCTTCGAAGACGGAGAGCTGGAGAGGAAAACCCCTAAAACTATTACAGATAAAGAAAAGCTACGTGAAGAAATTGAAAAGATTAAGAGACACGGTTATGCTGTAGATGACGAAGAGACAGAAATAGGGGGTAGATGTGTATCTGCACCCGTGTTTGATAAAGACAAAAGGATGGTGGCAGCCATCTCAATAACCGGTCCGACCAGTCGGATAAAACAAAAAGATCTCACTGCTCTTGCTTCTATAGTCAAGCGAATTGCCCACGAGGCGTCAACAGCACTTGGTTATTCCGAATCTTGAGATGTTTTATTAGACAAAGGTTAATATTCTGCGTGGGTTTGTCTCGAGTATGGTTACTATCTCCTCATTACTGAATCCTCTGTTTTTCATGAGAGGAACCACATTTCTTAAAATATGTGAATATCCATGCCCACCGTAGGTTTTCTGTCTTGTTTTTGTACATATATCATGAGAAATCAGCACCTGGCCGGTGTAACCTCCGTCCAACAATGCGCGGATATGTTTAAGCCGGATACCGTCATTGGGTAAGTCTATATTCTGGAACGGGTAATAGGTAGTTTCAATTCCGAAAAAATCATATTCAATATTACACCCGCTTTTCGCCAGTTCCAATACCGATTTAATATCAAAAATTGTGCGATCTATATGACTGATAATAGTTCGTGTGGGATCTCCTCCGTGTTTTTCAATAAACCTTATTATTTGTAATCCAGCATCCGGCGATCTATAAGGATGAACATTGATCGCAGCTCCGGTTTCTTTTTGCGCAATAATCGCTGCCCGCATAACCTTTCTCTCGAAGTCTGTCCACGATTGAGAGCATCCTATTTCCCCTATAATACCCGAACGAATACCGGATTTTTCTGAGCCATTAACTATATCATTTACAATTTCTGCCTCTATCTGCTCTATAGATAAGTTTTTAACCTCTCCGGGCAAAAACTCTTCTATGTAATACCCGCAGCCCATTATGATATTTAGACCCGTTGATTCGGCCAGACGACGTAAACCTTCTGGATTTCTCTTCATTCCTATAGAGCTTAATTCTACAATTGTTTTAACGCCGTTCTCTTTTGCCCAATTAAGTTCTCTGACTGCAACCTGTTCCTGATCGAGTCTGCTGTTGCCCGGATGTTCGCACCATCTGTAATTTATCTCCCATACATTTTCCAGTGTTATTTCTTCTTCCGGTTTGCCCGGAGGAAATTTACCCGGTGGAGTGACATCACAGAGGATATGCTCGTGCATCAAGGTGTATCCTAAATCTTCTGGATCTATCAGACCCCGAACAGTTTGAATCTTTCCCCTTAATTCGATCATTTTAAGGCATTCCTTAACAGGTTGTGATTATAAATGATTTTAAGAGTTGATAAAAGAGGTTATCTGTTACCAAAGGCAGGTGGCCTTCAAAGGTGTGGTTACATCAAGAATATCTTTAAAAGTTATATCTTTTTTTTAAAAAAAGAGTATCTGTATAAATTACTTGAAGATTTTTTAATAAACTGGTAATCTCTTTTTGTCCATTCACTTATGTGGACTAAAGCTGTTTGGTTATGATGTATATTCTACCGATCAATTTGACCCTTTGGGTAATAAAATTAATTTCACGAAAGCAGGCAAGGCAACATGGCTATAAGAGATAAAGAGTTTCTTTTAAACATGTATAAAAATGTTTTTATTTCCAGGGTAAGCGAGCACAGAATCCTGGAGTTGTATAAGCAGGGGCTTGTAAAGGGCACGGTAACCCTGGGAGAGGGGAACGAAGGCGCTATCGTAGGTTTAATGACTGCACTCAATCCGGATACCGATATTTGCAACCTCATGCAGAGGGACTTCGGCGGTTATCTGGTGTGGGGCGCATCGGTTTACCACATGTTCTGTCATTATCTTGCAAATGCAGAAAGTCCCACCGGGGGGAAGGATGGGAATGTTCACCATGGGATTGTAGAAAAGGGACTCCTCCCGATGATAAGCCATCTTGGTGCCATGCTTCCCAATGTTGTAGGGGCTGTATATGGGAGAAGGCAGAGGAAAATACCGTCGGTTGGTGCGGCAATTATAGGAGACGGTGGAACGAGCACCGGAGATTTTCACGAAGCATTAAATATTGCTTCTGTTCTTAAGGTGCCCGTTCTTTTTTTTATAGAAAACAACAGGTGGGCCTATTCAACTCCCAACTCCCTTCAATTCAACTGTAAAAGACTCTCGGATCGTGCTGTGGGTTACGGTATAAGGGGAAAGACCATACTGGCCTCAAACACAGTGGAGGTTTATGAGACGGTTAAAAGCATCGTGGATGAAATAAGAGAGAAGCCGGAACCCTACCTGCTGGAGGCGATAACCTATCGGCTGGGAGGGCATGCGGCCTACGATACGGCCGATTATGTTCCCGAAGAGGAGGTAATGAACAACCTTAAAGAGGAACCTGTTCAGAAATTGCGTTCTTTTTTAATCGATGAAGAAGTGGCAACCTCTGAAGAACTGGATGAACTGGAAAAAACCTGGGAAAACCATGTTACAGAAGAGGCAAACAGGGCTTTGCAGGCAGGCAAAATCGATTCTAAAAAAACCAACTGGAACGTTTATATATCTCCAAACTCAAGGTCTACCCATACCCTCCCCCCGGTTGCTTTTAAAGAACTTACGGCGGTTCAGGCGATAAACGCTGCGCTGGACCACGCAATGAAAAATGATGAAACAGTCCTTATAATAGGAGAGGATATAGGTGAATACGGGGGGCCATTTAAAAGCACAAAGGATCTTTTCCCACGGTATGGTAGAGCAAGGGTTATCGATATGCCACTTTCAGAGTCTGGATTTACCGGATTTGGAATCGGTTGTGCCGAGGTGGGATTAAGACCCGTGGTGGAGATGCAGTTTGCCGATTTCAGTACCGATGCAATCACCCAGATAGGTATCAATGCCGGCACCTTTTATTTTAGAACTTCCCATCCTCTCCCACTGACCATACGAATGCCCGGAGGAGGGGGTTTGAGTTTTGGCCCCTGTCATTCGGAAGACCTGGAGGGTCTTTTCCTCACATTTCCCGGCTTAAAGCTCGTTTATCCATCCAGAGTAAGCGATTTCTTCGAGCTTCTGCTGGCATCCATATACGACGAAAACCCTGTGTTATTTTTTGAAAACAAGTATCTTTACCGCAGGATAAAGGGGGATGTAAACTTCAACGGCACGATTCGTAGTCTTGAAAGGGCAGCGGTTTTTAAAGAAGGAGAAGATCTTACTGTAATAGCATACGGAGCAATGTTTCACGAATCAGTAAAAGCCGTTAAAGAAATCGAAGAAGAGCAGGGTGTTTCTGTTGAGATAATAGATCCCCTAATACTTAAGCCGCTCGATTGGGAGACAATATCCAAATCGGTTAAAAAGACTCACCGGTTGCTGGTGGTGCACGAATCATGGCGAACCGGTAGTGTGGGTGAAAATATAGTTTCCGGCGTAGTAGAGAGAAACTTTCTCGATCTCGATGCCCCTCCTCTTATATGCGGTGCTCCCGATACACCCGTTCCCTTTGCACCGGAACTTGAAAAAGTCTACAGACCGGAAAGCTTAAAAATAAAGAGCGAAATTGAAAAGCTCCTCGATTATTGATTGGAGAGAATAATGTCAACAGAAGAGTTTATTGTGACCATTCCAATGCCCTTTACCGGAGAGTCCATTGTAGATGGAGTTGTGGTAAGCTGGTATGTCAAACCAGGCGATAGGGTAGAGAAGGGTTCGCCCCTGGCTGAGATAGAAACAGAAAAATCTGTTTGGGATTTTGAATCACCCTGCAACGGAGAAATAGTGGAACTAAAAGCCGAAGAGGGCGATATTGTGGATGTTTCCGCTCCTCTACTCACCATAAAAACCACAGACCAGAGTATGCGCCATCTGAATGTAAACGAAATGGTACAAAGGGAGATGGCGCTCCGAGAAGAAGAAGTCGGTACAAATGAAGAAACGCAAAGGGCTCAATTAAAAGAGAGGCTGAGCCCCCGTGTCAGAAGGCTCATGAGAAGACACAATATAACCGAAGAGCAGTTGAAGTACATTTCAGGAAGTGGTGCTGGAGGGAGGATTACGGCGAGGGATCTCGAAAGTTTTATCTCCTCCAAAGAAAGGAAAAAGAGAGAACCGAGAATCTGTTATATTAGTGGGCTGGGTACATATGTGCCGGAGACTGTGATAACAAACGATTATTTCTCTGATGTTCTACCGGATATAAGCGAGGAGTACATAGAAAAA
This sequence comes from Spirochaetota bacterium, assembly GCA_003645645.1. Classification (GTDB taxonomy): domain Bacteria; phylum Spirochaetota; class Spirochaetia; order SPDA01; family B32-G16; genus B32-G16. Next base: position 2,139 of record QNBH01000075.1, on the reverse strand, counting down.
GTAACAGGCATAAAGGAGAGAAAGTACCTGACAGATTCACAGACCACTTCTGATATGGGAGTCGAGGCAGCCAGAGCAGCCCTCTCTTCTGCAGGGAAGGAAGCAAGGGATATTCAAATGATAATTCTTGCCACCACAACACCCGACATGCCCTTACCCGCCTCTGCCTGTGCCATTCAGCAGAAGCTTGGAATACCAAAAATTCCCGCCTTTGATATTGCTGCGGCGTGCAGCGGATGGATATACGCACTCTTTATTGCCCAGAAGTTTATAGAGACAGGTACTTACAACAATATTCTCGTTGTTGCTTCAGAAGCGATGAGCAGATTTACCGATAAAAAAGACAGAGCTACTGCATTTTTGTTCGGAGACGGAGCGGGTGCTGCAGTTTTATCTTCAGATTCCGATGGCCATATCATCTCCGATATTTCTATTTCCGGCGACAGCGCCGGTTATGATATAATTTACCGAAAAGCAGGTGGAGCGTCTCTACCACTCGGAAGTAATATTTCTCCCGGAGATGAGTACTGGTTTATGGACGGAGGAAGGATGTTCAGAAGTGCGGTGGACACTTTCAGTGAAATCATCGTAGAAGTGGCAGAGAAGTCTGGCGAGAAGCTTACGGATTTCAGATGGAGAGTACCGCACCAGGCAAATAGGAGAATATTGAGCACAGTTGCAAAAAAAATAAGAGTTCCTTTCGAGAAGTTTTTCATGAATATACACGACTACGGCAACACCTCTGCAGCTTCGATTCCTCTGGCATTGAAAGATCTGGAAAACACAAATCAGGTTAAAAAGGGTGATAAGCTCTTGCTCTGTGCGGTAGGAGCAGGACTTACCTATGCCGGAGGCGTGCTTACATGGTAAGAGCTCAACTCTACCTGTTTTGTGCAGGCTCAATCTCACAACGATATAAACCCGCCCTCTTTAAGGGAGGAGTTATCAATGATAGAAGAACTCGAACACTATAACGGTAACGTTCGAACGAGTGCAGTTAAATACTTTCTGCTTTTCTTTCTCCCTGTTTTAATTGTTATTCTTGCAAGTGTGTTTCTCATTTACGGTATCCAGAGAAAAGCAAAACAGGAGGTTCTGTTTATAAACGAAGAGCTTAACATCACCCTCCAGTTGGAACTTCTATCAGAACATATTTCCCATGTATGTGGTGGTAATTACGGATCTTAAAGGCAATATAGAGCTTGCAAACAAAGCCTTCGAAAGAACCACAGGATATAACCGTAAGGAGGCACTGGGTAAAAATACCAATATGCTTAAGAGTGGATTTCAGCCGCCCGAAGTATACAGTAACTTATGGCGGACAATAGATTAGGGAGGTGTCTGGGAAGGAGAGTTTCTTAACAGAAAAAAGGACGGCAGCACCTACTGGGAGAAGGGGATTATTACTCCCATAAAGGACAGCAGAGGAGAGATTATAAATTATCTGGCCGTAAAGGAGGACATAACCAGGAGAAAAGAGGCGCAGGAAGAGCTTAAGAAGGCAAAGGAGGAGGCCGAGACGGCCAACAGGCTAAAGAGTGAGTTTCTTGTCAATATGTCTCATGAGATACGCACACCCATGAATGCAATACTCGGGTTTACCGATATTCTTCTTGAATCCGAAAGCGACCCTATAAAACTGGACAATTTAAAAATCATAAAATCATCGGGTAAAAACCTGTTAAACGATATTCTCGACTTTTCAAAAATCGAGGCGGGAAAGATCGAAATCCAGAAAGAAAACTTCTCTTTCAGTAGAATGATAGAAAATTTAATAGGTATGTTCCAGATTCTGGCCGGAGAGAAGAACATCGAGTTTGATGTAAAGGTGGATTCTTCGGTTCCTGCCGTAGTATTCGGCGACGAACACAGGATAACTCAGATACTTTTAAACATACTGGGCAATGCCTTCAAGTTCACCCATCAGGGAAGTGTGGATTTAGAGTGCAGATATGAAGACCTCTTTGTAATAATCACCATGGAGGATACGGGAATAGGAGTATCGAAAGAAAAAATCGATTATATATTTAATCCCTTCGAACAGGGCGATTCTTCGCTGGGACGAAGATACGGCGGCACGGGGTTGGGATTGTCAATATCGAGGAAGCTGGCCCAGTTGATGGACGGGAGTATAACTGT
>QNBH01000074.1 GCA_003645645.1 Spirochaetota bacterium | reverse complement strand
GGTATTACTTGTTATTCTATTTTTTACCTTTCTTTCTGATAAAGAAAGCCTTCGGGCCGACATTCGTCTTCCCACAGAGCCTAAAAAACAGGGTTTTGCCATGGATTTTTTAGATCCGATAAAAACTGTGCTTTCCGGTCGTCCTTGGTTGATTTCAGAAGGCCTGGATCCCGGTCTAAAACAACGCCCCGGTTGGGATACTCTCACCAGGCTTGATTGGTCGAAACTTGAGAGCAGTTTCGGCTGGTCGGCTGCTCCTTCCATAATGCCCACTCTTCAGGCTGCGGGAGGTGGTTTCCTGGTGCCCTATCGCAGTCCGGCACCTGCCTTCAGCAGAGATGTTTTAATAAGCAGAGATTTCAGCAGTACTCCCATTCAAACCGAACCGCATATAGCGGTGAATCCCAACGATCCCGACCATCTGGTCGTAGGGATGATCGACTACAATTTCCCTTCAATAACCTCCTACGTGAGCATAGATGGAGGCGTTACCTGGGAGGGCCCTCACCAGGGAGGCTACCTTCCCGATGACAGGGTTTCCGGCGGAGATCCTGTTTTAGCCTTCGACAGGGAGGAAAACCTGTACATGGTAAGTATATCTCTCGGCATAGAGGAGTTTTCCGTTGGACCCGTGTATACAAGTGCACTTGTCTCGAGCATTGCAGTGGCTCGCTCCACAGACGGGGGATATTCATGGCCTGATATAGTCTCTACAGACAGGAGTGATGTAAAACTGAGCGAACAACAGATTGATCCGAGTGGAAGGCTAAGAGGCTCGGTATCCGTAGGCTTTCTGGATAAACCCTGGATTACGGTCGGTCCTCATCCTTCCGATTTACAGAAGGATGTAATCTATGTTACTTATGTTGATTTTATAGTATCCTACCAGATAATCTATTCGGGAGAGCTGCCTCTCCTTCTGCCCAGGGAGATGACCACTACAATAAAACTCGTAAGTTCCGAAGACAAGGGCGTTACATGGAGCGATCCCGTTGCGGTAAGTCCTGTTGTAAGACGGGTTTTCGGAGAAGTGCCTACACCTTCCGATGTTCCGGGAATGTTTGGAACCGACCGTGTAGTTCAGGGGCCTAGACCGGTTGTCGGTAATGACGGAACTCTCTATGTGGCGTGGTTCGACAGCACCGATGACGGCAGTATGAAGGGGTTGGGGGAGATACATGTCGCCCGGTCTACAGACGGGGGCAAAAGTTTTTCAAAACCTGTAATCACCTCGGTTTTCAATGAGCTGCCCTTCAGGCCCCGCAATGCTTTCTTCCGTTACTGGGGTTCGGTGTTTCCCAGACTGGCTATAGGACCGGAAGACGAGCTCTACCTCGTCTACACCGCCCGTCCGGCGGAAAGAATTCGCGATGATGGGGATATTTTCTTTATAAGTTCGGTGGATAGGGGAGAGAGCTGGTCTAAACCTGTTCGTCTCAATGCAGATGAGGAGGACAACCTTCAGTTTTTTCCGGAGATAGATGTAGACAGCAACGGCACTATACATGTGATGTGGGGAGATATGAGGGGGGACCCTACCCAGATTCGCTACAACATCTACTACACACAATCAAAAGATAAAGGAAAGAGCTGGGGATTCAGATCCGAGGAGCTGGGTATCACTACACCCGATACACGGGTAACAGATTTCCCCTCGAATCCCAACAGGGGATTCCCCTACGGGCTTTTCATAGGTGATTATTTCTCAATAACCTCTTCCGACTCCGATGTTTACATGGTCTGGGCGGATAGCCGTTTGGGTGAGTACGGTGGAATCAATCAGAAAATAGGGTTTGCAAGACAGAGGGCTATACAGTCTCCCGATATTTTTATCTCCCCTTCGGCAGGCTCAGGAGGGCAGAGCATAACCATTCAGGGGTTTAACTTTCAACCCGAAATGAATGTTATGATTCAGCTACAGGATGCAACCATCGCTCTGGCAAGGACTAACAACGAAGGCCGCTTTACAGCAGGAATATTTGTACCGGTAACTGGGGAAGGAGTGCAGTCTTTAAGGGTTTATGATGAATCCGGGAACATGGCCTCTACCTCCTTTTACACGGAGTTCGGTTTTGACAGCATAGAGAACCTATATAGAGATCTGATACAGAAAATGCAGGCTCTTAACAGCAAACTGGATACCAGATAGCAATCAACACCGGAGGGACAGAGATGAAAATAACACAGAGCCAGACATTCCGGGGAATATCGATTATAATTCTTTTATTTCTTACTGTATTTGCCTTTTCTTACCAGCCGCCCCACAACAAACCAGGCCCCGCATCGGATAAGATTATGTTTCACGCCTTTGATGTGGATCGTGCACCCCTGGATCTGGAAGCAGGGAACATGGATCTCTACATGTACAGCCTTAAAACAGAAGCGGCGGAGCAACTTAAAAGACGGGGAACCTTCTCCCTTTACCAGGCTCCTGCCTCTACAATTTCTCTTCTGCTTAATCCGGCTCCGGCGCCCCAGGGCCAGCTAAACCCTTTCTCCATAAAGGAGATAAGGCACGCCATGCAGTATCTTGTTAACAGAGATTTTATAGCCAGGGATATCTACCGGGGCATGGCCGTACCCATGATAAGCCATATAAGCCCACAGGATTTCGACTATCTTACCATATACGACATCGAGCGGACTTCCGGAATAACCTATGACCCGGAATACGGCAGGCAAATCATTGCTAAAGAAATGAGGAGAGCAGGGGCTGGGATGGCAGACGGGAAATGGTACTACAGGGGAATGCCCGTAAGGGTAAAAATAATAGGGCGGGTGGAGGATGAGAGGCGGAATATCGCCGACCTGATTAGAGCTGAGCTGGAAAAAGCAGGTTTTGATGCAAGCATATCCTACAGACCATTTGCAGCGGCTATTATCTCTGTTTACTCGAGCGATCCTAAAACCTTCGAATGGCACATCTATACCGAAGGGTGGGGTAGATCTGCAGTACAGCGCTATGACTTTGCTACCGTAAATCAGATGTATGCTCCATGGTTGGGGAACATGCCCGGATGGCAGGAGGTCGGATTCTGGCAGTATTCCCACCCGGAACTCGACAGGCTCGGGAAACAGCTTTTCCGTGGTGAGTTCGGCAGTCTCGAGGAGCGGAACAGCCTGTATCGACGTATGACCCAACTGGGGCTTGATGAGTCGGTAAGAATATGGCTTGTAACAGCGGTAAACACCTTTCCTGCAAAGAAGAATCTTAAGGGGATAACACCCGATCTTGTTTCGGGATTACGCTCTCCATGGTCATTACGGGAGGCTTCCTTGCAGGGAAAGTCCGATTTAACGGTGGGTCATCTATGGGTATGGACGGAGCGCACCACCTGGAATCCTGTCGGTGGATTTGGAGATGTATACAGTGCAGACATCTGGCGCTACCTTCACGATCCGCCCCTGTGGAACCATCCCTTTACGGGTATCCCGCAGCCGATGAGAGCCGGATTCGAAGTCGAGACTGCCGGACCAGGAGGGAAACTTTCCGTACCTCCCGATGCGGTGCTCTGGGATGCGGAGAATAACCGATGGACCGGGGTCGGCGGAGGAGTAAGAGCTGTAAGCAAGGTAACTTTCGATTACTCTCGCTATTTCCGGTCAAAATGGCATCACGATCAGCCGATTACCATGGCGGATATTTTCTACTCCATAGCCCAATCCTTCGAGCTAGCCTACGATCGGGATAAGAACAGAATCGAGGTCGCTCTTGGTGTTACGGCCAGGCCGTATCTCGAGACTTTTAAAGGGTTTTGTCCGGTAGGAGAGAGTAAAGTCGAAGTTTATGTGGATTACTGGCATTTCGAGGAGAATCACATTGCCTCCTATGCAAGTCCTGCGGGATTGAGTATGCCCTGGGAGATACTTGCCGCAATGGATGATCTGGTTTTCCACCAGAGACGGGCGGCATACAGCGATACCGCGGCCTCCAGGTTTAACGTAACATGGATCAGCCTGGTGATGGACAGGGATGCAAGGCTCGTGGAACGGACTCTGCGGGATTTCGAAAGAAGAAGCTATATACCTGAAGGTTATTTCAATGTGGGAGGGCGGGAACTTGTTAATAAAAAAGATGCCGAAGCGAGGTACCAGGCCGCCCTTGAGTGGTTCAGGGATAAAAGGCACCTGGTAATAAGTAACGGTCCCTTTTATCTTAGTAAATACGATCCTCCCGCCCAGTATGCCGAACTTAACGCTTTCAGAGATTCTGCATATCCCTTCAAGCCTGGAGACTGGTACTTCGGCTATCCTCCCGAAATAGAGATCTCCTCTGCCAATCAAATAAGACTGGTTCCAGGTGAAAGCGCAGGGCTTAAGGTCCAGGTACAGGGGCCGGGTAAGACTGGATTACAGTATCTGCTCTTCGACACTGCAGCCCGCACGGTAATTGCCCGAGGGGAGGCGGAACAAAGGGGAGAGCCCACAGAGTTTTATCTCTCAATCGATTCGAGTATAACCTCTAAACTCTTTCCGGGATTGTACGAATTACACTTGATAGCCTACAGCGATGCAATTGCAAAAACCGCTTTAAGAACTGTCGATGTGGATGTTCTTTTTTGATTCCTTCGGTGAGAGCGGAGAATAGATGTCATTGTTGAGAACCCTTCTTGTGCGCGGCCTCACAATGCTGGGCGTGCTTCTGGCGGTTCAAATACTTGTTGTAGTATGCCTGGGTGCTACGGGCTATTCCGATCGTATGCTTCAAGCCGTGATAAGCGAGCAGCTAAGGGGGATGCGCTCATCGCTGGCACAGACCATACGGGACCCCGCACGGCTGGAGGAAGCACTGGAGGCTCACCGGGAGGAGCTTGAGAGCTCTTATGGGCTCGACAGACCGTGGTTTGCTCGAATGCCGGGTATGGTTGCCCGTGTGTTTAAACTCGATCTGGGGGAGGCGCATACCTTAAGAAGTTCTGACGGAAGCAATCGTGTGGCCGATATCGTGCTGGAGCGTATTCCCGCTACCATGCTTCTCCTTACGAGTGCCATGGTTATAACCGCGGGGATAGGAATTTTAATCGGCGTAAAACTTGCCACCCACCCCGGCAGCCCTCTTGACAGAGTTGTTTCTGGTTTTTCCGCTGTCTCCTTTGCCCTGCCCACCTGGTGGGTAGGTATTCTTCTTATCCTTATTTTCTCCTTCAGACTGGGAATCCTTCCCACAGGAGGCATGTACAGCGTCCCTCCTCCGGATGGAGGGTTTGCTCGTTTTATGGATCTCCTCTACCATGCCCTTCTACCGATCTTCACACTGGTTCTCGCAAGCCTGGGGCCCTATGTATATGTAATACGCACCATGACACTTAACATCGCTCAGGCAGAACATGTTACAATTGCACGAGCCAAGGGTCTAAGTGAGAGAACCGTCTCCGGAAGGCATATTCTCAGGGTAGCCGCACCTCCCATCGTTACCAGTCTCATCCTCGGTCTTGCCGGTACCCTGGGCGGATCGATCCTGGTGGAAACCGTGTTTAACTGGAGGGGCATGGGGCGTCTCTACTATGAAGCCATTGCGGGAACTCCCGATGAAATGGTCATAGTTGCACTTACCTTTATCTACACCCTTATTTATATTCTGGCAAGGATGGTGCTGGAAGTGCTGTACGTGATACTCGACCCCAGGGTTAGATATGGGTGAGATGGGGGATAATAGATGAAAACCGCGACACTTATCAGGGAGTTATGGAAGAGTGCACCGGGAAAGTTGGGGTTAACTCTCCTGGGCTTGCTCTCGCTTGTATCTGTTTATGTTATACTCACATATCCTTCAGATTACGGAACATCAAGGTGGGGAAATCCTGCACTGTGGGCCGATAATCCCAAATCGGTTCCACCTGCATGGACGGGTTTCCTCTCATCAGTTAAGCCCACAAGACACAGAATAGAGGAATGGGAGAAGCCCTCGGAAGTCGTTTCCCTTGATTTTGGCCACGAGAGAATCTACAGAATGGTTTTTGCACTTAAAGGAGACGAGCATCCCACCTTTATCTCGTTTTCCCTGTGGAATGTGGAGTATCACTTAAGACCTCCCGTTATAACAGCGGTACTTTCCCGTCCCGACGGCGGCAGAATTACCCTCTTCCGTCAGGCTGTAAGCGGACCCAGAACAGGTGAGGAAGCTCCCTATTCTCGGTACAGGGATGAGCCTCTAAGAGAGGTATTGGGTTCCGATCAGCGGGTTAAGGATCAGCTTACCAGGTTTTTCTCCGAGAAATATATAAAAGATATAGATTTGGATGTGGTACATTCGGCTCCGGTTATGGCTCTCTTCGGTGTTCCCGGTTTTGATGGTGGTTTTCCAGTTTTAAAGGGAGAATACACGCTGGAGGTAAGGATCCTGGTTAACGACGAGAGGGATAAAGCGGGAAAAGTACGTATGGTGCAGGGTGGCTCGGTATACGGTGTTATGGGTACCGATGCCCTGGGCAGGGACCTGGCAGAGGGTCTTCTCTTCGGCCTTCCCGTAGCCCTGCTTATTGGGATTGCAACCTCCACTATAAGTACCCTGCTTGGGATGATTCTCGGAATGGTGAGCGGTTATGCAGGCGGGAAGACCGATTTGGTAATCCAGAGAGCAGCCGATATTGTGGCCAATATACCTGTACTCCCTCTCCTTATCTTTCTGGTTTTTATAGGGGGTTCGAAACTATGGTTGATTCTAATGGTCCTGGTCGCCTTCAGTTGGCCCGGACTAACCATAATGGTACGCTCTATGGTTCTGCAACTTAGAACCGGACAGGAGGTGGAGGCGGCTAAGACTCTGGGTGCATCCGGTGCAAGGGTGATTTTCTCCCACATTTTCCCTCATACAGCATCCTACATTCTGGCTCAACTGGTATTCTTTGCACCTTCGGCAATTCTTGCAGAGGCGGGCTTAAGTTTCCTCGGTTTAGGAGATCCTTCAATTCCGACCTGGGGACAGGTTCTCGAATACGGATTCAGAACGGGAGCCGTCTTTTTAGGTTACTGGTGGTGGGTTGTCCCTCCAGGCTTGCTGATTGTAATTACAGCTGTAACCTTCATGTTTCTCGCCCTGGGATTGGAACCAGTCGTGGATCCAAGACTGAGGGGGAGGCGGTGGTGGCGTTATTAGAAGTGAGGGAGCTGGTTCTCCACTATGCTTCCGAGAGAGGGCCGGTAAAGGCGGTGGATTCTGTTTCCTTCGAGGTAAGAGGGGAGGGAGAAGCCCTTGGAATTATCGGTGAGACGGGGAGCGGAAAGTCGAGCCTGGTTAGGGCCTTAATGCGGATTCCTCCCGGAAATATCGATACATACTCCGGGGAGGTAATACTTAAAGGCAAAGAAATCATACATATTCCCGAAGAGGAGTTCAGGAGAGAAATACGCTGGAAGCAGATTGCGGTGGTCTTTCAGGGAGCCATGAACGGTTTCAATCCTGTGATAAGAATGGGTGATCAGATTCTGGAGCGCATGGTGGAGGAGAGAGCCATCATTCCGGAGAAGAGACGTGAAGTGGCTGTAGAATTGCTTAAGAAGGTGGGGCTTTCCGAAGATACTTTCTTCCGCTATCCCCATGAACTATCAGGAGGCATGAAGCAGAGGGCTGCCATCGCAATGGCCTTATCCTTAAATCCATCCTTGCTCATCCTCGATGAGCCCACGTCGGCCCTTGATGTAAGCATTCAGGCTCAGATAATGAATGTTTTAAAGCAACTCAAGTGGGATATGGGGCTTTCCATGCTTTTTATAACCCACGATATAGCCCTGGCAAGCGATCTATGCGATAGAATTGTGGTTATGTACAGCGGACAATTACGAGAGTACGGATCGGCAGAACAGGTTTTGCTTGATCCCCAGGACCCCTATACAAGAGAGCTCCTTTCGAGCATCCCCCGTCTGCACGGGAAGGCATCTCCTCATTTTGTTACGGGAGCACCGCCCGATCCGGCGGAACCCCCCCAAGGGTGCCGCTTTCATCCCAGGTGTCCCGAAAAATATGAAATCTGTACTCGGAAAGATCCACCTCTTTTTGCAACAGACGATGGTCATTATGCCAGGTGCTGGCTCAAGGGAAAACCTCCGGAAAAAGGCTGAAGACCAGGGTAAACCATGGGAGAAGTTATCGAAACGAGGGAGCTTAAGGTATATTTTTTCTTACGCCGGAGTCTCTTCCGACAGAGGGCTGTTAAAGCTGTAGATGGGGTCTCATTGAGGATAGAAAGGGGTGAGACGCTGGCACTGGTAGGAGAATCGGGAAGCGGGAAAACAACGCTGGGTCGGGCTCTTCTCAGGCTGGTGGAGCTCCGTGACGGTGTCGTTCTATTCCGGGGGAGAGATATTACAGGATTAAAAGGGAAAGGGCTTAAGAGTTTCAGACGCAGTGCCCAGGCCATTTTCCAGGATCCCTATTCCAGCATAAGCCCCTATATGAATATCTATGATATAGTCTCCGAGCCCTTGCTTATTCATAGAGTTAAAGAGAAGGAGAAGAGGGAGAAGATGCTGTTCAGGGCTTTGGAACAGGTAAATCTTTTACCGGTAAGAGAGATTTTATACAAATATCCTCACAATCTATCGGGGGGGCAGAGGCAGAGGGTAAGTATTGCCAGGGCAATGGTATTGGAGCCGGAGTTTGTAGTTGCAGACGAGCCGGTTTCCATGGTAGATGCCTCAAACCGTGCAGAGATCCTCTATCTTCTCCGCAATCTGCAGAAAGAGAAGAGCATCACCTTCCTGTACATAACTCACGATCTTGCCAGTGCCCGTCATTTTTCAGACCGGATCGCCGTAATGTACCTTGGTACAATCGTAGAAACAGGTATTACCGGAAGGGTTATAGAAGAACCCCTACATCCATATACCAGGGGACTGCTGGCCTCGGTTCCGGAACCCGATCCCCTTAATCGAAAAAAACTTAGACCCCTCATTCCGGGAGAACCGCCCAGCGCAAGCGATGTGCCTTCGGGTTGCCCCTTTCATCCCAGGTGCAGTGATTTTATTGAGAGACTGTGCGATAAAGCAAGACCTTCTCTCAAAGAACTATCGCCGGAGCGAAGTGTTGCCTGCCATTTGTTCTAATCCGCACGAACACAAAACAGGAGTGGGGAGAGGTGAATAACAACAACACGGATGTGCTTATAATCGGTGCCGGAGCAATAGGTATGGCAGTAGCCTATGAGCTTTCCAGATATGAGCTTTCCGTAACTGTCGTGGATCGCTTAAACGATGTAGGAGGAGATGCATCAAGATCGAACAGTGCAATCATACACACCGGCTTTGATGCCCCTCCCTCTACCCTCGAATCTTCACTGGTCGTTCATGCCAATCCCATGTTTGATAGACTCTGCCGTGAGCTGGATATACCCTTTAGGCGAACAGGCGCCGTCCTTGTAGCCGTAACAGAAGAGGAAGAGGAGGAAATTCCTGAAATCCTCGATAAAGCCCATGAGAACGGTGTATTCGATTTATATTATCTTCCGGCAAGGAAGGTAAGAGAGATGGAGCCCTTGATAACACCTAAGGTAAGGTGCGGGTTGTATATACCCAGGGAAAGCATAATAGATCCGTTTCTATTGGTTATTGCAATGGCGGAAATTGCCGTTAAAAACGGGGTGGAGTTTTACAGGGAATGCGAGGTTAAGAACATCGTTTATAACGGCAGATCTTTCACCACGGAGACGACAAAGGGAAAGGTAAAAAGTAAAATCGTTATAAATGCCGCAGGCTTGAATACCGATAAGATAAGTAATTTTCTGGGTATCGATGATTTCAAGGTTACTCCGCGGAGGGGTCAGTTTCATGTAATCGACAGGTCTGCAGAACTTCCCATCAGGCATATCATTTTGCCTGTTCCTACAAAAATCTCTAAAGGCAAGCTCATAACACCGACGATTCACGGCAATTGGCTCATCGGGCCTACTGCTGAGGATCTTTCCGATAAATCCTTAAGCAATACGACACGGAACGGTCTCGATGAAATAATCTCTGATGTGAAGAAACTCATCCCGGCAATCGATAAAAATTATGTTATCACTCAATATGCAGGTTTAAGACCGGTAAGAGAACCAGGAGGCTACCATATTCGTACTTTCAAGAATATTCCTGGATTTATTGAGCTTTCAGGTATTCGATCAACAGGCATAACATCATCCCCTGCAGTTGCTGTATTTACATGCAGGAAGCTTAAAGAAATGGGCATACCCCTTAAACACAGAGAGGCGGTGTGCACTGTTTCTACGCCTTTGCCAATCAGAAAGGGAATCGTAATGTTTCGTGAGCTTAATAACCTGGAGCGGGCGGAATTGATAGAGAGAGACCCCCTGTACGGCCGTATTGTCTGCCGGTGTGAAACCGTAACGGAATCGGAAGTAGTACAGTCAATAAAGAGAAATCCGGGAGCACACGACCTGGACGGAATTAAAAGGAGAGTGAGGGCCGGGTTAGGACGATGCCAGGGAGGTTTTTGCGGAATGCATATACCAAAAATACTGGCAAGAGAGTTGAACATACCTCTCAATCGGGTAACCAAGAAGGGTGGGGGCTCCTTTTTTCTGAACGGAGAGACTAAAAGATTTGAATAAATATAGACTCCATTCGACCATGAACTTGATCGCTTGCAGTCCCTTTGGGTTCCAGCTCAAGGCAAAGTCAGTGTGCCCCTCTCGACCATCAACTTTACCGCTCACAGCTCGTTCGGGTCAAAAATTAAAGAGGGGGCAGGATTATTAGAGATGAGAAAAATAGAATGTGAGCTTGCCATAGCAGGAGGCGGTCCGGCCGGAATGGCCTCGGCAATAGGTGCCGCCGATATGGGCTTAAGCGACATAATTGTAATCGAAAGGGATGATCATCTCGGCGGAATACTCAACCAGTGTATTCATAATGGTTTCGGCCTGCACTTTTTTAACGAGGATCTAACCGGCCCCGAGTATGCAGAACGATTTATAAGTGAAATCAAAAGACGTTTTATCAAATACCTGTTACGAACAATGGTCATTGAACTTAAAGATGATAAGTGCTTGATTGCAGTATCGCCTAATGGGCTGGTAGAAATAAAGCCTCGAGCTCTGGTGCTGGCCATGGGATGCAGGGAGAGAACAAGAGGAGCAACACGCATACCCGGGTACAGACCTGCAGGGGTAATGACTGCAGGGACTGCACAGAGGTATATCAACATAGAAGGGTATTTGCCCGGTAAAGAGATAATCATACTCGGTTCGGGAGATATCGGCATGATAATGGCAAGACGCCTCCATCTGGAAGGATGCGTCGTAAAGGGAGTGGTAGAGATCGGTAACTTTGCAGGAGGCCTTACCAGGAATTATGTACAGTGTATCGAGGATTACGATATTCCCCTGTACCTGGGGCATACAATTACGAATATCCTTGGGGAGGAACGGGTAGAGGCAGTTGAAATAACTCCTATTAATGCAGATGGTATCCCCGATTCTTCGAAAAAATTTATTGAAACCTGTGATACCCTTCTCCTGTCGGTGGGACTTATCCCGGAGAACGAACTTTCCAGGCAGGCGAACATCTTACTCGACCCGATTACCGGCGGCCCGCTACTGGATCAGTACTTTCAGACTTCCCTTTCCGGCGTGTTTGCAGCCGGTAACGTTGCACAGGTCTTCGATCTTGTAGATCATGTATCTGACAGCGGGAAAAAGGCGGGAGAAAACGCTGCCCTTTACCTGAGAGGGGAAATCCCGCCATGGGGCAAGGAGACAGCATCAGTGATTCCCGGGGAGGGAGTAAGGTGTGTAATGCCTCAGAAGCTTACAGAAAATTGCCAGGGAAAGCTTAATTTCTATCTAAGGGCATCGACTCACAGACGGATGGTACTGCTCGATTTTTCAGCATCCGATAATAGGATTATCTATTCAGAGAAAATCAATATAGTGCGTCCGCCGGAAATGATAAACATCGCGATAGAAAATGTAGATATTACCCCGTCCGGAAAATATTATTTTACTATTAAAGAGGAGTATTTATGAGTGCGCCAAGCAAAGCTAATGTAAGCAAGCCGGACAATCCGGCACGTGTAGCGGCTAACCACCAGCAAAAGTGGGAAAACTTCCGGGAACCCTGATTTACACAGGAGACAGGAAAGAACAGGAGATCGATATAACTCTTATTGTTTATGATGAGCATGGTTTTGAGGAGAAAAGAGAAAGAAATATGGAGGAGATCCTCTCATGCAGAGAGAAGCAGGGGGTGAAGAAGACATACTTAACATCAACCAGAGGCCCAAGCTGGAAGACTATGATGATTACATTTTTATCGTACTAAAGATGCTTTCATATAACGAGAAAACATAAATGGTGGACTCAGAGCAGGTAAGTCTCATACTGGGAGAGAATACAGTACTGACCTTTCAGGAGACGAAAGGGGATGTTTTTGATCCCGTCAAATGTACTTCCGCCTTCAAAGAGGTATCTGTAAATCTTCCAAGCGGCGGCCGCCGGAAAACCAATCTTATCGCACCTCTCGGGCAGTTATCTGCGCATCGAGCACAGAGAATGCATTCTGAGTTTTCCATTTTACCATCTTTTACCATCTCATGAACCCTTAAACTCATGGGACAATTATCGGTACAGCGTTTGCAGGATGTACAGCGCGAAGAATCGGAGCATAAACGAAAACCGGGTAAGGCGAGTAAATTGCCTCCCTTCCGTCCAAGTATCATGAATGGTGCCATCCAGCAGATGGAGTGGCACCCGGCCCGTTTACCAAGGAAAAGAGCAATAAGAGTGAATACTGTAATCACACCGTAGTAGACGATCAACTGTCCAGAGAGAAGGGAGAGGTCAATAGATTGTGAAGGGTAGAAGGGAACAATTGCTTTTATGTTCCCATAGGATAGAAATGCCAGTATGATACCGAAAAGCCACGGTACCCAAAGTATGTATTTAAAGCTGTCGCGGAACCCGCCGCCGTAAGGTTTAGACCTGCCCTGTGCAAGAATATCCTGTAAGGAGCCTCCCGGACAGAGCCAGGAGCAGAAGAGCCTGCCAAAAAAAGGAGATACTAAAAACAAGATTGTAAAAGTAAGGAAGCTTCCGTTTATAAACCCCGCCGAAGCTCCGTCTATTATCAGGTACGGTGAAAACCAGTTTATGGTTAAAGGGAAGAGTAAAAGTGCTGTAAAGGAAATGATGGTTCTAACTTTTTGTCTCACCTCGGATCCTCCTTAAACTCATTCAGTATTTCCTCCGCCCAGGAGAGGTATGCGCGGTAGGTCTTTATACCCAGTCTGACTGTAGCCAGCACATACCAATGATTGTTGAAGGAATCGGGAGCAACTTGAAGCTCCCTTTCAATAACCAGAAGCTGATTCAAGACATCGGTGTAGCGTCTTCTAAAATCTTTTACATGATTAAGAATCGTTCCCTTGGGTGCAAGATAGGAGAAGTAGCACTTAAGAAGCACCTCGAAGCGCATTTGTTCCGTTTCTGCAGGGGAGAGGAGCCACTGCCTTAGCATCTCCATCCCTTTCTCCGTAAGAGAGAAGCGCTTCTTGTGCCTGGGTGTATCTTTTTCTTCAAGTCTAGCGATAAGACCATCCTGCTCGAGGCGCCTTAGCTCCGGATATATCTGGCCGAAGCTCTCGCTCCAGAAAAAACGAAAGCGCTCTAAGGTTATTCGCCTGATGTCGTAGCCGGACATAGGCCCTTCTGATAACAATCCCATAATCAAGTATCGTGTCTTGCTTTTTCGTTTTCGCATATATCTAAAAGATATGTTAATCATAAAAAAAAATTTCAGTCAAGATGGAAATTGAAAAAAACCAGTCCTTTGAAAGTTCCGACATAAATAGTGAATCCACATAGAGGACTAAACTACGTGTATATGTTTGTGGCTACTATCTCGTTTGATTTGGGTCATTATCTCAATCTAAAGACTCTATGCCATATCCGCAACAGCGATATGTCGCTGTTCGTTCTGGTGGAGTTCTACCCTGCAGTCAGGATTCGCCCTTGGCTATCAACCATAATAGCACGGCTGGTGTCATAGTTGCCACCATTGTAGGTTACTACACTATCGACATTGGCAAAGGTTGGGCCTGGAAGCCATTAGGAGGAATATTAGCTTCCTTCCTTGAAACATCTGAGTAGTTATAAACTTCGTCATAGCTAAGGGCACTGTAGTAGTAAGTTGTGTTATTTTCAACGTTATTATCAATGGTAGAGGTGCTGTTACCTATGTACATTTCAATACCCTCTGTATAAGAGCAAGGAGAATCGATGTGTCTCTGTGTATAACGACTCCAACGAAATCTGTACCATCGGGATTGCTTCAGGAGAGTGTAACCTTTCGCAGAAGAATTTTTTACCCTGATACCGGATACAACCCTCAGTGCTATAGTATCTGAGGTATTGTTCGAGCTGTTTGCCGAAGTGGTGGTATTTGACGAATTGTCCGAACCAGTACTCTGTCTCTGGCTAATCAGACAGCCATTGAGGATTAGCAGTATATAGTAAATGAGCATATTCAGAGAAGGGCTTTTCAAACCATATATTGAAAATGAAAGGAAAACTTGGGACATGCCACGGACTATTCGTGAAATATATAATCACATCAATAAAATAGGCTCAATATCTTTTTATCCCGAGCAGCTTGATGTTACTTTTGATTTTGTTCCGAGAATGTGTCAAAGGGAAATGTGTGCAGTATGCTTTTTTGGTGGTGGTATTAAAAAGGTCTGCCATGAGAAGGAAGGACTTTTATGCCCTGTAGTGATTTATTCCTGTGGATATAAGCATCTTTGTGATCCTTATAACTGCGAGTTCAGAAATGATTCGGTTCGGAGATTTTGCAAGAGTTCCTTTAAGTAACTGGAATAAAACTGTATTATACATTAAAAAATCTTATTTCCCAGGGAGGCCTTTGTGCAAACTATTTCATGGGATGACTACATTAAGGTTGAGCTTCGAGCGGGAAAAATAATCGATGCAAGAGCGTTTCCCGAAGCGAGAAAACCTGCCTATATTTTGCAGATAGATTTTGGTAAAGGACTTGGTATAAAGAAATCGAGTGCCCAAATAACAGATCTTTATAAACCGGAAGACCTGGTCGGTAAAATGGTTGTAGCAGTTGTAAACTTTCCTGCAAAGCAAATCGGCCCCATAATGTCTGAATGCCTGGTTACCGGATTCTACAACGAAAAAGGGGAGGTAGTGTTATGTGTGCCGGAGAGGCCGGTTCCTCCGGGAAGCAAACTGCTGTGAATAAACATCGATGTGAGTGGGTTCCGGAAAACGATACTCTTTATGTAGCCTATCATGACAGGGAATGGGGTGTACCCGTTTATGATGATCGGAGGCTGTTCGAGTTTCTGGTACTGGAGAGTTTCCAGGCCGGTTTGAGCTGGAGAACAGTTCTTTATAAAAGAGAGAGCTTTAGAGAGGCCTTCGACCGATTTGATGTGGGAAAGATCGCCCGATATGATGATAGAAAGATTCAGCAACTGCTACAAAATAGAGGCATTATTCGCAACCGGCAAAAAATTTTAGCCTGCGTAAACAATGCCCAGGTATTTTTAAAGGTACAGGAGCAGTACGGAAGTTTCTCTGAGTTCATCTGGCGGTTTACCGATGGGGAACCGATCATCAACAAATGGAAGAGTGTATCAGAGATTCCTGCACGTACCGAATTGTCGGACCTGATAAGCAGAGAGATGAAAAAGTTGGGATTCAAGTTCGTTGGCTCTACAATCGTTTATGCGCACATGCAGGCTACCGGCATGGTAAACGATCATGTTGTACACTGCTTTCGACACGGCGAAATAAATTCTTAGTT
>QNBH01000073.1 GCA_003645645.1 Spirochaetota bacterium | reverse complement strand
CTCGTGGATGGTGGGAATATGGTCCGAATCCGCTCCCTTCGATTGGGGCACTGCCCGTGTACCGATTCCTGCCGATGGACAACCTGCAACCAACATGGGTGGTGAACAGATATTTATCGGAAAGACCACTCCGGAAAGAGAAGCTGCAGCATGGGATTTCATCCAATGGTTTACCAGTACCGAGACACAACTGAAGTGGGATATGGAGACAGGTTTTATGCCTGTTAGAGATTCTGTTACCAGGGATTCAGCATACGCGAAATGGATCAGTGAAACTGAACCGAGACTAATACCCTTTGTAGAGAATCAGAAGCATGCCCATTCCAGACCTCCCATCCCGAATTATCCGGAAGTCTCAGATATTTTTTCAAAACATGTAGAAAAAGCATTTTACGGTAAAGTAAGAGTGAAAGAAGCACTGACAGGTGCAGCAACTGAAATTGCCCCGATGTTGAAATAGTGTTAAAACCAAATAAAAGAAACATACCCTGGCTTCCTCTCATTAAAGGAGTCAGGGTATGAAGCCACTCATGAGTTAGAATAACTGAAATAATATGAAAAAAAGCAGTGACATTCCTGTAGCAATGATCTGTCTTCTCCCTTCAATTATTATCTTCGGGTTGTTTAATATATTTCCTGTTTTGTATTCCGGATATCTCGGTCTTAACCGATGGGATGGACTTAAGCGAACTATTGAGTTCATCGGAATACAGAATTACAGGGATATCATCAAATCGATAGAGTTCTGGAACTCTATGAAAGTCACTTTTTACTACATGGTCGGAATCACATTCTTCGGTATTGCAGCAGGACTGATTATTGCCCTTCTCTTAAACAGAAAATTCCCTGGACAAACCATTTTTCGAACAATCTATTTTACTCCGGTTATAACCTCCACCATTGCAGCAGCAATAGTCTGGAAGTATCTCTTTGACCCCGGATCCGGGTACATAAACACTTTTTTACGCTTTTTCCGGGTACCAGGTCCGGGCTGGTTGACCAGCCCAACATGGGCAATGCCCGTTATAATTACTATGGGAGTTTGGAAACGTCTGGGCTTTAACATGGTGATTTATCTGGCAGGGTTGCAGAGTATCTCTCCGGAATACTACGAGGTGGCACAAGTTGACGGTGCAGGCTCCATTGTAAGGTTTTTCCGTATTACGCTGCCCTTGATTTCCCCCATTACAGGCATGCTGGTGATAATGTCTGTAATCGATTCTTTTCTCGTATTCGACCAGATCTTCGTCATGACAAACGGAGGACCTCTCCATTCCACCGATGTAATAGGATTGCTGCTTTACAGAAACGCATTCCGTTATTTCAAGTTGGGATACTCATCTGCAATTGGGATGATAATCTTTATGGTTATCTTCATAATCACTTTTCTTCAGCGCCGGTTTCTTTCTTCCGGAGAAAAGGCCCTATGGTAAAGAGAAAATCTTACTCCAAAAATAAACCCACCGGCCTGGCAGATGGCTTTTACTACGGCGGAATTGTTCTCTATGCCTTTCTTATTTTGTTCGGCCTAATTGTTATTCTTCCCTATCTCTGGATGCTCACCATGTCTTTAAAGCCAGTAAAGGAGATATTTTCACCTCCCTACCTATTTCCGGTTCACTTCCAATTAAAGAATTATTTTGAAGCATGGAACGCAGCACCCTTTGCAAGGTTTTATTTCAATACGGCTGTCATGACTGTGTTTATTGTTGCCGGTCAGGTTATTTTCTCCGCCATGGCTGCCTATGCATTTGTCCGGCTCAAGTTTCCCGGCAGGGAGATATTGTTTTTAATATTCTTAAGTACTATGATGGTTCCCTTTCATGTGACATTGATTCCATCTTACCTCATCGTTCTTCGTCTGGGATGGCTTGATACATTTAAGGCACTTATTGTTCCCCGTTTGGTCAGTGCTTTCGGTATTTTTCTTCTGCGGCAATATTTTCTTACTATTCCGGCGGAACTGGACCATGCTGCATCAATGGATGGATGCAGTAAACTGGGAATTCTATGGCGAATAATCATTCCTCTCTCCATGCCGGCCCTGTCAGCTCTGGCAATCTTCTCCTTTCTTTTTGCCTGGAATGACTTTCTCTGGCCTCTGGTTGTAACCAACAGTCCTCTAATGAGAACCATCCAGTTGGGCTTAGCCATGTTTCAGGGGAAGTACGGTACCAGATGGAATTACCTTATGGCAGGTACGGTAACTGCCTCAATACCGGCTATTGCCGCCTTTCTTATCGGTCAAAGACGTTTTATCGAAGGAATCACACTTACAGGATTGAAAGGATAATGCAAAATGCAAGCATTGAATAAGGAAGAAAGAGACTATCTCGATTGGGTTAAAGACTCAATTTTTTATCAGATCTTTCCTGACAGATTCTACAGAAAGGATGGGGGATCCACCGCAGCCGAACTCGCTTCATGGCAGGATGTCCCAACACGGAAAAATTTTTTCGGAGGGAATATACCGGGTATTATAGAAAAACTGGAATACCTGGAAGAGCTGGGTATTAACGCAATCTACCTTAATCCTGTTTTTAGAGCAGGAACAAACCACAGGTACGATACTTTCGACTACTTCCGGGTAGACACCCTTCTTGGTACCAACGAGGATTTGAAGAGACTCGCCCAGGAAGCACATAGAAGAGGTATCAGGGTATTACTGGATGGTGTTTTCAACCATTGTGGTCTTGGTTTCTCTCCATTTGCCGATGTACTGGAAAAGGGTGCTGCATCGCCGTACAGTAACTGGTTTATAATAGACTCTTTTCCCGTAGAAACATCTCCACCCAACTATCAGACCTGCGGGGGGGAATACTATCTGCCAAAACTCAATATGGAAAACCCGGAGGTACAGGATTTTGTAATAAAGGTCGCCAAGCACTGGTTAAGAGAAGCAGAAATCGACGGATGGAGGCTTGATGTACCCTGGAAAGTACCAATTTCTTTCTGGCAGAAATTTCGTAAAACCTTAAAACAGATAAATCAACAGATCTTTCTTACAGGTGAAATATGGAGGGATGGGAGAGACTGGCTTGCAGGAGATACTTTTGACAGCATCATGAATTATCAGTTAAGAGAATATATTCTCGATTTTTATGTAAGGGGGACAATGGATGCGGAAGACTTTGCCTTTGAGCTTCGAAGATTGCTGAGTTCTCAAGGGGATTCCGCCTTTTTTCAGCTCAATCTTTTAAGCAGCCACGATACACCGAGAATATATACCCTGTGTAAAGAAAATCCTCATACTCTCTTTATCGCCCTTGTTTTTATTTTTACATATGTAGGCGTTCCCATGATATACTATGGTGATGAAATAGGGATGACAGGCAATAACGATCCCGATTGCCGGAAGGCAATGATATGGGAGAAGGAGGAGTGGAATCTCCATATAAATCAGATGTATAAAAAACTCATTCATTTAAGAAAAGAGAATCCGGCACTCAGATTCGGAGGTTTTAAAATATTAAAGGTGTTTAACAATATTTTTGCATTTTGCAGATATTACAGTGATAATATTTTAATCATAGTCATGAATGCAGGTTACACTCAATCTCACGTTGGTATTCCCCTGCCGGAGGAAGCCTCCGAAAAGAGAATCTGGCAGGATCTTCTATCTCTGCAAAAGTTTTATGCCCGAGATGGTTTTATCTATTTAGACCATCTATCTGCACGAAGTTCGCTTATACTCAGCGCTTAAAGGCACGAGGAAATCAATTGCACCAGAGTAATCTTTTTAAAAGAAGCAGCGGAATACTTCTTCATCCCACTGCTCTTCCTGGAAAATACGGCATCGGCTGTCTTGGAAAAGAGGCCTTACGGTTTATCGATTTACTGGCTCTATGCGGACAGAAACTTTGGCAGATATGTCCTCTTGGCCCGACCGGTTACGGAGACTCTCCCTATCAGTGTTTCTCTTCCATCGCCGGCAATCCCATGCTTATTGACCCGGAAGAGCTCCTTGTGACGGAGCTGCTGCAGCAGGAAGATCTTACAGAACTTGAAAACCTTCCGGAGGAGAAAGTGGATTTCGGCAGACTTATTCCCCTTAAATACAGAGTATTACGAAAGAGCTATCTTAATTTTATAGAGGGGAAGCGCAGGGTAAATAGCTCCCTCTCCACGGAGGCGTTTAAAGCTTTTTGCAGAAACAATAAAGAATGGCTTGATGATTTTGCCCTGTTTATGGCTTTAAAACAGTACTTCGGGGGGAGGAGCTGGGATCTGTGGGATGATGATATACGGCTCAGAAAACCCTGTGCAGTTAGAAACTATACAGAAAAACTCCAGGTTGAAATCGAGTTTTTAAGTTTCCTCCAGTATCTCTTCTTTTACCAGTGGGAAGGGGTAAAAAACTATGCAAACAATAAGGGCATCAAGATAATTGGGGATATGCCTATATTCACTGCCTATGACAGTGTGGATTTGTGGATAAATCCGGAATTGTTTCTCCTCGATGCAAATCTCCGTCCCGCCTTTGTGGCAGGGGTTCCTCCGGATTATTTCAGCAAAACAGGCCAGCTCTGGGGAAATCCTCTGTACAACTGGGAATACCTGGAAAAACAAGGGTTTTCATGGTGGCTACAGGTTCTCAAAGCAAAGCTTACCATGTACGATTATCTGCGTATCGATCATTTTCGTGGCTTCTCCTCCTACTGGGCTGTACCCTTCGGGGAGAATACGGCTGTAAAGGGGTGGTGGAGACAGGCTCCGGGGAAAATGCTCTTCCGGAAGGTAAGGGAGGAACTGGGAGATGTTCCCATAATTGCAGAAGATCTGGGATACATCACCCCGGATGTTGAAGAGCTTATAGAGTACTGCCGTTTTCCGGGTATGAAGGTTCTTCAGTTTGCCTTCGATGCAAAGGAGCAGAATGATCATCTTCCCCATAACTTTCCTAAAAATTGTGTCGTGTATACCGGAACCCACGATAACGACACAACCGTGGGATGGTTCCGCTCGGCCGAACCGCCGGACAGGGAGTTTGCCCTCAAATATATGAACAGCAGAGGAAAGGAGGTACATTGGGACTTTATAAGAACGGCACTTGCATCCACAGCAGTATTTTCGTTATTCCCCATGCAGGACATAATGGGATTGGGTTCGGAAGCCCGCTTTAATACCCCGGGAATTCCAAACGGTAACTGGCAGTGGCGGATGAAAAAAGGACAGATCACAACTATGGATATAACAAAGCTCAAAGAGCTCACCCGACTCTATGGAAGATAGGGTTGCTTACCCGGGTATTCCGCTACAAGGGAAAGTCGGAGGGGGAGGCGGCCCTAATATTTTCTATGACGTTCTCTTTTTACGGTTTTCAATAACGCCAGATACTCGTCCTACCACATCGCTTCCGGCCAAATATTTAAGCCAGCATGATGAATCAACAATGTTCATATACGATCTTCTTCTCTTTGTATGTCAGTATTTATTCCTTTAAATATGCCTTTTAGTTCTCTTACAGGCAGAATTGGAACAAGTTCGATTCTGCTTCCATAGGCGATGATTTCTAAGGTAATTCCTTTCTGCAATCCCATACTTTCTCTGATCTTTTTTGGAATAACGATTTGATACTTACTGGAAACTTTAACCGTATTTAGCGATGCCCCCTCTGTTTTACTATACTGGTATCGATCACGCATGCCAAATCTAAATAAAAAAATCTTAAAAATAAAGGGAAAAAATCTTGACTCCCCATGAAAACCGGTTTAGTATAATACAAATATATAAACCGGTTTAGAAAACCGGTTTAAACCCTAAAAGGAGGCGCAAATGAAAAGGAAAAGCCAATTTCTGCCGGTAGCAATATTTCTTGTCATACTGCTTCTGGCAGGCTCACCACTATTTGCAGGTGGTACAAAAGAAGGGGAGGCTGCAGAACCTGAGGGTCCCGTATCCTTTGCCCTGTGGACGCAGGAAGGGGAATCGGAAGGTGTCTACCAGTGGATAGTATCTCTCACCCAGGAGTTTATGGAAAAGAACCCTGACATCAAGATCGATACGGTTCAAAAAGACACCGAGGCACTGCGAGAAGACTTCCAGACGGCAAGCCTTGCAGGAGAACCGCCAGAGCTTCTCTGGACTGTTAACGATCATGCCGGCCCCTTTACAGCCGCCGGTTTGATCCAACCTGTAGACAATCTCTACGATAAAAACAAGTTCGTAGAATCGGTAGTAATGGAAGGGAAGACCTGGGCTGTACCTATTTCGAGCGGCAACCACCTTATGCTTCTCTACAACAAATCTCTTGTTCAGAAACCGCCGGAAACAACGGATGAACTGATCGAGATGGGGAAACAACTTACAAAAGGAGATACTTACGGGCTGGTTTACAACCAGATCGAGCCGTTCTGGCTTGTGCCCTGGTTGGGAGGATTCGGAGGTAAAGTGTTTGCAGATGACGGCGTTACTCCTACCCTGAATACTCCGGAAATGGTCAACACCCTCCAGTTTCTCTACGATTTAAAGTTCAAGCACAAGATAGTTCCACCGGAATCCGACTACGGCACCATGGATACCCTCTTTAAAGAAGGCAAGGCCGCCATGATCATAAACGGTGACTGGTCGCTGGGCGACTACGCCTCGATTCTTAAAGATAAGCTCGGAGTGGCGAAGCTTCCGAAGGTCTCTCAAACCGGAAAATACCCCGCTCCCTATACCTCCGGTAAGTATTTCATGATTGCAGAAGATGTTACAGGTGCACAGCTTACCGCAGTAAAGAAGTTTATGGATTTTGTAACATCAGAAGATGTACAGCAGAGGATGCTTAAGACTTTCAAGAGACTTCCCGCTCTTCTGACTGTGCTCAAATCACCTGAAATTACATCCGACCCGATTTTAAAGGGCTCATCGGAACAGCTTGCCTATGGGACACCCATGCCGTCTGTAGTGGAAATGCGCGCCAACTGGGATGCAATGAAACCGGAGATGAACGCCGTTCTGGCCGGCTCCAAAACACCCAAGGATGCCGCTCTGGCCATGCAGAAGGCAGCGGAAGCCGGGATCGAAGCACTTAAATAATAAGCTGTCACCGGAGAGGCTGCCCAAAAGGCTTCAACCCGTTAATAAACCACCTATTAGGTGGCCACTTGCTTTTCTGCTCGCCTTTTTGGACAGCCTCTTCTTAATTCTTATATTGAGGAATAGCCCATGCAATCACTTTCTCCACAACTCTTTGCAAAGAGCCTTGGAGAGGTGGGCACAACCATCCTTTTTGTGCTTGTTGCAATCATCGCCATTGAGTTTCTCCTCTACTATATACTCAAGGTAAAACTTAACCATGTATATGCCTTACCCTTTATGCTGGTTGCCCCCGCTGCTATAGGCCTTCTCCTCCTGGTAGCTTACCCAATAGGTTACAACGCTGTGCTCTCTTTCACTAACATGAGCCTTCGCCGCTTTACAGTGGAGAGAGGCCTTACCTACGGGATAAAAAATGCAGTAGAAAACTTTGTTGGAGTATTTACAGAACCGATACTAAAACAGCGCCACTTCTTTCCCATACTCTTTACAACAGTACTATGGACATTTATTCAGGTAAGCTCGCACGTTGTGCTGGGTATGTTTTTGGCTATTCTTCTAAACAGGCCCATGAAGCTTCGCGGAATCTACCGCACCCTCCTTCTCTTTCCCTGGGCCATCCCCCAGATTATAGCCGTGCTGGCCTGGCGGGGGGAGTTCAATTACGAATACGGATATCCAAATGTCATACTTAAAAGTCTCGGGTTAGAGCCGATTCGCTGGCTTTCCGATCCCTTCTGGAACTTTGCAGCAATCAACATCACAAACATCTGGCTTGGTGTACCATTTATGACAGTAGTTCTTCTCGGCGGGCTTCAGAGTATAGACCGCACATACTACGAAGCCTCTGAGATTGACGGAGCCGGAAAGATCTACCAATTCAGCCATATTACACTACCTTTAATCCAACCGGTTATGACCCCTGCGGTAATCCTCGGTGTGATATGGACCTTTAACATGTTCAATATTCCCTTTTTTATAAACCAGTTAGAACTGGAAAGCTCGGATATACTTGTAACAGCACTTTTCAGGGCTGCCTTCGAGTACAACAGGTACGGATTTGCTGCGGCTTTCGCACTTGTAAACTTCTTCATCCTTCTGGTGTTTACCCTGGCCTATCTTAAACTTACCAGGTTTAAGTTTGATGTGGGCACCCTGGTAACAGCCACAGGGAAGAAACGCAGGTGAATTTTAACAATGGTAAATGCCGTTTTTTTAAAAATAGAAATTACTCCGGATTCCGAAATACAGGAGAGTTCAAATGAAGAGGCCGATAAAAAAGAGAAGCTTTTTTCGCTGGTTTTTCTACAGAGCGCGGGGAGACAGCCCTGCAAAGCGTCTTATAATCCATCTGATTCTTGTAATATTCTGTATTATGGCCGTTTACCCCGTATTAAGGATTTTTTCCGTATCCATTCGTCCGGGAAACAGGCTCCTTTCCACATCCCTTAAGATAATCCCGGAAGATACAACCTTCGGTAACTATACACAAGTTATTTTAAACCGTGATTTCCTCCTCTGGTTATGGAACAGCTTGCTTATAACCACCTCTACGGCCACCATAGGGGTAACGCTGGCTTCCACATCGGCATACGCCTTTTCACGCTGGCAGTTTCCGGGCCGCAAGCCCGGAATGATCTTTCTCCTTGCAACCCAGATGATACCTGCAGCCATGCTCATGGTGCCCATTTACATAATTGCAATTAAGCTGGGCTTAATAAATACGTGGAGAGGAGTAGTCATAGCCTACTCGGTAAGCTCTGTCCCCTTCTCAATATGGATACTCAAAGGTTACTACGATACCATCCCCCATGAGCTGGAGCAGGCTGCCATGATCGACGGAACCTCCCGGTTGGGTGCCTTCTACAGGGTAATACTCCCGCTCTCCACTCCCGCCCTGGCAATAGCCTTCCTGTTTAACTTTACACAGGTGTGGAACGATTTTCTCATTGCAAGAATTATGCTTCAGAGGGCGGAGCTCTATACATGGCCCCTGGGACTTCAGCGGATGCAGCATCAGTGGCAGACCCAGTGGGGGGAGTTTTCCGCTGCAGCCCTCATGGTCTCGGTTCCCGTTATGATCCTCTTCCAGCTATCCTCTCGATGGTTAATCTCCGGGCTTACCCTCGGCTCGGTTAAGGGTTAAGGGCATAGAAAACATGAAAATTATGAAGGTGCTCGCAACGCCGGGATTCTTCCTCTTTCTCTCCTCCGCTCTTCTTTTTTCAACACTTTCCTGCAAAACCGGTGCGCCTGCTCAACCTTCCAGGGATGTGATATACCTCAACCTGATATGGCATCACCATCAACCCCTGTACTACCCCGATCCGAGAAGCGGGATAATTTCCCGCCCATGGGTGAGGGTGCACAGTACCAAAAGCTACTATAACATGGCAGCCGTACTTAAAGATTATCCGGGCGTAAAGGTAACCTTCAATTTAACACCGGTTTTACTGAGACAAATAGAGGCATATCTTAACGGTGCAAAGGATAAATACTGGCAACTTGCGGAGACCCCGGCAGCAGATCTAAGCGCCAAAGAGAAAGAGTTTATACTCTTGAGGTTTTTCGATGCAAATTGGGATAATGTGATAGGCAGATTCCCGGGATACAGAAGACTACTTACCCTCAGGGGAGACGGGAGTAAGGCTTCAATCCGACAGGCCCTTGAGAAATTCACAGAGCAGGACTTAAGGGATCTCCAGGTCTGGTTTAACCTCGCCTGGTTTAATTCTTCTCTCCTCAATTCCGAACCTCTCGCAGGTTTGGTAAGAAAAGATAGAGGCTTCTCCGAAGCAGACAAAAAGGTTCTCTTCAGGGAAACTCTACGTATCATGAAAGAGATAATCCCCCTGTACCGCGCACTTCAGGATTCAGGGCAAATCGAGGTTACCACCACTCCTTACGCCCACCCCATCCTTCCCCTTCTCTACAATACCGATCTTGCCGGAAAGGCCGATCCCGCGGCTCAAATACCGGAAGAGCGGTTTTCCTTTCCCAACGATGCCATAGCCCAACTGTCCTTGAGCAGGGAAAGATACCGGAAAGATTTCGGCAGAGAAGCCAGGGGGTTATGGCCTGCGGAAGGCGCGGTCGGGCAGGATATACTCAACATTGTTGCAAAGGCCGGTTTCGGGTGGATGGCTTCGGGTGAACAGGTTCTGGCCAGGTCCCTGGGTATAGGTGATTTTACCCGTGATGAGAGGGATACGGTACGGGAAGCCGACCTTCTTTACAGACCCTATATTCTTGAGCCCAGAAGCGGCTCGGAAGTGGTTGTTGTTTTTCGTGATTTAAGACTCTCCGAGATGATCGCTTTCGAATATTCCGGGACTCCTGCCCGAGAAGCTGTAGATGATTTTATGCACCGAATAGAAGCTATAAGAGGGCGGCTTAAAGATAAGGGTGCAGAAGGCCCTCACCTGGTCACAGTTATCCTGGACGGGGAGAATCCCTGGGAACACTACCCCAACGACGGGAATGAGTTTTTAAACAGGCTCTACACCGCACTTTCTGAAAGCAAAACCGTAAAAACAACCACTGTAACTGAATATCTGTCCATGTTTCCAGGGCAACGTCATCTGGATACTCTCTGGTGGGGATGCTGGTTCTCACCCGATTATTCCACATGGATAGGAGAGGAAGAGGAGAACACCGCCTGGGAGTACTTAAGGATTACACGGGAGAATCTGGCCAGGTACGATATATACGGAAAAAAGAAAGCAGATAAAGAACAAATTGGAAAGGCTCTCGATTTTATGTACCTGGCGGAAGGTTCGGACTGGTTCTGGTGGTATGGGGCAGACCAGGACAGCGGAGTGGATGAGTATTTCGATTGGGCATTCCGCTCCCTGCTTACAGAGGTCTACAAAGCGCTGGGAGAGGAGGTACCCGATTTTCTTAAAGTACCTGTCATGCCGCAAAAACCAGCTCAACCTGTTCGTTCTGCCAAAACCCCCTTTTCCGCCCAGGTTGACGGCACAGCCTGGGAAAATGAGTGGGAGAATGCTGGTCTGTTCATAAATGAATCCGCAGATGACCCGGGTGCAGACAAAAGAGCTCCCCGCCCCGTCTCTCCTGCCGATCATCCCAGTATTGATACCCTCTACTACGGTTACAACAGTGACCGGCTTTTCCTCAGGCTAGACACATCGGTCAATATCGAAAAGCTTCCATCAGGCTCTTCGTTGGAGATCTATCTGACCACACCCCGCAGGCGGGAAGCTACGGGTTTAACCATTAACGGTAATCCCCTGGGTTTTCACTCAAATCGTTTTCTTAAGGTGGAGCTTCCTTCTTTAAGCGCCTCTCTCGCCCATTTCGTTGCTTACCACAGGTGGGAAGAGGCGGCTTTTTCCGGTATGGCGGCAGGTGGGGGGAAAACCCTGGAGATCGCCTTGCCCTGGGATAATCTTGGAGATGTACAGCCGGGAGATGTTTTTCTTCTTCGAGCATTTCTTAAGATCTGGGATGAGGAAAGTAAACCCATGCCCACGGATGGTCCTCTTCGGATTGTTCTTGCCGATACTGGAGATAGTACAATTATTGCAGAACTTGACGATCCACGGGGTGATGATCACGGCCCCGGCTACTACATTTATCCGGAGGATGGGGTCTTTCTTCCCGGTGTATTTGACGGGAAGTACTTCTCTTTCTCCTCGAATCAGAAGTCTCTTATTTTTACTTTCCAGCTCTACGGGCCTCTTACCAATCCATGGGGATCCGGTATAGAGCTTTCCCTTCAAACATTCGATGTCTATATTGACATCGATCCGGGCAAGGCTACCGGCAGAAGAGAGCTGCTTGAAGGCCGTAACTGTAGTCTTTCGGATGAAGACGGCTGGGAATATGCAGTATGGGTGGAAGGCTGGCATCAAAAACTTCTGGTATCCACAGAAGACGGGAAAGTTCGCGAGATTGCAGGCACCCCTGTTCGAACCATCATGGATAGAGAAAACAGCAAGGTAACTATAATTATTCCAGGGTCGGCCCTCCAAACCGAAATCCCGGAACATGAGTGGGGTGTAGCAGCCTGCATCTTAAGCCAGGAAGGTTTCCCCTCCCCCGGTGTAAGAAGAGTAAGAGACATAGAACTGCAACCCTCCAGGTGGCGCTTCGGGGGGGCCAAAGAATTGGGAAAGGATACACGGATAATCGACCTCTTATGGCCGCAAGGCCGCTCTCCAACTCAAGAAGAGCAACTGGAAAGGGGCAGCATATTGCTCCTTCCTGAAACGGAGAATTGAATGGCTTCCAGAAAAAAAAACACGGAGAGAATCACCATCAATGATATCGCTCGAATCTCAGGTTATTCAAAAACGGCCGTATCCTTTGCATTCAATAACCCGGCAAGAATTTCTGCTAAAACAAGAAAACACATACTCGAAGTGGCAGAGAAGATGGGTTATATACCCGACCCAATGGCAAGAAACCTTTCTCTTCGAAGGCACCATACAATAGGCTTCCTCCTTCCACAGGTCATCACGGTTGCCTTCCAGAACCCCTATTTATCCCAGATATTCCAGGGAATAGGGGAGACCTGCCAGAAGAGGGGATACACGGTGATGGTCATCCCTCCCGTCAGGCAGAGCATAGAAGAAGGGGTAAAGGGGGCTGCGGTGGACGCTCTTATTACCCTG
Source organism: Spirochaetota bacterium (assembly GCA_003645645.1). GTDB lineage: Bacteria > Spirochaetota > Spirochaetia > SPDA01 > B32-G16 > B32-G16. The sequence continues at coordinate 3,190 of QNBH01000073.1, read as the reverse complement.
GGGCTAAAGCCGGAAATGGAAGTTGTAGAGATTATCCAGAGGCGAAGAATCCCCTTTGTAACTATAGACGGCATCCCTTCGGAGGAAATCCCCAGCATCAACATCGACGACCGAAGGGCTGCAGAAAAACTGATGGCATACATTTTACAACTGGGCCATCGACAAATAGCCATTCTCTCTCTTTTAAAGGATCAGGGCGAAAGGGAAGAGGAGGCCACCGGGGTGAGGGCGCAGAGGCTTAAAGGCTATGAAGACGCTCTCAAATCATTCGGTCTTGATCCGGAGAACAGCCCCATAACTGAGATAGAATGCGAATGCTCCCTTCACGGCGGATGGGATGCAGCCAGAAGAGTCCTGGAAATCAAACCCAGATCTACTGCAGTCGTAGCAATGAGCGATATAATGGCGCTTGGCTGCCATGCTTTTTTTCGGGAACACGGGATAAAGATCCCCCATGAGATATCACTTGCGGGTTTTGACAACATACCTGAATCCTGGCTTGTCTCCCCTCCTCTTACCACTATCTCCCAGCCCGGTTATGAAAAGGGGAAAAAGGCAATGGAGTTGCTTCTGGGAATCATAGAAAAGAAAGTAGAGAAAAGGCATATCGAGCTTGAAACAGAACTTGTTATAAGGGGCTCCTGTGCTCCTCCAGGAGATTGAAATAATCGAAAAAATCGGTATAGGATTACCGGAGCAGGTAGTTAAATCGGAGTAGATAAATGCTCGAAGTAAAAAATATTACCAAACATTTCGGAGAAATAAAGGCAGTTGAATCGGTCTCTTTTTCGGCCCAACCCGGCCAGATATTCGGATTGCTCGGACCCAACGGAGCGGGAAAAACCACCACCATCCGCATGATAATGAACATAATCGCACCTGACAGCGGAGAAATTCTATTCGGTGGGAAAAGGATCGAAGAATCCGATAAGGATCGAATCGGATACCTCCCAGAAGAGCGGGGGCTCTACAGGAAGGTAAAGGCAGGAGATATGCTCCTCTACCTGGCAGGTTTAAAAAACTCTACAGGAGAAGAGACTGCAAGACGTCTCGATCAATGGCTTGAACGCTTCGACCTTCTGGAATGGAAGGATAAACCTGTTGAGAGTCTATCCAAGGGGATGGCTCAGAAAGCACAATTTATCGCCTCTGTTTTGCACGACCCCGAGTTTATATTTCTGGATGAACCTTTTGCAGGACTCGATCCAGTAAGTACGGATGCGCTCAAGGAAGCCATTCTCGACCTGGGAAAATCGGGAAAGACAATCCTTTTCTCCACCCACATAATGGAGCAGGCAGAAAAGCTGTGCAGTTACATTTTTATTATCAACAAAGGCCGGGAAGTTCTTTCCGGTACCCTGGAGGGAATTAAAAACCGCTTTGGAAAGAAAAGTGTGGTAATAGAGTTCGACGGTTCTATAGATTTTCTTAAAGATTCCGGGATAACGGAGAACATTCTCAGCTATCCCCGATGGGTAGAGGTAGATCTTGCAGAGGGCAAGTCTGCAGACGACCTCTTAAAGCTTCTCGCCGGTAAAATTTCCGTACGTCGCTTTGAGGTGGTAACGCCCTCGCTTCATAGAATATTTATTCAACAGGTAAAAACGGCGGGAAACACAGTAGAGTAAGGGGTAGTTTAATGTGGCCACAATAACCAGAATATTAAGCAAAAAACTCACCCGAATAATCGGTATGGAGTTCCGTTTAACCTCGGCAAACAAAGCCTTTGTAATCATCACTCTGATCGGCCCTTTTCTTATAGTGGCAGTAAGCGTTCTGCCCAGTTTGCTCGCAATGCGGGGTTCAGGTACTGCAAAGCTCGCTGTTACCGGTACACAGGAAGAGTTTGTAAGGGAAATCACCCCTGCCCTGGAAAACTCAGGCGTTCAACTGGTGCATGTGGGCGAAACAGAAGAAGAATTACGGAAGGCAGTCCTGGAAGGAGAAATCGATGGGTATCTCGTTATTCCCGGTAATCCGCTTGAAATAGAATCGATCGAATATATAACCAGCGGGGGGACAAATTTTCAACTGCTTGGCACCATTCAGGGGATAATCGGCAATATCATTGTAACCCGAAGACTCGCTCGGGAAGGCCTCGACCCTTCCCGGGTCGGCTTCATAATGAGGCAGCCGCAAATAATAACAAAGAGAGTATCACGGCAATCCGGCCAGACGGAAAATCAGGATTTTATGACCATCATGTTTACAGGAATCTCCTTTACCATGCTCATCTATATGACCGTACTGCTCTACAGTCAATCCATAGCAAGATCGGTACTGACAGAGAAGACCTCAAAAACCGTAGAGATAATGCTTTCTTCGGTTAACGCAAAGGAGCTTCTCTTCGGTAAAATTTTAGGTAAAGCCATTGCAAGTCTACTGCAGTATGCTGTGTGGATAGTCATGGCACTGATTTTTTTAAGAATCCTTAAACCCCTGGTAAATTTAAATCTCTCGATTGCAGGAGGTGCGGAGAGCATTTTATATCTTGTAGTATTTTTTCTTCTTGCATTTTTCCTCTATTCCTCTGCCTATGCTGCACTGGGGGCAGCCAGCGAGGATGAACAGCACCTCGGCCAGCTATCCTGGCCCATGATATTTTTTCTGGTTCTTCCCATGGTTATGGTCGGAGCCATAGCCACCAATCCAGGGGCGCCCTTTGTGGTGGCTCTTTCCTTTTTCCCCATGACCGCCCCCATAGTTATGTTTCAGCGCGTGATAATGGGAAGCCCTGCAGGCTACGAAATCCTGATCTGTATAGTTATCCTTTTTATCTCCATTCTGGGAATGATCATTTTTTCAGCAAAAATATTCAGGATAGGACTTCTCATGACGGGCAAACGGTTCAGTCTAAAGGAGATTCTGCGCTGGCTTAAATACCGGTAATATCATTTTTTATTATGTTGGGCAGCCCCCCGCCGCATACAACCTGTGAGGATAATCTTGCCTCTAACCATATCCGGCCATCTTTCACTGCCGTATCCATGTCAGTACGGCGAGTTCTACCTCGAACAGCAACCCACCGTCTATCACCGATGCATCCCCCTTTCACACGGCGGGGTCGGGCTATCCGCTCCAATTCCTCCGGGGGCAGGTCGGACTTTTCCGGCTCCCTCTAGATCGCCGGGCGCCCGGCAAGCTCCTCCCTCCCCCGACTCAGGTCAGCTCCGGCGGCTATTCCACACGG
>QNBH01000072.1 GCA_003645645.1 Spirochaetota bacterium | reverse complement strand
TCCGAATCTTTATCCATTTTATTCTTGTTGTCAATACTTACGAGGATCGTTGGGTTAAGAAAATACCGGGTATAAAATCATTCACCCCACAAACTGCGGCAAAAGGCCAACCCATCGGCATCTTCATCGGTTGGCAGACTTAAAGTTGAAGAATACTCCTTCTTGGGGTTTTAAAGTTTAAAAAGGCGTTTCACGGTCTCCCTTTATTTGAATGCATGGAAAGCCTCCTCTGCCTGAGCCAGTGAAAATTTTCTGGTAACGAGAGCCTGTTCGCATGCCCTATTAAGACAAAAAGGCTGCGATTTACAAGAGCTTGACATAAGAACCTATCGCTATTATAATACAATAACATTTTCATTATATGAGAAATAAGGTAGAGAGGTAAATGGGAAAATTAGAATTAAACATTGTAAACGAAGGAAAGCTTTATTTCGAAACGCGGGCACTAATTAACGCCGGTAGGACGGGTCGGGATTCAACAGCCGTAAAAAAACACATCGAAGAACTGAGAAAAGAAGGCATCAATATTTCGGGGGATATCCCTATCTTTCATCCGAAGGTTCGGGATAGAGTAACAATCGATAGCGAGTTTGAAGTTTTACCGAACAGTAAATCGTGCGGAGAGGTAGAACCTGTTCTACTTTTCGCGAACAACAAAATGTATGTGGGACTGGGGAGCGATCACACTGATAGAGAGTTCGAAAAAGTTGATATACGAGTTTCAAAGCAGATCTATCCAAACGTCCTCGCTCCTGATTTCTGGAAATATGATGAGGTGGCCGGCTATTGGGATGATCTGGTCTTGCGCTCATGGGTCCACAAAGACGGAGAAAAGGTATTGTACCAGGAAGATACACTAGGTACATTACTCCCACCAGAAGAGCTGATCAACCGGGTAAAAAAGAACTTTCTACCCGATTTGAATGGTTTAATATTATTTACAGGAACAGTACCGATAATCGGAGGGCAACTCATCTTCAGCAAGTATTTTGGGATGGAGTTGTATGATGAAAAGAAGAACAGGAGCATTCGGCACGAATACACTATAAAACCCATAACCTGGATAGAGTAAGTGGGTTTTTAATTCCCAGCGCGGCACAGCCTTAAACCAAATAAAAAATTTTGTTAAAATAACGCAACTTGTCGTCGTAATAGCATATTGCCGTATATCCGAGAGTAGAATAATGGATAAAGGAATAGCGTTGGCCTCAGGCTGTGCTGCGGTAGGTATTAGAAACTAACATTCTTGCTTCTATACTTTCCAGATATTGCTACAGAACAAGCTCAGGATATCTGGTCTCTATCCACATGGCTCCCAACGGAAAGAAATACGGTCCGTGTTTCTTCCCCGGAGCGAAATTGGCATAATAGCCCTTAATATATGTTGCATTTTCCTCCACATCTAATATGGTTCCATCTAAAACCATTATTTCCGTCCACAAGTGTTCGTCATAAATGTAGGCCTTTTCACGGGGAAAACGAATATCCCTGACACAGCATTCCATGTCGGGTTCGTTTAATACCAATCGCGTAAATCCCTTATTCTTCTTGTCTCTGTCGAGTATTTTCTCGTACTGACCCTCTACTCCTTCCACCGATTTCCATGGAAGTAAATTTGTGTCGAAAAATTCTATTTCCGGTTTATCCATTAATTTATCAGGAGTCCTCACCTCATAGCTTACCGCGCTGGTGGGATGAAAAAACGGACCGTGTTTCATCCCTGGTGGTCGACAGGCAAAATAACCTTCTTTGAATGTCCGGTTCAAAGTTGTATCTATCAATGTCCCACTGAAAGAATAGACTTCTTCCCAATAATCCTCATGTACTAGCAATTTTCCGGGGGGATTGTCATACCTGGTGATAGTCTCATATAAGTCGGGCTGACTTCGAATTAAACGGGTAAATGCCCCTGTCTTTGGGCATTTTGCCAGTATCTTTACATACTGCTCAGGTTCTTTTGTCAATTCTTCCCAGGGTATGAGTTCCGTATCATGAAAATCCATTTCCGGCTTTGCCATAAACAATACTCCTTTATCGGTTTTAAGTATTTTTTAAGTATTAAAGAGAACAAAATCTTTAAACACCTACATTTTCTATTATATAATGATAATATTATCATAATATAAAAATGTTGTCAATTCTATTAGTCCATTACCGGTATTGACAATATTGTTATGAAGTAATAATGTGTTTATTATATGATAATTTTTCGAGGAGGATAGATGAAAATAGCTTCTATCCAGTACAAGATAGATGATGCAAAGACGAAAGAAGAAAGAATCGGAGATATTGAAAAACTTACAGATAAAACATCCGACGCTGATCTGATACTCTTGCCCGAAATGTGGAACATAGGGTGGAGATCTTTCCAAGAGTACCAAAACCAGGCCGAAACTTTCGAAGGGCCAACCATCACCAGCATAGCCAGAAAGGCACAAGCTCATAATTCTTATATAATGGCAGGTACCATAGTAGAAAAGCAAGACTCAAAACTCTTCAATACGGCTGTATTAGTGGATCCAAGGGGTAGGGTGGCGGCATATTATAGAAAAATACACCTCGTTACTCGAAAGGGGTCGGAAGAATACAGGTACCTTTCAGCCGGAAACGAGCCTGTAAGTATAAAAACCGAGTTAGGCGTTTTCGGTTTCGCTGTTTGCTACGATTTGCGGTTTCCGGAATTATTTCGCAAAATGGCGGTAAAGCATGGAGTAGAAGTCTTTTTAGTACCTGCTGCATGGCCGCTCGTACGTGTTGAAAATTGGATGGACCTCAACCATGTGCGGGCAAATGAAAATCTTGCTTATCTCATCTCGTGTAACTGCGTAGGAGAAAACCGTGGTGTACGGTATCTTGGTCACAGTACTGTTGTCGATCCACATGGTGTTCCCATTGCAAGCACCGGTCTTTTCGAAGATATCGTGAAAACCGAAATCGACGTGGAAGATGTGCAAAGAGTCAGGGAAGAGGTTGGGCATTTGAAGAATATTACCCTCGAAATATAACGAATATCCCTGGAAGAGAAGGTGAATAAGCGATGCTTAAAAGAGAACAGCTTAAGAACATTACTCCTCAGGAGTTTCGCAGTCTGGTGCGGGAAGGTAAATGGACCGAGGATACAACTGAAATCTGTAGTGGTTACAGTCAAGCAAACGTTGTAATCGTACCAAAGGAGTATGCATTCGATTTCTTTCTCTTCTGTCAGAGAAATCCCCGGCCCTGTCCTGTTATCGATGTAACAGAGCCAGGTGACCCTTTCCCTCGCCTTATGGCTTCAGGAGCAGACCTGCGCATGGACATCCCGAAATACCGTATATTCAAGAACGGAGAAATAGTGGATGAACCAACCGATATTCTTGATTACTGGCGCGATGATCTCGTAGGATTTCTCCTGGGGTGCAGCAAGAGTTTCGTCTGGGCACTGAAATCAGCGAACATAAGTTGGCGTCGATACGGAGCCTACCAAACCTCAATTGCATGTCGTTCTGCTGGAAGATTCAGGGGCAATATGGCGGTTACGGTGCGTAGTTTCTCCAATTCGAATGATGCGATTCGGGCAATACAGATTTCATCACGCCACACCTTCATGCACGGTCCCCCTATACACATAGGAGATTGGAGAGAAATCGGGATCAAAGAGCTGGGGAAACCTGATCCATTTAATCCTTACCGACCTATCCTCGAGCCGCCTAAACCGGGAGAAGTGATTATGTATTGGGGATGCGGGATTACTCCTCAAATGGTAGCAATAGAGAGTAAGATACCGTTTATGATTACTCATGCACCGGCTCACATGTTTATTACTGACAAGTTTGTAGAAGAGCTTTCGGTAATATAATGCCTCTAAGTTTCTTTTCGTAATCCTATGCGGGTATAGAATCTTTCGGGTATCTTCTTTGGGTCTTTGTAATAATAGTGTACACAGGGAGCATAGTGGTCTGCGCTAATTTCATGCACACGAATGGGATATCCACGCAACTCGATAGGAAAGATTTCAAAATATGCACAGCAGTGACAGCAGTAGTATGGAATACCCATAAGTCCCCAAGACCAAATGTGAGGCTCCCTGGTGACCCCAACCTCCTTCTCCCTTCGTATTCTACCACCGCTTCCACAGGGGTCCGCTACAACCACGTACCGCTCTTCCTCTTCTGTAACGGAAAAAGAACTGAAATGTGCTCTCTGCTGTTCTACCAGCCGGTACATTGCCTCCTCGGGTGTTTTGATTTTCTCGATGAAATCTTGTGCTCTGGGAAAGTATCTTTCCCGAAATATTTTCATGATAGTTTCTTCTCCATTGAGCTTCGCCAACCAGGTAAGGGCTACATCCGGAAAGGCGGCTAGTATATCATGCATCTGTTTTGCTTCAAACTCTCCATAGAAAAGATAATCCAGAGCCTTTTCGATATGACCTTCCTTAATTTCACTACGTACTAGATCCCAGGTTGAGATTGACAAATCTTCTGGATCATCACGACGGATTTTACGTTTAAGCGCTTTGGAATATTCATATCGTATCATAATATTATCCCTTATCCTCCCGTCGTTACTCTTCTTTGCGAATTCCTACTCACCATGTCCAAACTTTTGTGTACATGTTATTCAAAATGTGATAACATATATTAGCATGTAATAATTTTGTCGTCAACAAGGGGAAAAAGGTAAGTTATGAACAAAATGATCAACCGGGTAACCATAGCTTATTCTATGTCCTTCTTATTCACTATGAAAGGGAAGTCGGTCTATGAGCTCTTGCCAAAGCATTTCAACTTAAGCGGCTACAGTCCCGCTCAGATTGGCTTTGTTATGAGTTTTACCGGTCTAGGAGCGATGCTAATTCTCCCATTTCTCCTGTTTGTCGTAGATCGATTCAAGAATAAGAGTATTCTTTCCATCACCCTTATCCTTCACATCGTGATTCCACTTCTTTACTTTGTACCTTTCTATTATCCCACCCTGTATGCCATTCCCAGGTTCTTTCAGGGCGGCTTCTTTGCTGTACTCCTCATAAGCTACTGGGCGGGGTTGAGTTATGTGCTTCCCCATGACCAGCGGTACCACGGTTTCGCTTTATTCGGTTCTATGGGCCAAATTGGAATGTTAATTAGTGTAGGGATTGGCGAATTCATATATGATGCACACGGCTTCTTTTGGATCTACATCTTTGGGTCCGGCTTATTTGCATTTTCTCTGCTTCTGCTTCAATCTTTCCCTGAAAGTAAATACGCCCCGGATACCACCAAACCTAAACTGCAGGATATTCTAATCGTGCTAAAGCAGAGACAGATATATCCTCTCTTTTTCTGGATCTTTATTTTAGGATATGGCTTCGGATCCATGACCGTCTTCATTCCAAAGGTAGTATTGTCAGCCGGTCTCAGTCAAATAAAACCTTTTTACATAGCCTTCCCCCTTACAGTGCTATTTCTACGTTTTACCAGCAGTCACCTCTTCGACAGAGTTCCAAAAGATCTCATAGTGGCCATACCGATGATAGTCCTTCCTGCCAGCATGATAACTGTCTCATATATTAGATCGAATTTTCTTCTAGTAATATCTGGTATTTTATACGGCTTCTCCCATGGTATACTTTTCCCTGTCCTCTATGCATATCTTTTGGAATATTCACCCCTTTCGTTTCGAGGGAGAATGTCGCTTTTCTTTCACTTCATGTACAATCTGGGAATTTTCTTCGCATCAAACGCTGGAGGGTTGATAGCCGAAATTTCAATTCGCCTTACCTTCAGAATCGGTGCAGCTTTTCTAACTTTAGGATTCCTGGTATTGATTTTACGAAAAATTTTTCCACTGCTTAAAGCTTCAAGAAGATGATGCTTCTTCTTCCTCACAATGCAAGCAGAGAGCTCAAACCCAGAGTTGCAAGCTTCTCCTTCGAAGGTCGTCCCGTCAACTTATCCCAATCTCTAACTCCATAGTATTGCGAGACGAGTTTGTCGATATCTATAACCTCTCCGGCACTTGGCCCTTCAGGTACAGGCTCTTCGATGAAACGACGGGGTAGCGTGTCCTGTTGAGGTATAAGTCCGAGTTTCAGATTAAGTAGTCGTTCGAGTGTAACTATTCTATCCCCCGTCTCGAGAAGTTTCTCTTCGTCTGTATCCTCTCCTGTAACTGCACGGTATGCTTCGGCTACGAGCTTGGGTGATAATCCCATTGCTACGTAGGATATCGTGCATAAACCAAGTGCATCTATGACGGCACCAAAATCTTCCGCCCATTTTATCATTTCCGCCTTTCCCTCGTATGCAAACCTATCTGCCGCTTTTTCGGTTCCGAAGAACTCCTTTGCCTGATCTTTATGCCAGGTGGTTTCCATCACCGGAAAAGCGCGGCAATGATCCGCCCCTCTGCTCGAAACCGCCCAACCGAGTCCCCATGCTTTCAATCCTCGGACTTCCTGCGTCGGAATCTCCATCCCCTTTACATGAAGGGCATAACGTTCGGAACCTGGAATCTTTTCCGATGCTCTTTGTACACCTTCTGCCAACATATCACCAAAGCCACGCCTAAACGCAATTTTCTCTACCAACTGAATTATACTCCCGGTATTTCCCCACGTGAGATTCAAACCCTCGGTATCCTTTTCTGTAAGAAGCCCACGTTGCCAGCACTCCATTGCATAGGCAATAGTACCACCCGTAGATATCGTATCCATTCCCAGATCGTTGAGCCGCTTGCAAAGATAGAGAATTGCTTCGAAATTCGAATGTCCAAGACGAGAGCCGAGAGAACATATGGATTCAAACTCAGGTCCTTCGAACTCTAACCCTTTGAACTCTCCCTTGTCTATCCTTGAAATTCGACTACAGTGTACCGGGCATCTGTAGCAGGAGGCTTGACGAATGACAAACTCCTCTTTCAGCCGCTCTCCGCTGATCTTTTCCGCTTCGGAGAATATTGCTGCCTGATTGTTAAAGGTGGGAAGGACCCCCATTTCGTTGTATAACATGGTAAGCATAGGAGTGCCAAATTGAGAACGTATTGGATAGCTTGGAGAGGAGAGCATTGCCTTTCGGATCTTCTTGCATACCTCTTTGAGCCCATCAGGATCGGCAACAGGAATCTTTCCCCTGGCACGTATCACGATTGCCTTCAGCCGCTTGGCTCCCATTACAGCACCATTACCGGTGCGGCCCGCGGCTCTATCGAGATCGTTCATTATGGATGCATATCTCACCCGATTTTCTCCGGCGGGACCTATGGCAAGAATATGTGCATCCTTTCCGTGCCTTTGCCGTAATATCAGGTCTGTTTCCGTAACGGTCTTGCCCCAAATTTCGGCTGCATCCAGAAGCTCGCTTCCCTCCTCGGTAATCGAAAGGTAGACCGGTGTATCAGCTTCACCCTTAACGAGTATTCCGTCGTATCCAGCCCACCTAAGGGAGGGTGCCCAGATACCTGCTGAATTGGCGTCCCCCAGAATTCCTGTAAGCGGAGACCTGGATGAGACATTGTACCGGCCATTCGCGGGGACGGAGGTTCCCACGAGGGGACCGCTGCCGAATATCAGGGTGTTCTCTGGATCGAAGGGTGATGTTTCGGCTTCCAGGTGCTGGTAGAGGAAGAACATGTTCAACCCTCTTCCCCCATAGAAGGCGCTGAGAAGTCTTTGGTCAATCTCTTCGGTCGAAACAGCTCGTTCGGAAAGATCGACTCGTAGTAGTTTTCCCCTCCAGCCATACAAAATCATAACCGTTCCTCCTTATCTATTTTCCAGAGTGGGCTATTCTGGTGTTAATAGTCAAGGTGACCAGTATTTGCTCAGGTCGACCGTGTCGGTTCCGGGCGTCTTCACTTTACTAAACTCATCCAATCTTCCGAGCGGTGCAGTCGCATCTATGCCCATCTTCGAAGAACTGCGGTGCATTGGTGCGGAAGGGTCGAGAGTGGGGCTGTACATCGTCGGTAAAATAAGCACATCGTCCTGCGCCTGCATTCTCGTGTTGATTGCCCATTCCACGTCCGTTTGATTGCGAATATCGATGTCGTGATCGACGACCACCACGTATTTTATGCCTATATTTGCCGCTAAAAGTGCAAGAATGACATTTCTTGGTTCGTAATCATGACGTTTCTTTATCGACACAACCGCATGATGCCGTGATGTTCCTCCCGGGGTGAGAACCACATCTACCACATCCGGACATATCTTGTACGCCTCTTCATACGCCAGAGCGGCCAGAGGGAGTTCCATCATGTGATGATTTTCCGTCATGGGTGTACCGGTCATACAGAATTGATATATCGGATCTTTCCGCATTGTGATGGCCGTGACTTCTACTACCGGTGTTTTTTTTACATCGCTGTAGGTTCCCGGGTACTCACCGAATGGGCCGTCCTCAGCTTCTCTTCCTGGAACCGTCCTTCCCTCGATGACTATTTCGGCGGTTGCAGGAACATCTACATTGATGGTCTTGCACCCCACCATTTCTACTGGTGCTCCTCGCAATCCGCCGGCAATTTCGATTTCGTCATATCCGAACGCTTTGCGTGTTTGACTTGCCAGTGGGATCACGGGATCGGTTCCAATAGCGGTTGCAACATCGGTTGGTTCGTTCTCTTCAAGGTTCTGTTCGATGATTATGCGCAGATGCCTCCCTGGAGGAGCATATACCGTGAGGTGGTTCTTATCCAGGATGAGCATCCGATACATACCCGCATTCCTCTTCCCGGTTCGCCGAGATTTGGCAATTTGTATCCCACCGGTTATATACGGTCCTGCATCTTTTTCAAAATGGATGATCTGTGGAAGTGAATAGAGATCAATGTCGTTGCCCGTAAGCACAATCTCCTGTGAAGGGGCTTTATCTACATTCCTCGGCATAATAACCGTCCCCTCTTTCTTGAGATAATTCGTAAGAAGATTTTTCTCATCAAGCTCTAAAGATTGTAGTACTCGCCGTTTTGCTCCGAACAGCCCTCCGAGCACCTTCATGTTAGTGCCCTGCACCTTTTCAAAGAGAATTGCCGGGCCTTCCACATCGGAAGACTTGCGCACATAAGCCGCCACTTCATAGCTGGGATTTACCTCATCTTTTATTCGTATGAGATCCCCCTGGTCTTCGAGTACTTCCATGAATTCTCTCAGATTTTTATAAGCCACTCTAGCCTCCTAATTGTTCATTATATGATAATCATATTATATAATGGTCCTTAATATGTAAAATACCTATTCAAATTCAGAATACCCATAGATTTTGCACGCTCTTTCCTTCGATATTCTTTGATCTTTCAAATCCCTTTCTATAAGCTTTCTATCTCGTTCCCTGGGGTTCCCATACCCGTCGCCGCCTATAGCTCATCGATCTCTTCCGGCAGTACCTGCCCCATGGGAGAAGGATAGGATAGAACAACATCGTACCTGTAATCGGCCAGAGCCGCTCCCAGGGCAAAAAAACACCCGCATAATCAGGCAGAAGCATACGGGTAACTCCCAGGAGATCCGCGATCTGGCACGCATGTAGCGGTCCAGCCCCTCCAAAAGCGACGATCGCGAATCGCATCCAACGCGGCTATACTTCCGTTAGACTGAAGAAGCTTGAGCTTCCTGGATAACTTCATTCGCTCCAAATGCCTTTACAGGTCCAACAACCTGGCCGGATTTTCTTTGAGCATCAAATCGAGTTGAGCCTGTGTGATGCCGTAGCCTAGGAGCGTGCGAATTATCATCCGCATGCCCTCCACCGGAGGCGGGTTATGATACTGACCGAAATCAGAAGAAACAATAGTTCTTTCTGCTCCGATCTCGTTTATCGCTTCTACTATTTTTCTCGGATCGATTCTGTCGTGGGCGGGCATGCACGGTACGAATGTGTGTTCGATTAACGCCCCTAAGGAAGCCATCTCTTTCTGCTCAGAAATCGATGCATCGGGACCGAAAGAGATAGTGAGTGGATGGTTTACCACTATCCTCTTCATTTTCTTCTCCTTCGCCCGTTTGAGAAGAACCAATATCTCTTTTGTGGAAAAATGACCGGTAGCGAGAACCATGTCATAATCTTTGATAATGTCAAGAATTACTTCCAGTTCTGCTTTCAATTTGCCATCCTCGTCGAGGGCCGTAATCCCCTCGATCGGCCGATGGAATGTGCGGTCCATAAGAGGTGTTCGCTTCTTGTTCAAGTCGTTGAGTGCTGTTTCGGTCGCCATCCACACAACTTTCGTTCCAAGCTTTCCCGCCATTTCTACCACATCCGGGTTCAAACCACCCACTTCCCGGTCCAGAACGACTCCACCGAAAACGGAAACTCCTGGTATGAGCCTCGAGGCCAAAGCAGCGACTGGTGTGGTAATGTACTGCTTGTTTTTGACCACAATAGCCTTCATTCCAACCTTTGCAGCCTGTTGAGCGGCCTCCAATGCGTCGACTCTTCTCCTACGCGTTGCATCGGGGCCGATATGCACATGGATATCAATCACGTCCTGTAAACATTCGTACAACTCGGGATTCTCTTCTATAAAAAAATCCTCATTGGTTGCCTGTCTTGTTATAAGTTCTCCTCCCAATTGTGAAAAATCCCCGCCTCCGGCGGGGATTGGCTTTACCTTCAAATCATCCATGCCTCGCTAATCTTTCAGTTTACCAATTTCTCTGTAATAGCGTTTTGCTCCTTCATGAACCGGTACTTCGAAGTTGAAAAAATCCTCGTCCGCCAAATCGATGGACATTCGATTAAATGCACCGTGTGACTCCCGAAGCCAGTCCATGTTCTCCCATGTTGTCTTTACAATCTGGTACACCACTTCGGGATTCATATCCTCTTTTACGAGAAGAAAGACCATGTGTTTTAATGTTCTAATCGGTGTAGTCTGGTTTGGATATGTGTCAGCGGGGATCTCGGTGGGAATCATCCAAGGCTCTGCCTTATTGATCTTTTGGAGTTCATCTTCCGCTACATTCAACATCTTGAAGCGCCTTGTAGGAGTAGCCATTATATCCGAAACAGCGGAAATCGGGTGGCCGCCGACTGCAAGAACACCATCCACCTGGCCGTTCCGAAGAGCCTCCAACCCTTCCGACTGTCCAAGGAACTCTGCTTTTATGTCATCATAGGAGATCCCCAGAGCCTCCAGAACGAGTCTGCTGGAGGTTTCTGTTCCGCTTCCCGGCCGTCCTACCACAAACCTTTTTCCTCTTAATGCGGAAAGGCTGTTTATGTTCTTATCTACCATGAAGTGATAAGTACTGGAAAACATTGGAAGTATTAGACGGAAATTTTTATGCGGTTTCCCTTCGAACATATTTGTTCCACGGTAAGCCCACAGTACTACGTTGTTCTGCATATAAGCGATCTCAGCCTCGTTTTTGTCGAGAATGTCAACGTTTTCCGGTGAACCCGCAGAAGTCTGAGCCGAGAATCTGGTTCCAAGCTTATCCCCCAGTTGTTCACTCCACAGTTGTGCGAGAGCTACTCCGGTGGGATAAAAGCTTCCACCCGTGGTGGCAGTGGTGATTGTGTAAAAATCCTTTATTCCGGTTCTTTCAGCCTCTGTTTCCTGAGCACCTCCAGCCCACAGGAAACCGATAAAAACAAACACCATGGTTAACATCAACAAAAATCTCTTTTCCTGCATAAGCATACTTCCTCCTTAAAATACTATTCTTGACTTTTGTTATATTTTCTCATATAATAATATTATTGTCAATATACGATAATAAAAAACTGGTGTATATAACAGGCATTGAGCCCAATGGGAAAAACCAGGGATAAAACCAGCTTCTTCGATTTGAAACGAGATGTCGTGGACAGGGGATTGTGTACGGCTTGCGGGACCTGTGTGGGAGTATGTCTGTTCGATGCCATCTCTATTGATTACGAATCGGATGAACCAATTCCGATACTGACCGGGGAGTGTACAGAGTGCGATATGTGTTACCCGGCCTGTCCCGGCAAGAACGTTCCTCTCCGGACTCTCGACAAAACGTTCTTAGGCTCGGAAAGATACTTCGAAAGGGACAAGATAGGTATTTACACCTCCTGCAATCGCGGGTATGCGATGGACGAAGAAATACGGCTTACCAGTTCCAGCGGTGGAATTGTCTCCTCCCTTCTCATCTTTGCTCTCGAGGAGAAACTGATCGAAGGGGCCATTTTGACGGGATGGAGGAAGGACAAACCATGGAGGTGTAAACCCTATATTGCAACTACAAAAGAAGAGGTAATGCGGGGAATTCGTACGGGAATGATGATCGTTCCCAACAATGCACTGCTTGCAGAAGCGGTTACAAAAAAGCAAATGGAAAAAATCGCCGTAGTTGGTCTACCATGTCACATCCATGGCTTGAGAAAGCTCCAAATGAGAGGAAAACCGAAAAAACTCGTGAATGCCATTCAGTTCTGCATCGGGCTTTTTTGTGCTTCAACCTATTATTGGGAAGGAACGAAGCATCTTCTCCAGGAGTCCGGAAAGATAAAAAATCTAGAAGATATCGTGGCCATGGATTACCGGGGGGGTAAACCTCCAGGTGACATGTTCGTGCTGACCCGAGACGGAAAATTTCGATTTGTAGCAACCAAGCACGATTATGTATGGCACCTGTTGGGCTCCGCCAGTTACAAACGTGACCGCTGTCTAATGTGTGTAGATTTTTCCGCCGAACTCGCAGATATATCCTGCGGAGACGTGTTCCAGAGAATAGAAGACAAACCAGGACCCTTTGTAGCTACTGTTGCGAGAACCGAGACCGGTGAAGGGCTTCTGCAAATGGCCACAGAAAAAGGATATATACATTTAGAACATCATGACCCCGATATGATTCCAAGCAGCGGGATGGGATGGGAGGCTAAAAAACACGCCGGGGTATACCGATGGCTGGAGAGGTCTCGTTACGGTTGGCCGGTACCGGATTATGAATATGAGATTTCAGAAAGCCCACTTCCCCGGGATCTCAAGTTTCCCGGCTAAATGAATTGAACAGGGGAAACAGGCGAAAAGGGGAGGAGAAGGACATGGCCGAGCATAAGCTTTTATACCTTAACAAAGATGATGTGAAGGCTGCAGGTGGAGAAGATCTGGAGGCTGCAATCAAGGCTGCAAAGTATGGACTCCTTCTGCACGGTAAGGGAGATTGCGTACAGCCTCCGAAAATAAATTTACGGAAGGGACCGCCGGGCTCTCCCCAGGCCGAACAGGGACTCATCATGGCGATGCCGGGTTATGTTGGTGGAGATCTGGACATTATCGGAATAAAGTGGCTGCTTGCAATGGCTGAAAACCCTACAAAGTACGGTCTTCCACGTTCATCCGCTCTGATTATTCTCAATCATCCGGATAACGGGCTTCCTATAGCCATCATGGATGGAACTATAGTGAACATTGTGAGAACCGGATCTGTAACGGCCGTCGGGGCAAGGTATCTTGCGAATAAAAATGCCCGCTCAATCGGCCTTGTAGGTGCCGGTCCTCAAGGGAGGATGCAGATTCTATCTTTGGCGAGGGTGCTTCCGAGACTCGAAGAGGTGTATATATTTGATATCGTTGAGAAAAAAGCCGAAGCTCTTGCAGAAGAATTGAGTGGCACCCTATCCATTAAAGTCAAAGCTGTCGGTTCATCGGAAGCGGCTCTTTCCGGGAGGGATGTTCTCGTTACCGCTACCATCACAAAAACTCCTTATGTAGAAGCTTGTTGGCTTGCTCCCGGAAGTTTTTATGCGGATATTGCATCCTCGGATGCAAAAATCGAGGTTTACAAGAGTGCCGATAAGATCTTTACAGACGACTTGGAACAAATGATATACCTCGGTGTTGGTGTGCTTCCCAATGCAATCCGCAGGGGAGAGGTAGACAGGGGTATTGTAACGGCGAATTTCGGTGAAGTACTCGCCGGGGTATGCCGAGGAAGGGAGAGCGAAGAGGAACGCATTATCTTCAAGCATATAGGTATGTCCGTCACTGATTTAACAGTAGCCTACGAAATATATCTACGTGCTAAAGAAAAAAAGCTTGGCACCACGCTGACTTTATAAAATCTATGGAGTAAACGCCTGGGAGGATGGGTATGTATGGCTGGAGAGCACGAATCGGAGTTCTTATTCCTACAAACAACACGGTAATAGAGCCGGAGTTTGGAATGTGGTCTGCGGAAGGGGTTACTTTCCACTTTACCAGAATGATTTCAAGCAGAAGCGGCCATGGAAGCATAGAAGGGTTGAGGCATCTTGTTACCAACGTGGATAGAGCTGTGGAAGAACTTTCTATTACCGGAGTCCAAATGATGCTCTACGGTTGTTTATCCACCAGCTTAGCTATTCCTGGTTGGGAGAAGAGTTTTCTGGAAAAAGTAAAAAAGTGGAGTTCGATACCTGCACAAACCGCTTTTGGAGCCACATGTGCAGGGCTTAAAGCCTTTTCGGCTGAAAAAATCGCTATTCTCTGTCCGTATGGAGAGGAATTACAGCGACTCGCCAGGGAGGCTTTCTCAAAACATGGCTTTAACGTAAAGGCTCTGACAAGTCTCAATGTTACAGGGTTGAGAAGTGTGTGTAATGTAGCTCCGGAAAAGGTTTATACCGCCGCAGTCGAAATGGAGAAAGGGGATGCAGAGGCCCTCTGCATTTTAGCCACAGATCTTCCCACCTTTCCTGTTTTGAAAAAAATAGAAGAGGATTCCGGACTACCTGTAATCAGCTCCAATCAGGCGCTTCTATGGGCGGCCGAGTCGGTTACCAAAACAGTAAAGAAGAATACTGAGTATGGTTCATTGTTTGTGAAACGTTATTTCTAGGAAGAAGATATGGAAACATTGGTCTATATAGTACCGTCGATAGATGTGAGTTGGGATGGTTTTGGTCCTCTAAATCCAGGAAAAAACTACAGTGTTACGCCGCCACCTTTGGACGAATGTCTCAAAGATGCAGAATTGATAGTGGAGCTATTGAAAGAGCTCCACGAAGGTAAATCGGCATTAACCATCTTTTCCGGCACCTATTGTCGCAATGAATTTATGCGCCCTCCTTTTACCGAAATATGGAATCGGATCGAGAAACAGGGAGGAGAAATCCTTCTTCACACTCATGAAGAAACAGCCGGCAATGGAACGCATCATGGAGAAGAATCTCACATGAAATCCGTTATTCGCTACCAGTTCGATTTTCTCAAAGAAATCGGCTTACATCCAGTAGGGTATCGGGGCGGGCTCTATGCCTACTGCTCTTTTCTGACCCCGCTTTTAGAAGAGCTCGGAATACCTATAGATCTGTCCTCCGCACCAGGCTGCAACAAACCCGAGAGAGAGGCGGTTTGGGATAACATACCCTACAGCGCTTTTTTTCTCTCTCGAAATGATCCCAACCGATTACCATGCGAAGAGGAGAAGAGTCAAGTATTTGAGATCCCACTCGGAGCGGATGGTGAAGGAGGAGAGAACATAAATTTCTTGTACATCGATTACGTGGATTCGGATTTAGAAAACTCAAAGCGCATCTACGACGTGGTGCTATCCAGGGCTCGAAATGAAAATTGTCCCCAGATAATTTACACTCTTTTCCATACCTTCTCAGCTCACAAGCCCCGGATGATAGAAAGGTACAAACAATTTGTCGATTATACTCAAAAAAATGGTGCTCAGGCGGTAAATCCGACTGAAGCACGGAAGATATACGAATCAATATCTTCATAAGAAATATATTTTAGAAGGAGGAACAAATGGTTGGATGGCGAGCCCGTATAGGTGTTATCGTTCCTTCCACCAACACTACGGTGGAATATGAGTTTGCTAAAATGGCACCAGAAGGTGTATCGATTCATGCAGCCCGCATGTACAATCCGGAGACAAATGATCCGAAATTGAAAGCAGATGCCCTTATAAAAATGGGGGAGAATGCGAAAGAGGCGGCGAAAGAACTTTCGAGCATCAAGCCTGCACTGATTGCTTTCTGTTGTACTTCCGGGAGTTTTGTGAAGGGTAAAGGACACGATAAGGAAATAGTAAAGGAAATAGAAGAAGTTTCCGGAGTACCTGCAATAACCACCACTACCGCCGTTGTCGAGGGTTTGAAGGCTTTCGGGAAAAAGCGAATCGTTATGGCAACACCATAT
>QNBH01000071.1 GCA_003645645.1 Spirochaetota bacterium | reverse complement strand
GGAAATCACCCCTTATCTCGATAACAGAGGACATTCTGCAGTATATTCGGTATCTCGGCTCCATCGGTTGTAATTTGCTTCGGTTCGCAGTCCCCAATACCAGAACGGCTGAAATGGTCGGAGAGCTCTCCACGAAGGTCTCTGTTCCAGTTGTTGCCGATATACATTTTAATCATAAGATTGCCCTGAAGTGTATGGATTATCCAATTGCAAAAATACGTATAAATCCGGGCAATATCGGAGCAAAATGGAAAGTGCGTGAACTAGTATCCAAGGCAAAAGAGAGAGGGATCCCCATTCGTATAGGTGTAAATGAAGGATCCCTCCCACCAGAAGTAAGGGGGGTTGGTGATCTCTCTTCAGCCATGGTAAAAGCAGCAGAAATGGAATTGGAGATTCTCGACCAGCTTGGGTTCAACGATATAGTTGTTTCTTTGAAGTCTTCGAACATAGATACAACTCTAAAAGCAAACATGGTGTTCCTGGAAAAATACGATTATCCCCTCCATATTGGTATTACAGAAGCAGGGCCTTTGATTAACGGAATAGTAAAAAGCACGGTGGGATTGGGTCGAATGCTGGAAAATGGTATCGGTGATACTGTCCGTGTCTCTTTATCCGATTCCTGTGTAAATGAAATTATTGCAGCCAGGGAGATTCTTAAAGCTTTCGGCAAGTACGAGGAAAGGGTTAATCTCATCTCCTGTCCGAAATGCGGAAGGGCTTCCTTTGATGTACACCGCTTTCTGGAAGAAATCGAGCCTTACCTTTTAAACATAAGAAAAAATATTACCGTCGCAGTTATGGGCTGCGTTGTTAATGGTCCCGGAGAGGCTTCCCATGCCGATATCGGAATAACCGGCATTGGTAAGGAGGCAACAATTTTTAAGGACGGGAAGGTCCTGAGAAAAATACCTGCAGACAGGGCGACGGAAATATTTAAAGAAGAGTTGGAGAAGATATGAAAGGTGCCAAAACCGGCTTAATTATTACGGTTTTTCTCATATTATATTTTCCAACTGCGCTTTTTACTCAAGAGTTATCTCTCGAAAACCTTCCTTCATGGTTGATTCTTGAGTATGGGAAACATGCTTTTAATAACGGAGAGTTCGGCCTTGCGCTGGAATACGGAAGAAGGGCTATTGAGAAAGAGGAAGTATATCCGGAAGCAGATATGCTTATCGGAGCCGTATTTAAGGAACAGGGTGAAAGTGAGCTCGCAATAAGACAGTACCAGAAGGCCTATGAAAACAGAAATTATCTCTATATTCCGGAAGAGAGGTTTTCAATCTTATACACAATGGCTGAATTATACGAACAAAAAAAGCTCTACAGCCAGATGGAGAATATATGGAAAATGATCGTAGAGGAAGACGGTGATTTTTCTGCTCCCGAAAGCGAAAATCTTAAGGCCGCCATGATAAGGATTCTCAAGGAAGAAGGGCTGGATAAAATGGTTACTCTCTATCGTTTGGAGAATAAGTTTTCCCTTGAGGCTCACTCCCGACTGGGCATTTTCTATTATACCAATGGTCTTAACTACAGGGCTCTCCAGCACCTGATTTTTAACGTGTTAACTGTTTTTTCCGTCTCTATTCAAGAGCTTAGGAGATTTAACCCATCTTACGAGTTCGCAGACACGGTCGAATTTTTTCAGTTGACTCTTAAAAACGAGAGGCTTCGTAGTTACCTGATAAGCACAGAGTTTTTTAAGAATCTCTATTATCTTGGTACTGTGCTTTATAAAGAGGGAGCCCTTAAAGAAGCTTCGTATATCTGGAAGCTGGTCTCTGACTATTCACTTTCATCTTACTGGGCAGAGAGAGCTTTCAGAGAACCAGGGAACACTGTATACTAACCATGATAACACATGAAAGAACTCATCATAAAGGGTGCCAGGGAGCATAATCTAAAAAATATCGATTTGGAACTTCCCCGTGATAAATTCATTGTTATTTCGGGCATAAGTGGTTCGGGAAAATCCTCTCTGGCATTTGATACGATCTTCGCAGAAGGCCAGCGAAGGTATGTAGAGTCTCTTTCAACTTATGCAAGACAATTTATAGGTCGTTTGGATAGACCCGATCTGGACTATATCGAAGGTCTTTCTCCGGCAATTTCTATAGAACAAAAAACTATCCATAGAAATCCTAGATCAACAGTAGGGACGGTAACGGAGATATACGATTATTTGAGATTACTTTTTGCAAGGATAGGCATTCCCCACTGCCATCAGTGCGGAAGCATAATTCAGGAACAGTCTGTTGACCAGATTATAGATTCAATATCTTCTTTTCCGGATAACACCAGGGTTATCCTTCTGGCGCCTGTTGTAAGAGATAGAAAGGGAGAACATCAGAAAATTCTTGAAGATGCCAGAAAGGCGGGATTTATACGGGTAAGGATAGATGGTAAGATTTATTCATTGGATGAAAATATCCCATCGTATAAAAATCGACGGCATAACATAGAAATTGTAGTGGATCGGTTAAAAATAAAAAGAGATATTAGAAAACGTCTTGCAGAGTCTGTCGAAACCACCCTGGAAGTAGGCGATGGGAACCTTATTGCGGTGGTCCAGGAAGATAAGGCCGGGGATAGAGAAATATTTTTTTCTCAGAAAAATGCATGCAAACATTGTGGTATCAGCATGCCCGAACTTCAACCCCGGCTCTTTTCCTTTAACAATCCACATGGAGCATGTACTGCCTGTTCCGGACTGGGACTAACGCTTGAGTTTGACCCAGACCTGGTGATTCCGGATAAAAGCCTCTCCTTCAATCAAAGAGCTATTGTTCCCTGTAATCCGCAGGCTGCCTGGCACAGAAGCCGTTTCGAGGCACTGGCAAGACACTTTAACTTTAGTCTGGATACACCTTTTAAGGACCTGTCCGGGGAAATCCAGGAGATTATACTCTACGGAACAGATCAGTCCATAAAAATCGAGTATATCAATACAGAAAGAAAGGGAAGATTCGAATACTTTTCTTCATTTGAGGGTGTCTTAAGGGAGCTGAAGAGACGCTATCTAGAGTCATCTTCTGAAGACATTAAAGAGTGGTTGGAACAATTTATGACTCATAGAGAGTGTGAAAGTTGTAAGGGCGAACGGTTGAGAAAAGAGGCTTTGGCCGTTACTGTGGGAGGGAGAAATATCCATCAAATAAGTCAGCTCTCGGTAAAGGAGGCTCTACAATTTTTTAAAAATCTCTCACTTTCAGAGATTGAAGTTGCAATAGCAGATCGTATAATTAAAGAAATTACATCGAGACTCTCTTTTATGGAAAGTGTAGGACTGGATTATCTAACCCTGGAGAGAAGGGCTTCCACCCTATCGGGCGGCGAAGCTCAACGTATTCGTTTGGCCACCCAAATCGGATCCTCACTGGCAGGTGTGTTTTATATTCTGGATGAGCCCACAATCGGGCTTCATCAGAGAGACAACCGGAAACTTCTCGATACGCTGATGCAACTCCGGGATATGGGAAATACCCTTATTGTAGTAGAACATGATGAACAAACTCTCAAGGCTGCAGACTACATAGTTGATCTCGGAGAAGGTGCCGGAGTGCACGGAGGCGAGGTTATTGCAAAGGGAACCCCGGAAGAGGTAATGAAAAATCCTAAAAGCATCACCGGCCAGTTTTTAAGCGGGAACTTAAGGATAGAGAAGCCCTCAAAAAGAAGAAGGGGCAGTGGGAAGAAAATTGTTCTTTACGGTGCCTGCGAGCATAATCTTAAAAATATAAATGTGGATTTTCCCCTGGGAGTACTGACGGTTATTACCGGCGTTTCCGGTTCCGGTAAATCCACTCTTCTGGGAGATATTCTCTTTCCCGCTGTTTATAACAGGCTCGGTAAGATTCGTCTTAAAGAGGGCAATTATTCAAGGATAGAAGGAGTTGAGCACATAGATAAAATAATAAACATCGATCAATCTCCCATTGGTCGTACCCCCAGATCAAATCCTGCTACCTATGTAGGATTATTTACACATATACGGAATCTGTTTGCCTCCCTTCCCGAGGCTCGTGCCCGCGGTTATAAACCGGGACGGTTTTCCTTTAATGTTAAAGGTGGGAGATGTGAGAATTGCCGGGGAGCGGGCACATTAAAAATAGAGATGCATTTTTTACCCGATGTATATATAACCTGTGATCTCTGTAAGGGAAAGAGGTTCAACAGGGAGACTCTCGATATTCGTTATAAGGGAAAGAACATCCATGAAGTACTTCAGCTAACGGTAGAGGATAGTCTCTACTTTTTTTCCGCTATACCGGTAATTCGTAATAAACTTGAAACCCTCAACTCGGTAGGATTGGGATACATCACCCTCGGTCAGTCTGCTGTTACCCTTTCCGGTGGTGAAGCACAAAGAGTGAAGCTTGCTCTGGAACTATCCAGAAAGAGCACAGGCAAGACTTTTTATATTCTTGATGAGCCTACCACGGGGCTTCATTTTGCAGATATTAAGAAATTGATGGAGGTGCTTCATCAGCTGGTTGACAGTGGGAATACAGTTGTTCTTATTGAACATCATATGGATGTTATAAAACAGGCGGATTATGTAATCGATCTCGGCCCTGAAGGGGGGGAGATGGGAGGTGAAATAGTGATAGCCGGTACGCCGGAAGAGGTTGCAGCATGTCCCAATTCGTATACGGGTAAATATCTTAAAAGAGCACTTAAGGCAGAGGTTTGAAAAGGAAAAGAGAGATAACGTGGGTTGTTATTTTTTTTGCTTTTACAGTCTGTTCTCTGATTTCCAGGGAAATAGAGAATCTCGCTCCGCCTCCCTTAAAAACCGAAATGGATGAAGAACCTCCTTCACTTCTGATAAGGACGCTCAAAACGGATATAGAAACTGCTGGCTACTATGAATTACTATCCTGGTGCGAGCGTCTGGGTCTATCACAGAAAGGAGATAGAGAGGAGTTAAAGAACAGGCTTTTTAATTATTATGGCATAAGCCCCGTAACGGAAAGGGAACCGGTTTCGAAAGCCAAAAGGATTATTACAATAAAATCTGCAAGAAAGACAGAATATTTTACAATTGAAAAAATAGACGAGGATTACATTTCACTAGCTGGTGAAGTAATTCTTGAGATGAGAGATACAGAGAAGGGAAATAATCATATTATAAAAGCGGATAAAATATTTTTCAATCAATCGGAAAGTCTCCTCACTGCTTCGGGTAATATCGAATATATTCTTGAGGAAAGGGGCAGATCGGATCAATTCAAAGGAAATAGTCTTACCTTTGATATAGAGGACTGGAGTGGGGTTTTTTTTCAGGGGGTGTCGGAGACGGAAAGACAGGTTGAGGATAAGAGCATTACATTTTATTACTCCGGGGAGACAATACATCGAACAGGAAATGATATCATAACTCTTACCGACGGTAAAATCACATCGAGTCTGATGGAAAATCCCTACTATCATATTAGAGCGAAAAAAATCTGGGTGCTGGCTCCCGGGGAATGGGGGTTAAAAGATGCCGTGTTGTATGTAGGGAGAATACCCCTGTTGTACATTCCCTTTTTTTTCAGAAGCGGGGATGAGCTTTTTTTTCACCCTTCTGTGGGATACAGAGATAAAGAAGGCTACTACATCCAGACCACAACCTATTTGCTGGGAGAAAAGGAGAAAAAAAGAAGTGCTCTCTCCTTCCTACAACCCGTTGATGAGGAAGAAACCTATAAAAAAGAAATCAGGGGATTATTCCTGCGCAGAACCGACCCGCTTACTCCGAGTGAAAGGAGGAGGGCGGAGTTTATAAAAAGATCAGGTTCTTTTATAAAGGTGATCTTCGATATTTATACAAGGCTTGGTGCATTTGCAGGAGTAAAGGGGAAGCTCGCTCAAATGGGAACACTGGATTATTTTGAGTTTTCTACAGGTGTGGGGAGGAGCAGAAACATATACTTTGACTCCCAAACCGGACTCTACACGCCCTTCTGGCCAACTGAGGAGGGAAAATATTCCAGTATCTGGAACACTCCTCTCTTTTTAGGATTGGATTTTCCAATAAGGTATGGCATTATGGGCGATTTTTCTCTAAAGGATACCTTTTTTACTCTATCGGGTGATTTTAACATGTTTTCTGACCCCTATTTCTTGAGAGATTTTGATAGAAGAGAAGAGGAGGTAGACTGGGGTAAACTTCTTGGATTAGAAGGGGAAGAAGATGAAGGAGTTCAGACTGGCAGGATAATGGAATCTTTTTCATGGCTTCTCCGTGGTACTTTAACACCAGATACGGAGATTGTTAGACCCTATCTACAGGAGGCGGATATTACACGATTTGATCTTTCAATGTACTGGAAGAGTAAAGAAATACCTGATTCTGGTGTTACCGGTCTGGATTCAGAAATTGACGGATATATACCTCCTACTGCCAGAACGGAGTTTTTCTTTCCCGAGAGAAGATTCTTCTATCCAGAGAGCTATATGCTGCCGGAGTTTTTTGGAAAGCTTTCGGGTACAATTTTTCAATACACAGGCAAACCGGCAGATAAGATGGAGGGGGGAGGTGAAGAGAAAGGGAATGTAATCTCTCCTGGTAAAGGTATCGAATCCCCCTGGGAGATGCCCGAAGAATATGAGGAGGAAGAAGAAGAGATAAAGGAAGATCTATTTAATATGAAAGCACCAGAACTCATGGAAGATTTACCAATTGCTCCGGAAAAAGAATTGACCCCATTTACCCATTCACTATCCTATAATATCCTGCCCAGAATGTCTTTTGATAATAGGATGAACTCCGATCTGTGGGAAAAACCGGAAGATGTGGATTTCTCAAAGTCATACTCTCTTTTAAGTACAAAAAACACAGCCACCCTTCGTTACCAAGCCAATGTCTTCGAGAAGTTTTTAATCTTTTCATTGGCTCCCTCCATACGTACAGATTACAGCAAACACTTCGATAAAGCAGAAAGCGTTGAAGAGGAGAAATGGCAATCTTACCTTGTTCAGGATTATTACTCGAGTCTTTTTGCAATCACAAATAAGCTATCTCTTAGCTCCTATCCTCTTCAAACTCTTGAGAATCTCAGTACCTCGAGAGTTTCTTATAACCTGGATACAAAGCTCTATGAGAAAAAGCTTAAATACATAGACGAAGACAATTTTCCGCACTACGGAGATTATCCCTTTGTTTGGGATAAAGAGTTTGTAACTACCCATCTATTAAGCTTAACCCTCAATTACAATATCAGGGATGAGCTCCAGAGTTTTAAAATAGAGACCATTCTCCCTCCTCTTGATGAAGAAATATCCTCTTTCCTTAATATACGAACCAAACCTCTTGTTTCGGAACTTTCTGGAAAGATAAAAAAAATAGATGAAGAGTGGAAACTCCAGCCTTTCTCAATAACCGAAACACTCTATTTTACCTCCTCTACATATTTAAAAG
The DNA here is from genome assembly GCA_003645645.1 of Spirochaetota bacterium. Classification (GTDB taxonomy): domain Bacteria; phylum Spirochaetota; class Spirochaetia; order SPDA01; family B32-G16; genus B32-G16. The sequence continues at coordinate 8,823 of QNBH01000071.1, read as the reverse complement.
AAACTCTTAAATACGATTTCCAGAAGTCGGAATGGTCTACAAGCAGAACAACTCTCCGTCTCGGTTTTTTCGAAGACAGGCTGTCTTTAACAGAATTATTCATATTCGGAGATGAGAAATACTCTCCTCTTTTTGAATATCCTGTTTTAAGTGACACGAAGCTGCGTCTATGGTGGTTTACCGCTGGATTTTCTGTAAGAAGAACCAAACCCGCGGTTTTTATACGTGACGAGGGATGGGTAGAAGAGGAGGAGGAAAAATTTATACCGGAGACTTTCTCTACAGGTTTGAACGGAAAGATTGAAAGTGACCCTCTGTGGAAGAACAGGATAACTGTCGGAGCCGATATAAATGCTTCATACAGTATTAATTTTATCAGGTTTACAGAGAATAGACTGGACCTGAAGTTTGGTTTAAACTTTGCCATTTATAAGTTTCTCAACATGAAGTTTACAGTGCATTCAGAAAACATAAATACTTACAGATATTTTAAAGCTTTCTCCAACAAAGTGAATCAGGAAGTGATAAATCCACTTGATGATCTTAAAAAATCTATCAATTTTTTTGATGAACAGGAGAGAAGAGAGTCTTTTTTCAAGGCAAGGAGTGTATCACTGAGTATGATCCATCATCTTCATGACTGGGATCTTTCTTTGATTTATGAAGCAAAACCCGAGTTAAGAACAGATGAAATGGGGTATAAGTATTACCAGTGGGCAAGATCATTTTCTGTAAATGTAAGATGGAACCCCATACCTGAGATAAAGAGCAGAATACGATATGAAGATGAAGAGATCAATTTCTGATATGATTTTTTCGGACTTGACGTTAAGGCAAATGGATAGATAAACTTATATATGAGGTAGCGATTGGGGAAGAGTATTACTGTTATTCTAAACGATCAAAAAATTTTAAGCGAACTTTGTGGCGTTAATGATACCAATCTTCGCATTATGGAAAAATTATTAAATGAAAAAATATACTCTCGAGGCAATGAACTTCTCATCGAAACCGAAAATGCAGAGAAGAGAGAGCTGTTTAAAAGGATTATAAACCAACTTAAGGACCACACGGAAATGGGGAATATACCCGGACCGGATTTAATCAAAGCCGTTATAAAATCGACGGAGAACGGAGAAGACGAAAAGACAGAGCTTATCAAAAAGGTCTCTATTGTAATACCTGGTGGAAATATAAAGGTCTTTCCGAGGAGCTATAACCAGGCCGATTATATGAAAGCAATGGAAGAAAACGATGTAGTGTTTTGTATCGGGCCTGCGGGGACCGGAAAAACCTATCTGGCTGTAGCTCATGCATTGAAGGAAACTCTTTCCAGATCAAAAAGAAAGCTCCTGCTTACACGACCTGTGGTAGAAGCAGGAGAGAGTCTTGGTTATTTACCGGGAGATCTGGCACAAAAAATAAGCCCCTATTTGAGACCTCTGTCGGATGCAATGGAGGAGCTTCTGCCTGCCGAGGTTATAGCCCGAATGGAGGAGACAAGAATAATCGAGATTGCACCTCTCGCATACATGCGCGGAAGAAGCCTTCGCAACAGCTACATTATTCTGGATGAGGCTCAAAATACAACCAAAGAACAGATGAAAATGTTTCTAACCAGACTGGGAGAAGGCTCAAAGGCGGTAATCACCGGTGATATTACTCAGATAGATCTTCCGAAGAAGGATCACTCTGGGCTACTTCATGTGGTAAAGATCCTGGGGAATATCAGGGGGATTCAATTCAGCTATTTAAGTGCCCATGATGTAGTCCGACATCCACTGGTACAAGAAATTATCCACGCGTATGAAAACAGGTGTGACTAACAAAAAATCCAATATTCTCATTTTTTTCCAGAACTTACCGAATAAAAAGCTTCCGGAAAAAGTAAGGATAGTCTCGATCTTTATCTCTTACGTGGTAATTTTTTTAATTTTGGTATTTCTACCCAGATATAATCCGGTTTATTCTAAAAGCGATTTTTCTGATCTGAAGGTGGGCGAAATTGCTGAGAAAGATTTAGTGGCAAAGAGGGACATTATATATGTTGACAATAAAGCCACACAGTTGAAGAAAGAAGCAATTCAGAAGTTGATGCTTCCCGTATTTGGAACCGAGGAAGGGATTACTCAAAAGACTCTCTCCCATTTCCGTCAATTCTCCGCTATCTTACGTGATGCCTTAATAGATGAAGTATATCCGGAAGAGGTTTATCTGAAATTACAGGCGAACTTGCCTGGGTTGTTTGCCAGAGAAGAGGTAGAAAAACTTATTACAAATGAGAATATCCTGAACCTGCTAGATTGGGCGGATCAAATACTAAATACAATCATGGTACAGGGAATTTTTGTTATTCCGGAAAAAATTAGAGAATTTAAAACGGACTTTCTGGAAGTTTGGCGATGGGAAGGAGGAGAGAGAAAGATAGAAAGAGTTAGAATCGGAGATGTAATAACGAGGGAAAATCTTAAGGATAAACTGTTAAGTTTTAAAGATCAGTATAACCTTTCCGATGAAGATTACCCACTGATTGCATTTATCGTAAGTCGATTTGCAGAGGAAAATGTATTTTTCGATTCGGAACAGACGGAGAGTAACCTTTATCGTGCCATTGAAGGCGTAGAACCTGTAGTTCGTAAACTGGTAAAGGGTGAGAGGATTGTAAGGAAGGGCTTCATAATAACCGAAGAAGATATGGAAAAAATCGAAGTTCTTAAAAAACATGCCACCTCAGTAAATCTTTACAATACACTCGGTACAGGGTTTTTTCTTTTAATTATTTACATTCTTGCCTTTATACTGCTTAATCCCCCTATAGCCAAAAAAAAGATTTCCCGTAACCAGACTTACACCCTGCTGGCAATGATTTTTGCATATCTGATTATAGGTTTGATACTTGTCAGAATTCCCCTGTTTCCGGAATGGTTGCCAACAGGTGTGGTGTTTCCCACGGCTCTTGTGGCCATGCTTATTACTGTATTGATTTCATCGGAACTAGCGATCGAGATTTCCCTGCTCCTTGGTATGCTGGTTTTGCTTGTAACAAGAATGGATATCTTCTCCTTTCTATTTGCCTTTTTATCGGGAGTTTCGGGAACCCTGGTAGTAAAAGAAGCTCAGAGAAGGATAGACCTCATACGGGCCAATCTTTATATTACAGCTATAAATGCATTTCTCATGGTGATTTTAAGCTTCTTTCAACACTATGAGACTGTCTGGTTGCTTCCAGCAACCGGATGGGGTGCGCTAAATGGATTCGTCTGCGGAATACTGAACTTATCGATTTTACCCATTCTTGAACATACGTTGAATGCAGCCACTCGTTTCAGATTGATCGAACTTTCCGACTTAAACTCCCCTATATTAAAAAAGATGCTAACCCTTGCTCATGGTACTTATGGACATTCACTCAACGTGGCTAACCTGGCCGAGGCAGCAAGCAGAAACATAGGTGCAAATCCGCTTCTTGCCAGAGTAGCAGCTTATTACCATGATATCGGAAAGATGGATCAACCGGAATATTTTATAGAAAACCAGATGGCGGACAACAAACATAACTACATTAAACCCAGCTTATCTGTAGCTGTGATCAAATCGCATGTTAAAATCGGTATAGAAAAGGCAAAAGAGCTGGGGCTTCCTAAAGAAGTTGTAGATATTATTGCTCAGCATCACGGAAGCGGGCTTATTAGCTATTTCTACTCCGAAGCTCTGAAGAAAAAGGGGAATACAAAGGTAACACCGGAGAGCTACTCATATACCGAATCGCCACCTGCATCTCCGGAGGCTGGAATAGTAATGCTTGCAGATGCTGTGGAAGCTGCAACAAGAACCTTGAAAAAGCCCACAGTGGCTAAACTTGAAAGATTGGTGTGGGATATTATTATCGATAAATTCAAACAAGGGCAGATGGACGATTGTGAGCTTACGTTCAGAGAATTAAAAATAATTAAAAAGTCATTTGTGCAGATTCTAGCAGGGCATTTTCATTCCAGAATAGAATATCCCAAAGTTGGCGAAGCGATAAAATGAATATTGTAAAGGTAAGTAAAGAAGATGATATCGATGATTCTCTCACAGGGCGTGTAAAAAAATTCTGTTTAAAGGTTTTAAATATTCAGGGTATTGATAATTGGGAAGTATCTTTGTTTCTTTGTAACGATGAAACAATAAGAGAGTTGAATAAACAATATTTAAACAGAAACTGCCCCACCGATGTTCTCTCTTTTGCACAAGAAGACGAATTCTTTACAGAACATAAAATTTATCTCGCAGGTGATATAATTATTTCCCTGGAAAATCTTGAGAATAATGCAAGAATTTTAGGAATTGATAAAAACGAGGGGCTCAAACGACTTATTATTCATGGGGTGCTTCATTTGCAGGGAATGGAACACGGGGAAGATGAGAAAGAACAATCCATGATAGAACTTCAAGAAAAAATTCTTGATAAATTAACGGGAGAAAGGTTACTTTGAAAAAAATGAGTTTCATTGACAGGATATTAAAAAATCTTTCGGAAGAAGAGAACGGAGGTATCACCGAATTAAGCCCTACAGAAAAGAATATGATCCGGGGTATAGTAGAGCTATCCACTACAACTGTAAAGGAAATAATGGTACCCAGGATCGATGTAGTTTTTATATCAGCAGATTTACCCCTAAAAGAGATGATCGATCTACTGGTGAAAACAGGTCATTCCCGGTTTCCCGTGTATAGAGATACAATCGACAATGTTATAGGGATTCTCTATGTAAAGGATCTTCTGGGTTATTTTTTCCGGGAAAAAGAGGTAAATATTGAGAACATTATTAGAAAACCCTATTTTGTGCCCGAAAGCAAGAGACTTGATTCTCTCCTGCTCGAGTTCAAACGGCGCAGAGTACACATTGCCATCTCTGTGGATGAATATGGTGGTATATCTGGTATAGTATGCCTGGAAGATATCCTTGAGGAGATTGTTGGAGAGATTCAGGATGAGTTTGATAATGAACTGGAAGATATAATCGAGATAGGGGAAAACACCTACCTTTGTGACGTCAGGGTGTCTATTGAAGATTTAAATGAAAAATTAAAGCTTTCCCTTCCCGATGAAGATTTCGATACACTGGGAGGATTTGTATTCGATCTTTTTGGTAAAATTCCCGTTAAGTTTGAAAAGGTAACATACAATGGAGATGATTACATAATCCAGGACATGGATGGGCATAAGATAAAAACAGTAAAAATTGTGAAAAAATCCGGAGAGAAGAGTGTATAATAGAGCTTCTTTTCTCGGTCTAGCTTTACTATTTTTTACTTCCTATTCTCTTCTCCCCCAGAATGTTATCAGAGAGACAGCAATCGATCTTTACAGAAAAGGCTTAAAGGCTCAGGAAGAGGAAAATTTTTATCTTGCAATAGAGAACTATAAGAGTGCCTTACAGGAAAATCCTCAATATTATGACCCGATGTTGGGTCTTGCAAGAAGTTATTTTGCACTCGGAGAGTATAAAGAAGTCCTGCGCTGGATAAATACCGCCGAGAAATTCAATAAAAATGATATAAAACTGCTCATTCTAAAGGGAAGAGTCCACACGGTCGAAGGGCAATACGGAGTGGCTGAATCTTTTTTTAAAGAAGTATTAAGCCGACAACCAAATAATCTGGAGGCTAATTTCGGATTAGCAGAACTACATGTATCCATGGGAAATCTCAGAATGGCGGAAGAACAATACAGGAAGATTTTGAAAATAGCGCCCGAGAACAGAAAGGCTTTGCTCTCGATTTCTCTCCTCTACGATGCTTTCGGTGAAGAAAAACAGGCCGAAGAGAGGATACTGACGGCATTACGCCTGTATGGAGATAATCCTCAGGTTCACTACCTGGCTTCTCGTCATTATCTCTATGCTAACAATTATACAGAAGCGGAAACCAGAGCAAAGACGGCTCTTTCCTTGAAAGAAAACTATCTGGATGCTGCCCTACTGTTAAGTGAGATATATCTTAAAAAAGGTCATTACGAAGAGGTAATTCCAGTTATAGAGAGAATAGCAAGGGAACACAATGAAAATCCCCTTATATGGTACATACTCGGCGTTGCCAATTCAAAACAAAACCGCATAGAAAGATCGATCGACTATTTCGCTCGAGCACTGCATTTAAACTCCGATGATGAGATATCCAGAATAACCCTGGAACATTTGATAATCGATGAGTTGAGTCTTGAAGACCCGGTGAGGAAGCAATACGCAGATTATCACTTTGCACAGGGGAGCGAGTATGAGAGGAGGAATTTGTATCTTAAAGCACTAAACGAATACAGAAGGGGAGTTGCCCTGGACCCCTATTCGAGAGAAGGCAGACTACTGTATGCAAGAATTTTTTATAAGCTGGGGTATACTGCAAAATACTATTCTGAGTTAAAAGTTCTTACCGATCTTGGATATAATGACAGGGAAATCCGCGAAGAGCTTGAAATTTTCACCAGTCTGCTCGAAGATAGTGTTTCCGACGATTGGCAGATAAATCAATTTTTCCTGGAAAGACCTACCTTTCGGTTTGACGTTTTTTACTCTATTGAAAATCTCGACCTGTTGCATTTTATGGGAGGAGAGACCTTAGCTTCCTATCTTATCTGGGAGTTGATCCGCTTCGAAAATATTGAAATAGAACATCCTCCGGAAAACTCTTTCACCTTTGCCGACTCTTTTGGAAAAGCAAGAAAACGGCAGAGTGATTATTTCATAATTTTTAAAGCGAAAGAATCCGATAGAGATTTCTCCTGTGAGGCAAGCATTTATCTTTCTCGAACGGGTGCTTTGATGGAAAAAATCAGTTTGTACAGAACCGGTAATAAGAGGGTAGCCGATGCTCTCTATAGTCTGGCAGAAGAGATTCATAAATTGCTTCCTCTTAGAGGTAAAATAATAAAAAGAAGATTCGAAAAAGGTGTGATCGATCTGGGAACACTGGATGGAGTAAAGGTCGATGATAAATTAAGTATTGTAAGAAGGGGGAGAATATCCTTAAAGAATAATGAAATAGGGTTGACTTTCAACGAGAGTGACCTATTGGGGGAGTTTACTGTTACAAGAACAGATACCCTCATCTCCGAGGGTAATATTGAGAAGAAGACTTTTTTTGATATGATAAACCAGAGGGATGCGGTTGTAAAGGTACAACCCGAAAAAGAAGAGCGAAGGCCGGAAATGCGGAGTGAACTGCAGCTATTTCAAAATCTTTTAAAAATCCGTTAATCATTGACATACAAATGACTTTTGAATATATTCATTTAAATAACCGTGATTAAAAACAATTCTTGTAATGTATCGCAATCTATTATCGCAACTAAAGATAGATGCGATATGTTATGAGCTTTAGTAAATCTTACAAAGGAGGATAGGATGAAATTAGCTATCAATGGTTTTGGCAGAATCGGACGAAATGTCTTCAAAATCGCCTTGGAACGTGATAATATTGATATTGTTGCGGTTAATGATATAACAGATTCCGCCACATTGGCTCATCTGTTAAAATACGATTCAAATTACGGAGTATATTCCCGAAAAGTAGAAGCTGGTAAAGACACATTGAAAGTAGACGGAAGAGAAATCAAGGTTTTTGCCATAAAAAATCCGAAGGAGCTCCCGTGGAAGGAGTATGAAGTGGATGTAGTAATCGAATCAACGGGAATATTTCGAACAGGATCAAGTCCCAAAGGAGGATATAGAGACCATCTTGGAGCAGGTGCAAAAAAGGTTATTCTTACTGTTCCTGCAAAAGATGAGATGGACAATACAATTGTACTAGGAGTCAACGATAACGACTTAAAGCCTTCGGATAAGGCCGTCTCCAATGCTTCATGTACAACCAATTGCCTTGCACCAGTTGCAAAGGTACTTCATGAGAACTTTACTATTCAATACGGCCTTATGACCACCATACACGCCTATACTAACGATCAAAAAATTCTGGATCTTCCCCACAGCGATTTTCGAAGAGCAAGGGCGGCCGCTTTATCAATAATTCCTACCACTACAGGTGCAGCAAAGGCTGTGGGGCTTGTAATTCCCGAACTAAATGGTAAGCTAAACGGAATCGCCATGAGAGTTCCCGTTCCTACAAGTTCTATTGTAGATCTTACTGCACAACTGGATAAAGATCCCTCGGTGGAGGAGATAAACGATGCAATGAGAAGAGCGGCAGAGGGAAGCATGGTGGGCATCATGGAGTATACCGAAGATCCTATTGTAAGCGTCGATGTAAAAGGGAACTCACACAGTGCAATTTTCGATGCTCTCAGTACGATGAAACTGGGAAAGGGTTTTGTAAAAGTTCTTGCCTGGTACGATAACGAATGGGGATATTCCACAAGGGTTGTAGACCTGGCAGAAAAATTGGTACAGAAGGTAGGATAGAATGCCAGTAAAAACGGTAAAAGATATAGATCTTAAAAATAAAAGGGTTCTTATGCGGGTGGATTTTAATGTTCCGGTTAAAGATGGAGAGGTAACAGATGATACCAGGATAAAGGCAGTTCTCCCCACCCTGAAATATATCATCGAACAGGAGGGTACTTCCGTGGTGTTGATGAGTCACCTTGGAAGACCCAAAGGAGAGAAGAAACCTGAATACAGCTTAAAACCCGTGGCTTCCAGGCTGTCAGAGCTCATCGGCAAAGAGGTTAGATTTGCAGATGACTGTGTCGGTGAAGAGGTAAAGAAACAGGCTTCTGCTCTTAAGGCCGGTGAGATACTGTTACTGGAAAATGTACGATTTCACAAGGAAGAGACCGAAAACGATAAAGATTTTGCAAGGCAGCTTGCCTCTTTAGGCCAGGTG
>QNBH01000070.1 GCA_003645645.1 Spirochaetota bacterium | reverse complement strand
GATACAACCCGTCCGGACGGGAGCGGCCGAGCCGGGCGTACCGTGTAGTCCGGCGTTAAGGCCGCGAACCCCCGGAGAGCCCGACCCCGCCCCTCTCGTAGTGGAGGGTTAAGAGTGGAGAGGCGAAGCGACATCTGGCGACTTATCGCAGGGGCGGGGGCACGCCCGGAGATACGAAGCGACATCCGGCAATTTATCACAGGGGCACGCCCATTATATAAAAACACCCTTGACAAACCCTAGTAAACAAAATAAAAATTAATAGCTTAAAGTTCTTTGGAATTACAATCTCCTCCGGTTCGATATAATCGATTAATAGGGAATCCTCAATAAAGGTAGCGGGCCTGCCGCTGTAGCCGTCTGTATTATACAGAACCCGAAGAGTTTATTTGCTTTTCGGGGGGGACGAACACTGCAGGGACACAATTATTATTTTGCGTGTCTCAAGCCACTGTCAAAACGCTTGATCGGGAGTCTTAATCTTTCGGTTAAACAGTCTGATGGGAAGGCGCAGTAAGTAGGATGATCCGGCAGCCAGAAGACCTGCCGGAGGAAAGAGAATCCACATCACGGGTAGAGGTGGGTTCAAACAATACGTATCTGGAGATAAAAAGGGGAATCCCCGGATCAGTACAATTATAGTTACTGGTTCGGGGATTTTTTTGTTGAAGTCGAAATGATTGGCCGATGTGCCCGGATTATCCGGTCTTCAGAGGCAGGGGGAGGATGGATTTAATTGACAGGAGGTGCCAGGATTACCCTGGCTCCGGGGTTGAATATATTTTCGGAGGTGCCTGGAAATGAAAATTATCTATTTAACAGTAATTTTTACAGCGGCTATACCGACGCAGGTATTTGCAATGCATACTATCGAGGGATTTCTGCCTCTTCACTGGGCTTTAATCTGGTGGCTTGCGGTATTACCTTTCATGTTTCTGGGGGTAGTACAAATCAAAGGGATTACCGAAAAAGCTCCCAGTTTAAAGATGCTTCTTGCCCACGGTGGATTAACCACTGCGGATGATCAGGCCGAAGCGGTAATCGAAGAGATCAACCCGGAATATGTTCCCTGGTTCAATCATATCTGGGAGCCTCCGGGTGATGAGATTGAAAACCTGCTCTTTATTCTGCAGGGTGCCCTGGGAGCAGGTGTTTCAGCCTATGGGATAGGCTATTACAGGGGTAGAAGAGAGAAATAAAAGAAGATGTTTATAATTGACAGGATAGCCTATACAAACAACCTGACCGAGAGGCATCCGGCGGGAAAAGCTCTCATTTCTCTGCCTGCTTTGGTTACTATCCTTCTTGCAGATTCGATATATATCGGTCTTTCGGTTTTTATTATAATTTCGGTGTTGATAATCGGCTGGGCAAAGATAAAACCATGTACATATATAAAGCTCCTTTCGCTTCCTTTTGCCTTTATTATGGTGAGCACCCTTTCTATTGTTATAATATTACACAAAGGATCGTTTAACCCCGCCAACCGGCTTATCAATATCGGGCCTTACTATCTGGGAGTTACAGATGAATCTTTAACAAAGGGTTTGCTGATTTTTGTAAAAACATTCAGTTGTATTACCTGTTTTTACTTTTTTACTCCGACTACTCCCATGACAGATATTTTATATTTATTGAAACGCATGCATGTACCCGAAGTGTTACGGGAACTCATCCTGCTGATTTACAGGTACATTTTTATCTTTAATACATATGCGAAAACGGTCCATACAGCCCAGAAGGTACGTTTGGGTTATGGAACATTTGCCGGCAGCCTTCATTCTCTAAGCATGCTTGTATCCACAATTTTTATAAAATCATATACCTTTTCCGGTAAGTATTTTCAGGCCTTACGAGCACGGGGCTACGAGGGGAGTTTCCGTGTTATTCATAATGTTACTCCGATTCGCCTTCCTTTTCTTACAGGTGTTGGAGTTTTACATCTGCTGATCTTTGCCCTTGTTATCGGGTTGCCATTATGAGTCTTATTGAGCTTAAAAATATTTCTTTCTCATATCCTGACGGTACCCGGGCGCTTTCCTCAGTGGATTTAACGATAGAGGGGGGGGAGAAGACCGCTCTTCTGGGAGAAAACGGTTCGGGGAAATCCACCCTTCTTCTCCTGCTAAACGGTACTTTGAGACCGGAATCGGGGGATTACCTTTTTAAAGGCAAGAAAATCACCTATACAGGATAAGAGATAAAAACATTGATTAGAAGCGTGGGAATTGTGTTCCAGGACCCCGATCTCCAGCTCTTCACCCCTTCGGTTTTTCAGGAGGTCCTTTAGGACCGCTTAATTTCGGTTATTCCGAAAAGGAAGCCATTATGCTCACAGAAAGGGTACTCCGTGAAACAGACCTCTTCGAACTCAAGTCACAACCGACTCACTTTCTGAGTTACGGACAGAAAAAACGAGTTGCACTTGCAGATATTCTGGTAGTATCTCCTGAAATCCTTGCCATGGATGAACCTCTTGCCTGGGTGGATCCGCGCCATGAAAGAGAACTGCTTGGACTATTAGACCGGTTTAAATCCCAGCGGAAAACCATGATATGCTCTACACACGATCCCGATTTTGCCTTTGCCTGGTCGGAGAGGGTGGTTATTCTAAAAGAAGGTACTGTGCTTGGCGAAGGAGAGGCAGAGACAATCATGCAGAAGAGGGATCTGCTTCTTGAGGCGGGATTCGATCTTCCCAAGGTGGTTAGATTGGCCTTCGAACTTGGAATCGATTCCCTCCCCAGAAGTCTCGACGAACTTCTTTACGCCGTTAGAAAATAATTAGATGCACGAAGCCTCTTCATTTAAAGCATCTTTAACTCTATCTACATACATTAAACGGAATGCTTCGTTTTCTCCCAGGCCGTGAAGATAGACTTCGACTTTAAATCCTTCCCTTTCCAGTATCGACTTCCAGGAACTTTCATCTTCTCCTGCCATATCCTTGCGGGCATGATCACCTGCTACCAGCATGAATGGCATCAGGGTAACTTCTTTTATGTCTGCCTTTTTTAATCTCTTTATGACCCTATCTATTTCCGGATATCCTTCCACATTACCGATAAACACAGGTAAATCTTCGTCCTGTAAAAAGCTCTGCAGGCAGGAGTAGCAGGCATTGGCCGGATGGCTCGTGCCGTGTCCCACAAAAACCACTCCCTCACCGGGATTCAAACCGGGCAGTTGCGCCTTTATTCCTGCTGCAACCTCTTGGTAATCTCTTTCGTAAAATAGCAAGGGGCGGCCTATTCGAAGGGTATTAAACCGTGATTTATAGGGGATGGCCTTTTTTACGATCTTTTCATGGAACTCCTCACCTGGGATTATGTGGAGAGGTTGTACGACAACTTCGGTAAAACCTTCGCCCAGCATGGACTTAAGAGCTTCCTCTGGAGTTGGAATCTCTATTCCGTCTCTTAAACGCAAACGTTTTATTATCATATAGGAGGTAAAGCTCCGCCTTACGGTAAAATCCGGAAAGGCCGAGGCAATAGTGTTTTCACATGTTTCGATCGCAGCGGCTCTCGTATCGGCATAGGTCGTGCCGAAACTGGTTACAAGAATACCTCTCTTCGCTTCTTTCACAGATAGCTCCTGTTTATTATTTTATCGAAGGTTGGCGTCCCGCGCAGCCTTCTAAACCTGAATTGGAGCTGAGAGTTCTCGTTACGCTCCACCTGCAGCTCAATTCGTTTTTCCTTTAGAAATATCCTCTCGGTGTGATCATATAACCGCCCTTTGTATATGTCTGGGAGTTCCCGATAATGATGATTGAGTTCATGGAGATCTTCTCTTCCATTTCGGCAAGACGAGCCAAAGAGGTGATTATAACCTCCTGCTCTTCCCGATAAGCGGAAGTTACAACCCCCACGGGAGTATCGGCTTTTCTGTATTGAAGCATAATATCGATCATGGAGAGGAATATCTCTCTGCGTTTTGTGCTCCTGGGGTTATATAGGGCAAGGACAAAGTCCCCTTTCCCTGCTGAATGGAGCCTGTTGATAATAGTTTCTCTGTCTGTTAAGAGATCGCTTAGAGAAATAGAGACATAGTCGTTCATTAAAGGTGCACCGAGAAGAGAGCCAGCGCTTAAAGCCGCGGTTATGCCCGGTATGATTGTGATTTTAAGGTCTAAGTTAAAATCGTCCTCTGTGGCCATTTCAAGGAGAAGCCCTCCTGCACCATAGATACAGGGGTCTCCGCTGGATACGATTGATCCTGTTCTCCCCCTGCGTGCCTGCTCCAATGCATGGGCCGCCCTTTCTCTCTCCTTACGCATTCCGGTGGCGTAAACTTCTTTACCGTTAAGAAGATTTTCTATCTGCTTTATGTATCTGGTATATCCCACTACAAACTCTGACTCTGCTAAAGCTTTCTTTGCAGCCGCAGTGAGGTGATCCTGGGAGCCGGGTCCGATTCCTAAAAGATAGAGAGTGCTCAAAGATCTTTCCTTATTTATCGGTAATAGAGTTTTTTTCACGCACAAGCGCAATCGTAACAGGACCGATTACGCATTTTCTAAGTAAAAACCCGCCGTTTTTAGCCGCCAGAAGTGCACATGGTTCTGCCACCGCCCTTAGTCCCAGATGTTTTTCCGAACTCAGCGATTCAGAAATGTGCTCCTTGCCTACGAGGTTGATCCTGTCATGCTCGATATATACAAGCGGTAACTTTAGATTTTCCATCGCCTCCTTCAAACCCGATTCCCCGTACTTTGCTTTTGCGGTTGCTGTAACCCTTACCTGATCGAGGTTAACTCCGGCCATCTCCAAAGCACTCGTAACGGCGTGTTCAATTTCGGCAGAGGTAACGTTTTTTCTGCAACCAACACCTACAACAACCGTCTTTTGGGTTTCCGTTCCGGTTGTAATAACAGGAGCAGAGCCCAGAACAGATGCCACCCTATATGTTAACCGGTTAGCCCCTCCTTCGTGCCCTGAAAGCAAGCTGACAGCGTACCTGGCGAAATCATCCACAGCGACCACTGCGGGGTCACGATGCTTGTTCCGAATAAGGGGAGCTATCATACGGACGACTATGCCTGCAGCCATTATGAAGACAAGACCCTGATGGGGAGTAAAGTTCTCCTTGACTCGTAATTTGAGATTACCCTTTCCGGGACAGTGAAAAAGTGTTGCATGGGAAAAATCCAGACATAGTTTTTCTCCCAGTTTCTTCCCTTCTTCTGTTACCGAAAAAACGGCGACCTTCATTTATCTCTCCCTTTACGAAAACCGTGGGTAAACTCCCAGGAGTATAGCTTTGACAGTTCGTAATCGGAAGATAGAACCCTCCCCACATATATGAGAGCCTGACGCTTAATCTTATGCTGTTTTACCAATTCCGCTATTTTATCCAGGCTCGATTTAAGGATCTTCTCCTCGGGCCATCCCGCCCGATACACCACTGCAACGGGTGTATCCTTCGGATAGAAAATGCCGAGTTTCCTTACCACATCTTCTATATAGGCGGCGGAAAGAAAAATAACCATGGTACAGCGGTGTTGTGCCAGTTTTTCCAGAGATTCACTTTGGGGAGTCTTTGTCCTCCCGGAAATCCTTGTAAGGATAACGGTCTGGCTTACTCCCGGGAGGGTTAATTCCTGCTTTAATACAGCAGCACCTGCCGAAAAGGAGGAAACCCCGGGTATTATCTCATATCCTATATTCTCCTCAATACATAAATCTATCTGCTCCTGAATTGCACCGAAAAGAGAGGGATCGCCTGAGTGTAACCTGGCAATAATTCCCGGTCTTTCTCTGTTATCCAGGTAAATGGCTTTAATCTGGTCCAGATTCATCTCAGCGGAATTATACACCGGTGTCTCCTTTCTCTTTCCTTCAAGCAGTTGGGGATTAACCAGCGACCCCGCATAGATGATGATATCGGCAGTTCGAATGATTTTCGATCCCTTGACGGTAATGAGGTCCGGGTCGCCCGGCCCTGCTCCGATAAAAACAACCTTCATGGCCTTTTCTCTGCAGGTTTTACGATCATGGTGGAGAGATACCCAACCTGCCCTGAATCTATGTTTGACAGCCCCCTTGCGGTGTACTGCCCGGGCATGCCCGCCCTGCTTACAAAGTAACAGCAATCTTCCAGCCCTTCTTCTTTGATAACGGCCTTCAACTCCTTGAGCCGCTCTCCGATTTTGTAAATAACCACGGTATCGAATTGAGAGAGAAGGGGACGCAGGGAATCTGTTTTTTGCGGAAGCGGGGTAAGAACCAGTTTTTGCTCTCCTGTAATAAGGGGAATATTAAGCAGGTCGACGGCAAGTGTTAAGGTCGGAATGCCCGGTACCGTAACGACGGGTAATTCCGGTGCAAGCCTTCTTACTTCCTGCATTAAATATGCAAATGTGCTGTAAATTGCGGGATCGCCCAGGGTAAGAAACACCACTTTTAAATATTTTCTGCAGGCTTCCAGGACAATCTCTGCATTTTCCTTCCAGCGTTTCTCGAGCACTTCATCGTTTCTGCTCATGGGGAAAACCAGTTCCTTAAACTCTACCGAATCCTTATCTTCCATTATCCCCTCGGCGATACTTTGAGCTGAAGATTTACCCCCTTTCCTTGGCGAAGGAACAAACACCACATCCGCCTCTCTTATAAGGTTGTAGGCTTTTATTGTAAGAAGCTCCGGGTCCCCTGGACCCACCCCTACACCGTACAGGGTACCTAACTGCTTTCCTCTATTATCATTACGCATAATCCCCTTTCCTCTCTCTGCGCCAATTCCTCCAGTGTGGTCCGATACATAACCTCATCCCGGTAAGAGAGGTTTTTACCCACCCATACTTTACGCTTTCCCTTTTCAAAATTAAGGCAGTACCTGGCTATCTCCGCCGGATTGTGCCTGTTATCCGTTAAAATAATGACGGGTCTTTTCTCATGAAGCAGGGATTTAAGTGATTCCATACTTCTGCCGTGCACCGAAAGAAAGGCGGCATTTTCCCACATGATATCCGCCCTGCAACATGCAACCTGAAAGCTGGAAATACCAGGAATAATCTCATACTCATCCCGATCGAAGAGCTCCCTCACCTTTCTCATAAGGGAGAAAAACATGGGGTCACCCGAGACAAGGAGGGCTCCTCTTTTCTCTCCTCCCAGGTGTTTCCGGAGGTGCTCGAGAGTCTCATCCATGTTTCCCCTTATCTCAATAACCTCCTGCCCCCTCCCCCTGTATGCCTCTACATGGCGTGGGGCACCCACTATTATATCGGCATCGAGGATCGCCTGCTCAGCTACCGGAAGCAGGTACTGTCCGGAACCAGGTCCCATTCCTACGATAAATAACGCCGCCATCCCCTCTCCCTTATGAAATCTTCCGGCACAGAAACCAGTGGATTGCCGTGAAGATCCAGGAGCACCACCCCGGGGTTTATTTTACCGTCTGTAAACTCACCGACTCTCTGTATAATCCGGTTTGCAAGACTCCTGAACACCGATCGAAGGTTATTCCTGCACAGGATCGGTACAGCCGCTTCCGCCAGTTTGAGTGAGAGTAGTTCCCGAATCGTGTCACGAGAGGCACCTTCGGCGGCAGCCAGAGCGGCGATGGTCTCCAATCTTGCATCTCCGTATTTATGATTTGTATTAAACAGTCCCGCGGCCAGTTTGCTCAATTTGCCTATATGCCCTGCAATATAAACCTCGGTACACCCTTTTTTTACACAATGTTTGAGTGCAAATCCGAAATGGTCTCCCACAGTAACAATGTACTCTTCCGGAATGGCACATGTCTCTACTGTAAACTTCTCTCCCACATACCCGGAGACAAGAATCAACTTCCTCCGTCCCTGAGCCGCCGAAGCTCTTATAAGTGCAGCAACGGAGACTTTGTAACCACGGGAAGATTTCGGCTCCACAACTCCGGTGGTACCTATGATTGATATTCCCTTCTCGATACCGAGCCTGGGATTCCATGTTTTTCGAGCAATTTCTTCTCCTCCCGGTACTTCGAAAAATAGAGAAACACCCCTGTCCGGCCTAATAAACGGCTCTACTTCCCGCAGAATCATCCTCCGTGGTACCGGATTGATGGCAATTTCTCCGATATTTACGGCCAGCCCCGGTTTTGTAGCAACCCCCACTCCTGCCCCACCATACAGGGAAACGCCGGGCTCCCCTTTCCACCTTGCGGTGCATCGTAAGATAAGACCGTGGGTGTCATCCGGATCGTCCCCGCTGTCTTTACTACGAAAGAAAGCTTTGTACCTATGGCGGTGGTCATTAAGTCTTCTAGCTGGGGGACACACTGCAGGCTATGACCGTTGGCTTTCTTTCGGAGCAAACAACCACCTAACTAGTTTCCGCTTAAGCGGAAACTAGTTAGCCCTTACAGGGCTCGCAAAGCCTTAGGCTTTGCCGGTGGTTGTTTACGAACCCCTGCCACTGCACAGTCCCCTTTTATTTCATGCTCTTCCACAGGAATCATTATAGTTTTCTCCGAGAAAGGAGCCTTGCTTTTGGGAAGTTTAACAATTACCCGGTCTACCTCCTTGCCGGAACAGAGCATTGTAACCGCAGCTTTTGCTGCAGCTTGTGCACAGGTACCGGTGGTAATTCCCCGCCGTAGCCCGTTTACAGTACCCAAAACCGATGTATACAGAAGTGCAGACTCAGAATAACTCATTGCTCGATCCGTATTTTGAAGGGCCAGCGCAATGAGAGCATTGACAATGGCAGCAGCAATTGGGCTTCCTCCCCGTTCTCCTAAAACAGTAATATAGTGTACGGCCATGGAAGCAAGACGCTCCTTGGATTCCGCAGCGCCTACAAACCCAACCGGTACTCCCACAATCAGAGCTGGAGCACATTTACCTTCATCAACCAGATCACAAACGGTCTGAAGTGCGGTGGGAGCATTACCGATTGCGACTATGCCGCCTTCAATATATTCTGCCGCCTCTTCTATGGCAACGGCCGAACGAGTTTTACCCAGCTCATCGGCCTTCCCGGCTACTTCCGGATTGTTGAGAAAACAGAGAACTCTCCCACCTGCCTGCTCTACTGCACGCCTGCGTATTCCCGCTCTTACCATCTCTACATCGGTTACCACGTTATGTCCGCTCTTAAGTGCTTCTACGCCGGCTTCCACAGAAGACTGTGGAATAATAAACTGTTTTGCGAAATCCACATCACCGGTGGTATGGGCGATTCTTATTACTACATCCAGCACATTAGGTGGAGCCGAAAAACTTTTAAGCCTCGAGCGTATTATATCGAAGCTCTTTGCGGTTATCTCTTCAGGTCGCATAGTTTAATTCCCGCTTTTTTCTGAAGTTATTGCAGCTTTTTATAAAATTATTAACACAGGATGGATCGGTTGCAAAATGAATGTGAAGGTAGCTTGCGAGGGTGTTCTTTTTAATAAAACCGTCTTTGTGTTCCGGTTTTCCTGCTTTTCTTAAAATAAAGGGACGGCAGGCATTTTCCGGAAAGTTTATGAGCCTGGACCAGTGATAAACATGCCCCTTTATGCGTTTCCCCCTCTTTCCTATCGGTGTATCTTCTGTTAACTCTCCCTCATAATAGCCGAGCATATACAGTTTTTTGCCCATTTCTACCGTTCCGGGGAATATTCCTGCCATTTTATACACTTTTCCGTTGTAGGGTCTTAAATATTCCATAAGATACATTAAACCGCCGCATTCCGCAAGTACCGGCATCCCCTGCTCAATACTTAAGTAAATTTCTTTCTTTAAAGACCGATTTTTCTCAAGCTGATCTGCAAACAGTTCGGGATATCCGCCGCCGAAGTAAAGACCGTCCAGGTTTTCCGGAAGGGCGGAATCCTTAATCGGGCTGAAGGGGATGAGCTCTGCACCCTGATGTTTAAGGATGTCGAGATTATCTGCATAGTAAAAATGAAAGGCATGGTCTAATGCATAACCGATTCGAACGGGTACAGGGGCATACTTTCCCGAAAAAACAATCGGAGAGAAAGGGGGAAGGGAAGAAGCGGTTTGTGCGGTCTTGATTATGGCATTGAGATCTACATATCGATTCATAAGAGAAGCTAAATTATTCCGCCACTTTTTTTGTGGTTCGGACTCCCATGCAGGGACAAGACCAAGGTGACGTTCCGGCAATTTTAAGTTTTCCCGTTTCGGTAAATACCCAAATACCGGAAGTCCTGTTTTTTTCTCGATTGCCTCTTTGGTCATTGCATAATGATTTTCACTACCGGCATTGTTTAGAATAAATCCTGTGATATGGTTAACCTTTTTGTATCTGATAAATCCGTAAGCCAGGGCTCCGGCACTTCCGGCCATCGCCCTTACATCGATTACTAAAATAACCGGCGCTTTCAATATTTTAGCCAGATGAGCCGTGCTTCCCCGCTCATCGTTTCCTCCCGCACCGTCATAATACCCCATCACTCCTTCGATTACCGAAATATCTGCATCCCGGGAATCGGTGGCAAAGAGTTCCAGGATACTGTTTTTCTGGAGGAGCATCGTATCGAGATTCCTGGAGGGCCTGCCGCAGATAGCAGTATGGAAGCCTGGATCGATATAATCGGGGCCTGCTTTGTACGGTTGTACTGTATAACCTCGTTCAAGCAACGAGAGCATAATCCCCTGGGTTACTGTCGTTTTCCCCGCTCCGCTGTGAGTCCCTGCAATAACCAGCCGTGGATATTTCATTATTACGACTCCTTTCCTTGACTTGTGTTCCCACGGTAGTGTAGGATTTCTTGAGAAAAAAGAAAACCATGAAAAGATCAACGAATTGTGGGATATGCTAAAAACGGCAAAAAAGGATAAAATCATGAGGAAAGCACTTATTACAGGCATTACAGGTCAGGACGGTGCCTATCTATCGGATTTTCTTCTTTCAAAAGGGTATGAGGTTCACGGGATAAAGAGGCGTGCTTCCTCTTTTAACACGGACAGGATAGATCATCTCTACCAGGACCCCCATGAAGAGCACATAATGTTTCGCCTGCACTATGGAGATCTTACCGATTCCACGAACCTAATCCGTATAATTCAGGAGGTACAGCCCGATGAGATTTACAATCTCGGTGCGCAGAGCCATGTAAAGGTATCTTTCGAGACGCCCGAGTACACGGCAAACTCCGATGCACTCGGGACTTTAAGACTGCTGGAGGCGATCCGTATTTTAAAGATGGAGGAGAGGGTTAAGTTTTATCAGGCTTCCACAAGTGAGCTCTATGGAAAAGTGCAGGAGGTGCCCCAGAGCGAGAAAACGCCCTTTTATCCGAGGAGTCCCTACGGTGCTGCAAAACTTTACTCTTACTGGATAACGGTCAACTACAGAGAGGCATACGGGATGTTTGCATGCAACGGCATACTGTTTAATCATGAGAGCCCCTTAAGGGGGGAGACTTTTGTAACCAGGAAGATAACCAGGGCTGTTGCAAGAATTAAGCTCGGGTTACAGAGAAAGGTGTACCTGGGCAATCTGGATGCAAGGCGTGACTGGGGGTTTGCCGGTGATTATGTTGAAGGGATGTGGTTGATCCTGCAGCAGGATAAACCCGATGATTATGTGATAGCTACAGGAGAGAATCATACCGTGAGGGAGTTTGCAGAGCTCGCCTTCAGGGAAGCCGGATTAACGATCGAATGGCGGGGAAACGGTGTGGAGGAGAAGGGAGTGGATCGGGAAACCGGAAGGGTGCTTGTGGAGATAGACCCCCGGTATTTCAGACCCACGGAGGTGGAGCTTCTTCAGGGTGATCCCTCAAAGGCAAGGGAGTTGCTCGGGTGGAAACCCAAAGTAACCTTTAAAGAACTTGTAAGCATGATGGTTGAGGCCGATATGGAGATCGCCAGGCGGGATGTGCATCTTAAAAACGGCGGATTCAGGGTTAAGAATTATTTTGAGTGAGAGGTTATTCACTAATGAATAAGCAGGATAAGATATACGTGGCCGGCCACAGGGGGCTTGTCGGTTCTGCCATTGTAAAGAAGCTTAACGAGAAGGGGTATTCCAATATTGTAAAGAGAACGAGCAAAGAACTGGATTTAAGAGATCAGTATGCTGTTAACGAGTTTTTTATTGAGGAGAGACCCGATTATGTTTTCCTTGCCGCTGCGAAGGTTGGAGGTATCCTTGCGAACTCCACCTATAAGGCTGATTTTATTTACGATAACATAATGATATCTGCCAATGTCATTCATGCCTCTTACAAATATGGGGTCAAAAAGCTGTTAAATCTCGGCTCCTCATGTATATATCCCAAGTTTGCTCCCCAGCCTATGAGGGAAGAGTATATTTTATCGGGAGCCCTCGAACCCACAAACGAGCCCTATGCTATAGCCAAGATCTCTGCGATTAAAATGTGCAGGTATTTCAACGAACAGCACGGGACAGATTTTATTTCGGTTATGCCTACCAATCTTTACGGTCCCAACGATAATTTTGACCTTCAAACATCTCATGCACTTGCTGCATTGATGAGAAAGATTCATGAAGCAAAGAAGAACAACACCAGTGTAACTCTCTGGGGTGACGGCTCTCCCCGCAGGGAGTTTCTTTACTCGGAAGACCTGGCGGAAGCGGTTGTCTTTCTCATTGAAAACTATTCTTTTGCTGATATCGGGGAGTTTGTAAACATAGGTACCGGCACCGATCTTACAATAAAGGAGCTTGCAGAGCTGATTGCTTCCATTATCGGCTACAAGGGTGAGTTTATCTGGGACAGGAGTAAGCCCAACGGCACCCCCCGGAAGCTTCTGGATGTGTCGAGAATAAACGAGTTGGGGTGGAGAGCAGAGACCTCTTTAGAAGAGGGGCTTAAGAAGACCTACCGGTGGTATCTTGATAATGTTTTGTGATCTGGTGGATGGAGAAGGGGGATTTTAAAATTTGTTAACATCGGTGGGGCCTGCTTTTATAATACCTCTGCTCGCAGCGATGTTTCTCGGAGTAAATATGGGGGGCTCCGGTGCTGCAGTGGCTTTTTCAACTGCATACGGTGCCCGGGTTTTGCGGCTCGACCTTGTTCCGGGTCTTTTTGGCTTGTGTGTGCTTGCAGGGGCGCTTCTTGCAGGCAGCAGGGTTGCCGATACCATAGGAAGGGGGATTATCCCATCCGAAGCAATGGGCTCCGGGGTTGTAACGGTGGTGCTTCTGGCTATTGCCTTCTCCATAATGCTTGCAAATCTGCTTGGAGTGCCGCAGTCTACAAGTCAGGCTACCGTGTTGGCCCTTGTGGGAGCAGGCCTTTATCTCGATAGGTTAAAGATTACTTTTCTCCTTACATGGATCATTCCTGCATGGATCATCATGCCTGTGCTTGCATATCTTCTTACGCATGCACTCGGTCATATCATTCATAAACCGATCAGAAATACGGGAGGAGTGGATTTTGCTGTTCTGGCCAGGCATCCCATCCTTCGGTGGGGGGTAATAGCTGCTGCCTGCTATGTGGCCTTTTCCATCGGGGCAAACAATGTGGCAAATGCCACCGGCCCCATAGCCTCATTAATCCAGAAGGAGATAGGAGCGGACGATTCAACTTCGGGGATAGCCATGCTTCTGGCCATGGTTATTGTGGCACCCTGCTTTGCTTTCGGAGGATCCATCTTCGGTCCGCGGGTTGTAAAAGATACCGGAACTGAAATTACCCGATTCGGCCCCCTGGGAGCGAGTGCTGTTTCCGTTGTTACTGGGAGCCTCCTGCTTTCTGCATCCCTTCTGGGTATCCCCTCCGCGCTGGCTCAGCTCAATGTGGGGGCCATTATTGGACTGGGAAGTTACAAGGAGGGGCACAGCGCTGTCTTTAGCAGGCGTCATGTGAGGAAGATTCTCGTTGTCTGGGCGGTATCGCCTGCACTGGCATTTATACTTGGGTTTACACTATGTGCTCTGGGTGATACAATCGGTGCTTTTAAGCCATGACAAAAAGAGATTCTTCCATTGTATGGTGTGGAACATGCTTAATCACGGGAGAGTCCTTTGAAAATAAATGACAAGTACAAAAAAATTGTCTAAACTTGCCAGCATCGGGTACAGATAAATACAGGATGGCGCGGACGCTTCGCGCCATGCCATCGGCGCTGCTGATTGCAATTCGCTTTCTGTCCTGCGCTTCGCGCCGGCCATCAAGCGGATTCAGCGGACGGTTCGACTGGTGAGCAAGCTCACCGCCACCCTGCCACTGATCCGTAGCGCCGATGCATACCGGACACAATGGAGTGCCTATGAAAAGAAAGTCTGTGGGGCTGCTTTTACTCTTTTTTCTTATACCCATGGTTGATCTATTCTCACAAATCCTTTGCGATCCCCGGGATAGTCTTTACAAAGACATTTCCCTGTGGGAGGGGAAGGGCCTTGTAGATAATCTTCCACCACTCAGGCCTTATCCTGCACAGGTGGTAAAAGATATTTTATACGCTGTGATTGCCAGAGGGGATAGGCAGGACAGAGATATTGCCGGGAGATACCTTTCAGAAATCGAAGGAAAGCTTGCCTTCCGCCCTGCCGGTGGGCACATAAGTCGTTTTTCCCAGGACCTCTATTACGGAAGGACAGGAGCCGACCTCCTTTTTGGAGGGTTTCTCGGTAATCCTGTCTCTGTTTCGGGCAGGCTTGGAGTATGGCTTGTGGATATGCAGGAAAGAGATTATGTGCTCCCTTACGGAAATCTTCCCTGCAGGGATTTTCTGGATGATTGGAGTGATATCGACTTATTCGGTAGAAACTATCTGGTGCGCCAGGATTTTCTGGGTAACCTTGCTGTTGGGAATGAGAAGCTTTACTTCCAATCCGGAATGATGCGAAGCACTTACGGACCTTTTTACGACAATGGTGCAATACTGGGAGGCGAAGCTCCTCGCTCGGGACATTTTTCCATGACCTGGCGGGCGGATAAGTTTACCTATACGAACCTGCTTCTCCTGCTTACCGCCACGAATAACAGAGGAGCAGGACGGTTTACGCAGAAGTATCTTTCTCTCCATTCTCTCAATGTACCGGTTACATCATGGTTTGAGCTCGGTGCGTTCGAAACGGTTGTCTATGGCGGAAGGTTCGAACCTCTTTACCTGGTACCGGTTTATCTCTTTTTTCATACCCAGGGGATGCTCGGATTTCCCGATAACTCCTTTGCAGGTCTTTCGGGGAGGTTGCGGCTTTTTAATTCTATCACCATTCCTGTGGTCTTTTATGTGGATGATTTCCACTTTAACGATTTTGTGAGATTTAAATTCGATACCAAGTACAAGGTGGCAATACAGGCAGGGGTTACATGGACGCCGCTTCTTCCGGTTCTCGGGGATGGGAGGTTTAAGAGGATTTCTCTGGATTACCTCATGGTCACTCCCTATACCTACACTCACCTGGACAGTGGTGATAATCCTGATGACGTAAACTATCAGAATTATACTCACATGGGAGTAAACCTCGGTCCTGTGCTCGAGCCGAACTCGGACAGGCTTACCCTGGAGCTTCTTATTTCACCCATAAGATTTCTTGATATTACGCTTTCGGGACGTTACTTCCGGCACGGAAATGCCTCCCAGGGGATAACCGATGGAGACGGAACCATTTTCGATCCTGGATACGACGAACAGGGGAGACCAACCTTCCAGGATGAGACGAGGTTCCTCACCCAGGAGGTGATAGAGAAAACTCTTCAGATAGGGATTGATCTGGAGGCCGGGTTTCCGCTGTGGAAAGGAGAGCTAAAAGCACGGGCAGGATACACACTCGAATCTGTATGGAACAAGGATCTGGAGAAGGGCAAAATGGATACAATTCACTATTTTACCATTGGCTTACAATATGGGATAAATTGATTATATAAAGGGAATCGGTGTTTTTAAGCATTGAAGAGGAAGAGATTTTTCAATCCGACATGATAAGCGCAATAATGGATAGCCTTATTTAGAAGAAATTCACTCAATCCGCTCGGTATGCTATTTTTAGAATACCTTTGCTATTTTTAATAACCCAACTAAGCCGCCAAATATCGTAATTACGTTACCTATCCAGAACAAAAAGGCCCATTTTATCATTTCTGATTTTGAATTTGCGATTTTATCGTTCAGCAATGTTTCCGAGGTTGTTAATTTCTCACTGAGTCTTGCCTCCGAAAGTGCGATTTTCTCGGTTAATTTTGCCTCTGTATCTGCGATTTTATCTGTTAACCTTGTCTCTAAATTTGCGATTTTATCGTTCAGCAATGTTTCTGAGGTTGCTAATTTCTCGCTGAGTCTTGCCTCCGAAAGTGCTATTTTCTCTGTTAACCTTGTCTCTGTATCTGAGATTTTCTCTGTTAACTTTGCCTCT
>QNBH01000069.1 GCA_003645645.1 Spirochaetota bacterium | reverse complement strand
GGATAGAGCTGCAGAGCTCTATTTTAAAGCCGGTAACTTTAAAGAAGCCGCCCCTCTTTTTAAAAAATTAAAAAACGAAGATATGCTTCTTAAGTGCTACATCAGATTGAAAGATTACTACAACTCTGCGAAACTTTACCAGAAAAGAAGAGAGTATGATTCTGCAATCTCCTCTTTTAAAATGTTTGTTGATCGGTCAGAGGAAAACCGCTCCTCTTTACTTAAGGAAGCTCAAAATTACGAGAAGAGTAATCGCACGATGTGGTCTGCACTTAGATATTCGGCACTTTCCATGCCGGAGAAGTCGGCACCGATGTTCTTCAAAAGGGGATATTACGAGGCAGCCCTCAAGGAATACCGGGTGCTCGAGGACAAAGAGGGGGAAGTGCAGTGTCTGATTGAGCTGGAACACTATTACGAGGCGGCAAATGAGCTTGAAAAACTGGGAAAAGAGGAGAAATGGGAGGAGATTGCCGCTATTCTGGAAGACTATATCTACAAGGATGGAGATTATAACAGAGGAAGGGCTCATAAACTGTTTTCCGAAGCGGAAGAAAAGATGAAAAGAAGAGCTTACTGGAGTGCTCTTGCCAGGTACCGGGCTATTAATTTCCCCGAAGGGATAATAGAAGCTTCCTTAAGGCTTGATGACGATGAGCGGATACTGCGTTATTTTTTTGACGAGGACAGGTTCGACCTCATCGAAGAGTACATTGAGCATCGTGAAAGTCTGAATCTTTCAAAGGATTTTTTGGCCTACCTGATAGATAAGCAAAGAAAGGGGATATGGTTCTTCATGGACAGTAAAATAGAAGACAGCATAATAAAGATATTTTATCTTCATATAAGAGCTTACCCCAACGAGGACTCAAGAAAGATAATAAACGATTATCTTTTCTGGCTTATCATTACTCCCCGCATTTTAATCGGATTGACAGATACATTATTTAAACTGATTCTGGAAGTTAAAAATTATAATATCGTTTTCACTATATTAGAAGATATTGAGTTTAGGCGGAGCTCACCCGACAAGCTTAAGAATTTTTTAAAACTGATCGAAAAAAGAGCCGGCGAGAATAACGATCCCAACCTTCTGGCGTGCAGTATGTATGATAAGGACAGAAAGGCCTTTAATAGTGCACTCGAAGAACTACCGGTAACCGAATTAAACTACAAACTCTTTTTAGCAAACAAGGAAAACTACCAAAGGGCTATTGATTTTCTTGTAAGTAGTGATAATTTAAAGGAAGCCGCATTGGGATGTCTTAAAAACAATGACTTTATCCAGGCTGCCTCTATTTATGAAATATCAGAAGATTATAGATCTGCTGCAAGAGTATACAGACAAATTGAATCCTACGGGGATGCCGCCCGTTGCTTTCTTAAAGCCGGTGATAAAAAAGCGGCGGCCCGGATGTACAAGAAGATGGGGAAGTTAGATAAGGCTAAAGAAATCTGGGATAGTCTAAGGCTTTCCAGGAAGAGAAAAAGTAAAGTCGATGGCGATAACCAGTTAAAGTTATTTTAACTAAGGAATAACCCCATGGAAGTAAGGGATAATCTTAGAACAAACCGATCATTACAAACTCCTGTTTTGAAACTGTACTCGAGCATAAAAACTTTCTCAATGGCTATTTTTTCAGTCTCTGTTCTTGAGATTTTCTATCTTATTATTGGACCTATAGGTAACCCTGGTGGGGGAGGAAATGTTTCCGATATTTTATTTCTCTCTCTGATAGCTGTCCACCTTTTCTGGGGCGTATCACTTATTACCAATAGAAGAAAAAACCTTTTCTTTTTTATCCTGCAAATCCCTGAGATTCTCTTTATCACCACCCTTGTGCTCTTTATTTTCTACTATACTTATGCTCTCAATGCAAACATGGACTATGTACAGAGGTTTCAGGTAACCAGCGGTAATCTAAGTCTCGCTCCTGACTCGACACTGGAGAGGGCAAATGCACTCATGAGGTTTCTTCCCTTTTTACTGTTAAACGGTACTGCACTGGCCTATTTCCGGTCAAAGAGAAAGATTCTGGCACTTACTTTTAATGGAATGGAGAGCTTTACAGGCAGGTGGGCTTTGCCCCTTTCACTTCTCTCATCCATGCTATACACCCTCTCCTTTCCCTCCTTTATAAGTCTTAAGGGGTTTTCCGAACTTGCCTGGGTTTCCCTGGTGCCCCTTTTGTTGGTGATTAAAAATACAAACTACAGGAGGGCAGTTTTTTACGGTGTAAGTTTTGGTGTGATTCATACCATGCTAACCAATTACTGGCTGGGTACTTTCAGTCTCATCTCCTTGCAATTTATTACTGGATATTACCTGCTAATTTATACACTATTTATGCTTCCGACTATATGGATATACAAACAGGCAGGAAGGCTAAGATTTCTGGTGTTTCCGGCTGCAATGGTGGTCTTCGATTATCTCAGGTCCTACGGATTTATGGGTTATCCCTGGTCGATGCTGGGTGTATCCCAGTACGATTTTATACCTCTGATTCAGATAGCTTCCCTCACGGGAGTATGGGGAGTTACTTTTATCGTTACTCTGTGCAATTCCGTCGTCGTCGAAGTGCTTGATCATTTCTTAAGACCTCTTAAAAAAGAGGGTAAACCCATGCTTCCGATTGCCCTGTTTTTTATCCTGTTCGTATTCTCTATAATACACGGATATTCAACTATCTCCCAGGAGGAATCAAAGTCAACCGATCGCACTGTTAGAATCGTATTGATACAGCAAAATACAGATCCCAGGAAGCACGATTATCAGATAGGCCTTAACAGACTAACAAGACTTACAGACCAGGCTCTTAAAGAAAGCCCCGATCCAGATCTGGTGGTCTGGTCGGAGACAGCCTTTGTACCAAATATACGTCGATGGAGTAAGTACGATCCCGAAGAACACCACCTGGCCCGGCTGGTACACGATTTTTTAAGGTACCAGAAGGAGAGAAGGATATGGCTTGTTACTGGAAACGATGACTATCTTATAACACAGGATGAAGATGGTAAAGAAATACGTCTCGATTACAATGCCTCCGTGTTTTTCTCGGATGAGGGAGAGCGACTCGAAACTTACCATAAAGTTCATCTTGTTCCCTTTACAGAGTATTTTCCTTTTAAAGAAGAACTACCATGGTTGCATGAGCTTTGCTCAACTTTGATGTTAATCTCTGGGAACCTGGTGATAAACGGACCGTGTTTAATCATCCCCTGTTCTCTTTCTCCACTCCCATCTGTTTTGAAGACAGTTTTCCGGGAGAAGTGAGAGAGTTTGTGCTGGCAGGGGCGGATATGATAATAAATCTTTCCAACGACTTCTGGTCTCTCACAGAAACGGAGGCCAAACAGCACTTCATAAACGCAAAGTTCAGGGCACTAGAAACAAGAAGACCTCTTTTAAGGGCTACCGCATCGGGGTTGACCTCCTATGTGGATACTACCGGAACACTTAAGGCGGATGCTCCCTATTACGAGGAATCCTTTATTGTCGTGGATGTTCCTTTAAAGGAGCACACCAATACCCTGTATCTAAAGTGGGGTGACTGGTTTCCGCTTATGCTGGGTTTAGCTCTTGGGATACTTTCATTGCTTTATTTTATAAGATGGATTATAGGCCCTGTTGAGAAAGGCGCTAATATTCCCTATCGATAATTATGCGCCAGGCTGAGGCCGTCTCTGACAAGGGGGGGACCTTTAATGAATAAAAAATTCATAGAAGAAGAAGTTACCATCCTGACTCCGATAAAAATAAGGGGAACAATATCGTTCCCCGAAGAAATAAAAATATCACCAGCCGGAGAACCCCATAAAAATGCTCAATGTCCTGCAATCCTCTTTATTGGAGGTTCGGGCGAGGTCGACAGAAACGAGAATCATAGAAAAGTAAAGATCAATACCTTCAAGCTCCTTGCAGAAGTAATAAATGATGCAGGATTAGCAGTACTAAGATACGATAAGAGAGGAGTAGGTGAGAGTGAAGGCAACTATCTGGAGACAGGTTTCTGGGATTTCGTATTCGATGCCGAGAAGGTATTGACCTTTTTAAAGTCTTATCATGGAATAAATCCGGATAAAATATATATTCTTGGCCACAGCGAGGGGGCGATTCTGGCAGCAGTGGTAAATCAAAAAAATCCAGTACATGGGCTCATACTGATATCAGGTGTTGCAGAATCCTTAAGACAAACTATAAAGAGGCAGAGTGAGATGGCGCTGTGGGAGCTTTCAAATACAGGAGGCTTAAAGGGATTTTTATTTAGAGTTTTAAACCTAAAAGAGAAAGCACAAAAGAGAATAGAGAAACTTCACAATAAGATACTGGATTCCAATGCAGCGGTTATGAGGGTTGGATTTAAAAAGATAAATGCAAAATGGATGAGAGAACACTTCCTCTACAACGTAGAGGAGGCACTCAAATGTGTAACCTGTCCGACTCTGGTAATTGCCGGTGATAAGGATATCCAGACTCCCCCCGAGCAGGCAAAAACAATCGCAGAATTGGTAAAGGGTAAAGTACAATGGCATATAATAGAAGATATGAATCATATTCTTCGTGAAGAGAGGGGGAAACCTTCGATTCTCAGCGCTTTTAAACGATACAGGGAACAGGAAGCCGAGCCTTTACACCACGAGTTAGTGGAGCTCCTTAAGAGCTGGCTCATGGAAGAGGCAAAAAATGAGTAGCATGGAAAACAAAGTCTGTCTTATAACCGGTGGAAGTTCGGGGGTTGGAAAGGCGGTCGCCACCGGCCTGGCGGAGTTGGGTGCAAAGGTTATACTGGTATGCAGAAGTGAAGAGAGAGGAGAGAAAACACTGGCGGAGATAGCGGAGCGCTCGGGAAACAACAACATCGATCTGATAACTGCCGATCTATCTGTTCAAAATGCTGTACGCAATCTGGCGGAAGAGGTTAAGGGAAGAGTCACGAGACTCCATGTTCTTTCAAATACGGCAGGTATTCTGGTGTGGAGAAGAGAAGAGACGCCCGATGGAATAGAGAAAACTCTGGCTGTGGATTACTTAAGCCATTTCTTGCTTACAGGTTTATTACTGGAGTTGCTCAAGAGAAGTGCCCCCTCAAGGATTATTACCGTAACAGGAGGTCCGTCTATTTTAAAGAAGGCCCGGGTTAAGCTCGAAGATTTACAGTATAAGAAAAACTGGAGTGGTATCAAGACTGCGATCCAGGCCGCTTTGTGCAGGGAAATTTTTACGGTTGAACTTTCTAGAAAAATTGAGGGAAGTGGTGTAACCGCCAACTCCTTTCATCCGGGGCTGGTTAAGTCAAATCTGGGAAGAAATCTTCCGCAAGTGATACGCTTTTTTGCAAACTTTCTACAGCTTTTCCTCAGTGAGAAGTGTGAAACCGGTGTGTATCTTGCAGCATCTCCCGAGGTAAAAGGGGTAAGCGGAAAGTTTTTTGTTAATAAAAAACCTGTAGATATAGATTTTAAAGGTTATACTCCTGAAATCGGGGGGAAACTCTGGAGATTGAGTGAGGAGCTTACGGGATTTAATTATTAATCTGTACATCCTGTATTTATGAGACTGCTAAAGGTCTAAACATTATAATCTAACATCAGAAGGGAGAGAAAACATGACTCTCATGGAATGGAGTAACATATATTCCGTGAGTATTAAAGAGCTGGATGCCCAGCATAAAGACTTGTAGAGCTTATAAACGAACTTTACAGAAAGACAATCGAGCAATTTTCAAAGGAAGGAACCAATGTGAAGGAGCTTATCTTCTTTTTACAGAACTGGCTGGTAAATCATACTAAAGTTACAGACAGAAAGTATTCCGGTTTCTTAAACAACAGGGGAATATGTTAAAGGGTTCAACAGATTGGATACAGGAGAGTATCTGGAACTTCTATACAAAAAGTACCATAAGCCTCAATATATTCCACCCGATCCGCTGGAGTTTCCCCGAAAATATTCTAATCGGGAAGACAGAGAAATAGTAGCACTGATCGCTTCTTCGCTGGCAATGGGCAGGGTGTCAGGTATAAAAAAGGCGGTAGATTCGGTGCTTACTCCGTTGAGCTCTCCCAGGGAGGCCCTGCTCAACATCTCTGAAGGAGAGTTTAAAAAACTCTACAGGAACTTCTCCTATCGCTTTTTCAGGGGGGAGCATATCTCTGCTTTACTAACCGGAATAGCAGAGACGATCAGGGAGTACGGCACTCTGGAGTCGTGTTTCATGGAAGGATATCTTAAGTCACAAAAGAGTGGCTCTGAAAATCTCTTTCCGGCACTCGAGAGGTTTGTAAGGATCTTATCGAAGAAAAGCGGTGGAGATATGGGTTTTATTCTCCCGGCACCGGAGAAGGGTGGAGCATGCAAAAGACTTAACCTATTTCTCAGATGGATGGTTCGCTCAGACTCTGTGGATCCTGGGGGATGGGTGGAACTCAATCCGTCAGCCCTCTTAGTACCTCTGGATACTCATATGCTTAAAAACGGAAGAGCCCTGGGACTGACATCGAGAAGACAGGCAGATAGAAAAACTACTCTTGAAATTACAGAATCCTTCAGGAAATTCGATCCGGAAGATCCGGTACGCTACGACTTTTCCTTAACGAGACTGGGTATCCATCCTACAGTAAGGTCCAGGGATAACCCGTTTATGCCAGCAGGATTTTAGAATAAACATTATTATAATAGTGGTAATTGCAATTTCTAGGGTAATGTTTTAACATGCCGATAAAAATAAGGGAGAAAGAGATGAAAAAAGAGAAAAAATCCAGCATCTTGAAGAAGATAACTTTTTTAGTGGGATTCACAGGCGTCTTTATAGTGTTGATTCTGGCAGTAGTTTTCTTCCTTTTTTCACGAATCGACGGATTTGCAAATGCAATAGATGTATCCGGTAGTCAGAGAATGAGAACTATTCTGTTGGGCTACTATTGTGCATCCTATGTTAATGCAATACAGGAGGGTGATAGGGGAAAGGCAGAGGAGTTAAAGGGCAGAATCCAGAAAGAGATTGAAACATACGAAAGATTTAAGAATGGACTCATAAATGGGGATAAAGAACTCGGATTGGGAAAGACAAAGAGTGATGAGATACTGGACTTGATTGCCTCCTGGGAGGAGGAATGGAGATCATTTAAGGCTGCCATATCATCTATAATATCTCCGGGTACATCCTTAAATCAGATGAAAAGATATCTGGGAGAGGTAGAAGTTGGCAGAGCCGTACAGTTAAAAGACACCATCCACAGGGTAGTAGTTGCATATACCGAACTTTCCAATTTAAGGGCAAATAATATAAAAATGCTACTTTTTGTAATCATCTGTATTGTTATTCTGGCAACTCTGATTATAAGTGTGAGTATAAGAGCAAACCTTAAGCCCGTGAGAAATCTTGTCGAGGTTGTTCATTCAATCGAAGAAAAAGATCTTACCATGCGCTCAAAAGTTGCTTCCAGGGATGAGATTGGACAAATAGGAGAGGCACTTGATAAAATGTTGGATACCCTGGATGAGTTTATAAGAAGTATGAAAGAAGCCTCACGCAATGTGGAGCATGCCAATGAAGATTTAATCTCTTCTGTGGAAGAATCGGGAGCTACTGTGCAGGAGATGGTATCTTCAATAAACAATGTACACAAAAGCCTGGAGAGACAGAATGAGGTTATTGAGGATACGGTAAAGGCAGTAAAACACATGGCAGGGCTTGCAAGAAACATAAAAGAACATGTAGAAGATCAGTCCAGCGCTATTGAAGAGAGCTCGGCAAGTATGGAGGAGATGGCCAGTTCGATAAGTGCTGTGAGCAAGAATACGGAATCTGCAAGGCATATAAGCGAAAAGCTTTCCAGTATAGCCAAGGGAGGGGGGGAGAAGATCAAGGCCACAGTTGAAGCGATAAAAGAGATTCAGCAGGCATCCTCAAAAATACAGACCTCTGTAATGGGGATAACCAAAATAGCCGCTACAACCAATCTCCTCTCCATGAATGCCTCTATAGAGGCCGCACATGCAGGAGAAGCAGGAAGAGGTTTTGCGGTAGTAGCGGAGGAGATAGGTAGTTTAGCAGCCGATTCTGCAGGAGAAGCCGGTAAGATAAAGCAGATTGTTACAGAAACTCTGGAAAAAATCGAGAAAGGGACAGAGCTATCGACCGAAGCGGGAAGAGCTTTTAATGAAATTATGGAAGACATAGAGCGGACGGTCGAGATCAATACAGAAATCGCCAATGCAATGCAGGAACAGAAGGCAGGTATAGATGAAATTGTGGAATCGATTCAGCATCTGGTCGATCTCTCGATACAGATAAAAAAAGCAGTAGAAGAGGAAGACAGTGGAAGCAATGAAATGCTTAATGCAATAGAGAAACTAAAGAATCTGGCTTCCGAGATCTTGCATGCTTCCATGGAACAGAAAGCCGGAGGAGACGAGATGCTTCAGGCGCTTAAAAATTTAAGGGATTTGGCGGAAAGAAACAACAGTACGGTGGAGGTATTAAACAGCAAGATAGGGCAGTTTAAAGTCTCATAACCTATAGAGGAATTATCAACGAGGCGCGTATACATTGTGATAGACAATTGCTCCAGGAGGGACGGAGCTTGTTATCCATGTATTACCTCCGATAATAGCACCCTTACCGATAACCGTTTTACCACCCAGAATAGTGGCGTTTGCATAGATAATAACATCATCCTCAATATCGGGATGGCGTTTCTCCCCCTTTCTGGGCCTGCCGTTTTTATCGAAAGGAGAGAGGGCTCCAAGGGTTACTCCCTGGTAT
Organism: Spirochaetota bacterium; assembly: GCA_003645645.1. Taxonomy (GTDB): domain Bacteria; phylum Spirochaetota; class Spirochaetia; order SPDA01; family B32-G16; genus B32-G16. Next base: position 7,650 of record QNBH01000069.1, on the reverse strand, counting down.
ATTTTAACGTTTCTACCTATACGGGTAGTCTCCCCAATTACCACTCCGGTTCCATGATCGATAAACAGGCCGGGACCTATCTCTGCCCCCGGATGTATATCAATACCGGTATTGGAGTGAGCTCTCTCGGTCATTATTCGGGGGATAATAGGAACTTTTTCTCTGTACAGCGTATGAGCTATGCGATAAGTGGCTACGGCATCTATATAGGGGTAGCTTAAGACAATCTCGTCCATGGAGGTTGCTGCAGGATCGCTCTCATACCCTGCCTTTACATCCTCTATTAGCATCCTTCTTATTGAAGGAAGAGATTCAAGGAGTCCGAACAGTATTGCGTATGCCCTGTCATCACAGCCGCAATGATCGCACTTATCGTCTTCACACCGGTAGTGTAAAACTTCTTTGATGTGTTTCTGAAATTTATAGATTATATGCTGGATAATATCGCTTAGAAAAAGGGCAAGCTCATCTTTCGGAACCTGCTCCTTGCTATAACGTGCGGGGAAAAGGATAGAGAGTATACAATCGAGCATCTCGTAGATCTCTGTTCTACCAGCCAGACCAAGGTGGTCTCTTGTTTCTACATTACATTCGTTAATTATACTCTCTTTTAGCTCCTTTATGAGACCGGGAATAATATTGTTTATCTGATTGGTTATCTTCATTAATCTTACAGTTGTTTATTCTCAACATTAAAACCTTAAAAGTCAAGAGTCCGACATACCCTTTTGACAACCCTTCCGGTCTTAATATTATCTTTTGTCAAATGTGTAGACCTGGCTCCCCTCTCTTTACATTTCTTTCTTTTGCTTGACAAATCTTACGAAATATCCTATATTAATGGTGTGATATCTTTCGAAAGGCAAGAAGAAATACTCAAACTTCTTGAAAGTAAAGGCAAAGTTACAGTAAATGAGCTGGCTCGTCTTTTTAATGTTTCCAAGGTAACCATTAGAAGTGATTTTGAATCTCTAGAAAACAAGGGCTTTCTTATAAGAACCCACGGAGGGGCGATAAGTGCAGAAAATCGCAGGCTCATCCGCATGGTATCCAGAACTATTGATGAGTTTAAAGAGCAGAAGGACGGGATCGCCAGGCAAGCAGTCTCTCTTATCCAGCCGGGCGCAACAATAATTATCGATTCAGGAAGTACTACTGCATATCTGGCCAGATATATAAAAGAGATGCAGCTCACTGTAATTACAAACTCTCTTCTTGTTTCTCAAGAGTTGTCCCATTGCGATAACATAGAGTTACTCATATCTGGTGGAGCTTTAAGGCGTCCCTCAATGGCCATAATCGGTGAAGCGACCCGGTTTTTCTTAAGCCATCTGAATGCTGATCTATTGTTTCTGGGGGCTACCAGTTTTTCTTTTCAGAAAGGGATCAGTTGCACCAACCTTATAGAAGCAGAAACCAAAAGGAGTATGATAAAAAGTAGTGAAAAGGTGTGCCTTCTTGCAGATTCTTCAAAAAAGGGAAAGGTTTCCATGGCTCATGTCTGTGACTGGGAAGATGTTGATATTTTCATAACCGACTCGCTAAATATCGAAGAGAAAGAAGCTCTTCACGAACTGGGAGTCGAAGTGATAGTAACTACAGAGAAAAGTATTACGCCTGTCATACAGGACGAATAATTTATAAAAATTTTCTAAGGAGGACTTTAAAATGGAAAAAAAATCTTTGTTTCTATTGATCTTTACCCTGGTGTTTATTCTTTCCAACTATGCAGAAGGTCAGAAAGAAGAGGTTTGGCCTGATCCCGAAAAAAGTATTACTGTGGTTGTCCCTTACAGTGCCGGCGGTGGAACCGATCTGATCTTCCGTCCCCTTGTAGAAGAGATGAAGAAGTTCACCGAGGCTAACATTATTGTCAGTAATATAAGCGGAGCCGGAAGTTCGAAAGGGACAAACGAAGTGTTAAACCTCCCGGCCGATGGATACACTCTACTGGCAAGCGGGACTCACACGGTATCCGCTACTCTCCAAGGGCTCACCGACGGATATAAAGAGCTGGAAGGTATAGCAGGACTGAATTGGGATCCTTTTATTGTAGCAGTATTGAAGGAAAAGCCCTGGCAAAACATGCAAGATCTTGTAAGTGCAGCTAAGAAAAACCCAGGGACGATCAGCCTTGGTAATGCCGGAATGGGTGGTGCTACCGGCGTAGCCTCTGTAGGTATGAATCTTGCATTCGGAGGAGTCTTTAATGTAACTCCTTTCAACGGCGGTAAGGATCTTCGGGTCAATGTGTTGGGCGGTCACTGTGATGTGGGAATTTTCTCCCAGTCGGAAATACTGGCTAACCAGGATAAACTTAAACCCTTGGTCATACTCTATAACGAACGAAGCAGGCTTAAAGATTTGAACGGTGTTCCCACCCTTAAAGAGGCAGGTTTTGAGAACCTTGATGTGCCGGGCGGCTCTTTCCGTTCGATCTCTGTTAAGAAAGGTACGCCCGAGCATATCAAGGATAAGCTAATAGAAATTGTAAGGCAAGCGTATAATTCGCAAACTTATCAAAACTTCATGAAAGAGAACGGGCTTATACTTGCCTACTACGAAGGAAAGGAGTTGGATGAGTATTTTAAAAAAATCGAGCAGGCATATATTACTATAATGAGGGAAGCGGGTCTACTCAGGTGAGATAAAATACCACCCGGTACTGGATAAAGTCCGGTATACCGGGTGGTCAATAAATTGTGATTAAGCACTGAACATAAATCCATCCAAGGTAAAATTTGGTTAAAATAATAAAACTTAAGGGGGGCTAACAGCACTGAGTAAAAATGGGATTATCGATTCGAAGGTTAATAGCATTGGTTTTCATAGCTTTCTCTGTTTTTTATATCATTTTCAGTTTTTCAATTGAAAGCCGTCGAATGATAGGTGATGAAAAGGGATGGGACCCCGGATCACGAGCTATTCCTGTGGGAACGGGATTTATAATGCTGGCTTCATCTCTGTATATCTTCACAAAAGAGGAGAGAAAGAGAGAAGAGAATAAAGAAAAGATAAAACCGGAAACAAAGAGAGTCATATTAATTAATTTGCTTTTATCCTTCCTCTACGTTTTTCTTTTCAGGAGGCTCGGGTTTATTCTTTGTACTACTGTTTTTATTTATACCCTTGTTTATTTCAACAGAATAAAGAATGTTCAGATAAAACTTCTTCCGGAATACCTGACAGGACTTACAGCAGGCACTATTTTCACTTTACTCATTTATTCACTGGGAAGGTTCATAACCCGCTATCTCTATTCCTGGGGTAGAAGTACCGATATTTCTCTGTTTACGAATAGTAATTTTTCAGCAGGTATTACCTTTTTTATTCTGGCTGCAATATTCCTGATTGCCGTTTTTCTTCTAAAAAGATGGAGAAAAAACAAAAACCACATGCTTTTTCCGATTTTTATTGCAACAGGGGTAACAGAGATTATTTATCTGGTATTCGGTCAAATTTTTATGGTAAGTTTGGCAAAGGGTGTTATTTTCTGGTGAATGACAAGGCGAAACAGGCGGCGCTATTTGCAGGCATCTTATGACTTTGTTAAAATCGTTTGCTTCGGAGGAATATATTGGCACCGTTAATCGAAGGGTTCACACAAATATTTAATACTCAGACTATTCTGTTGGTTGCTATGGGTGAGGTGCTGGGGATAATCCTGGGTAGTTTACCAGGTTTAACAGCAACCATGGGAATAGCCCTGATGCTGCCCATAAGTTTTAAACTTTCCCAGGCTGCTGGAATGGCTCTTCTGTTGGGTGTTTATTGTGGGGCTGTTTCAGGTGCTTCAATTCCTGCAATTCTTCTTGGAATACCGGGTAATCCAAATGCCATTGCCACAGTGTACGATGGACTTGCAATGACTCAAAAGGGGCTTGCAGGTCAGGCTCTAGGTGGAGCTGTAATAGCCTCCTTCCTGGGGGGAATAGGAAGTCTAATTCTTTTAATGACGTTCTCACCTTTAATTGCCCGATTTACTTTACTCTTCGGACCTGCGGAAAGAGCATGCCTGGCACTGGTAGGTCTTACAATTATTGCTTCTGTCTCCTCCAGGAACCTGTCCAGAGGAATCCTCATGGGTGCATTCGGACTTACCCTTTCGCTTCTGGGTACGGATCCCTTTTCCAGTTCCCTTCGTATACCTTTTCCCCGGCTTTTCGCAAAAACCCCCCTTTCCAGCGGAATAAATCTCATTCCTGCACTTATTGGTCTGTTTGGTATATCCCAGGCCCTTTTAGACCTGGAGAGAATAAAAGAGGGTATGATAGCTCCCAAACAAGTTAAAATGGAGAGATTCTTCCCGTCTCTGGGAAAAATTGTGAGGATGTGGAGGATCATTCTCGAGTCGATAGGTATCGGGACAATGATAGGTGCCATACCTGGTACCGGCGCATCTATCGCTGTTTTCTTGAGTTACGAAAGGGCAAAAAAAGTAACCCGGAGATCAAAAAAGCTAAACCAATTGGGAAGCGGATGTCTGGAAGGGGTGGTTGCACCTGAAGTTGCAAACAATGCTGTAACCGGTGGAGCTCTGATTCCGGCTCTTTCCCTGGGTATTCCGGGTGATTCCTCAACTGCAGTCCTTTTAAGTGCACTTCTGATAAAAGGTGTTGTCCCGGGATACCAGCTTTTCAGCCAGAATCTTTATCTGGTTTATGCTATTTTCTTTGCCCTTTTTCTCTCCAATGTTTTTATGCTTACCTTTCAATACTTCGGAGTTAAATGGTTTCCCCGTGTTCTCTCTGTTCCCATCGCCGTTCTGGTTCCGGTTATCCTGGTACTTTCCATGATAGGCTCCTACGCAATCCAGGGCAGAGCTATTCTTGCTGCAACTTTTGATATGGGGGTAGCTCTGATACTCGGGGTTATAGGTTATTTCCTGAAAAAGGGGGATTACCCTATAGCTCCCATAGTTTTGGGAATTATCCTTGGGGGGATGTTTGAAGAGAACTTCCGGAGAGCCGTAAAACTTGCAGAGGGCAATTATCTTGTGTTCTTTACCAAGCCGATTTCTCTGGCATTTATCGTTCTATCTTTGATATCGGTTGTTTTACCATTATTAAGACAGAGGAGGAGAGGTGCGTGAACATTGTCTTCTTTGGTACGTCGGGTGGAGTACAAAGTGCAGAGGATTCTAATGTCTCCTTTTTAATTCTATATCAGGGTAATTCCATTCTGGTTGATGTATCCGGTAGTCCCGTACAATCTCTTAAAAAGGTGGGTATTAATCCGCTTGAACTTGATTGTGTTGTTATTACCCATGAACATACCGATCATATCTATGCTTTACCCTCTTTAATACATAACCTCTGGTTAATGAAAAGAGAGAAACCTCTTACTATTATAACTAACACAAGTACAGAAAGAAAAGCAAAAGAGCTATGTAATTTATTTTCCCTTCTTTCCAGGGAGGCCCTCTTTCCAATGAAATGGGTTTCAATTGAAGAAGGAAAACATGTAGTTGAACCCGGTGTAGAGATTTCCCTTTTCCCGGTAGTTCATTCTGTATCTACTTCTGGATTAAAAATATCTACTTCTTATTCTTCTATCGTATATTCGAGCGACACGAGCCCTTGTGAAAAAGTGGGTTTGTATGCAAAAGGGGCAAAGATGTTGATTCATGAGAGTTCTGGAAGCGTGGGAGAAGAGAATGTATTAAACAAATCCGGTCATTCTTCGGCAAGACAGGCCGGCGAGATAGCAGAAAGGGCTGGAGTAAAAACTCTGGTCTTGTGTCATTTTGACTTCAGTAAGAGAGAGTACTCTACTGAGCAAGCCATTAGTGAGGCAAAATCGGCTTTCAGGGGTCTGATCATAATACCGGATTCTTTTAAGAGTTATTTAATTTAGCTAAAGGTATTGGATAAAATGGGAAAGAAAAGAATAGCTGTAGTATTTGATTTCGATGGTACACTTATCGACTCTCGAAATATAAAAAAGAAAAATTATGTAAAGGCCTTTGAAGAGATTTTTAATACCGGGGAAGCGAATCGAAAAATTATCGAAGAATCTTTCGAACGGACTGCAGGAGCGAGCCGTTTCTTTCAACTCTCCCATACACTTTCCGCTTTAAATATTCAGGCTAAAGACGAAGAAAAGCAAAGATGGAGCAATGTATATTCATCTATCAATAAAAAAGAGTTAAAACAACTGTCGGAGTTTCCCTCGGTTAGAAAGGTACTTGATCAACTGGGCAAAAATGGGTATGAGCTTTTTCTAACTTCCGGAGTACCTTACGAAGAATTAATACATGAGATAGAGATAAGGGGTTTAAGAGAATATTTTAAAGAGATAAATGGAGGAGGAAAGTCAAAATTCCTTAAAGAGATAAAAAGAAAAGGTTTCGATCATATTCTATTGATAGGGGATACGGATTACGATAAAAAAACAGCAGAAGATGCAGGAGCTTTGTTCTACAAGGTAGAGTCCGATAAGGAAATATCGGCTCTTCCTGATTTTTTATTGTTCTTATCGAAATAGAGCCGACCTACTATTAATCTTTCCAGTCTACCAGGATTTTTTCATTACCGATTTTTTCTTTTATGATATCGACAAGGCGTAGAAGCTCTTTTTTGCAGCAATCTACGGTTTTGCCGCTAGTAAGCCTCTCATTTAGTTCGTCTGCAAACTGGGATATTGTAATTTCCTTCTCGGCCATAATATCACCTCTATTGAAATCTGTCCGGTGGACTCCAGTTATGCTATTAAATCCCCAGATCTTGTTATTTTAACAAGATTTTTTATTTGGTTGCGGCTACGCTGCGCTTGGACATGCATTACAGTAATAGTCAAAGGGGGAGTGAACTTTATGGCATACTGTACAATCGAGCTCCCCCTCATGAGACATATGGGGATTGCGGTCTCCCCATTTTTCTTATGTAAGCAGTGCCAGGGCACTGTAGGTTTTTTCATGACAGCTTAAGCAGGTTTCGGTGGTGGGTTTTTCAGGAACCTCATTAGAAGCCGGTAACTCCCCGTGGCAATCCTCGCAAACTACATCGTTATCAAGATGAGTTTTATCAAGAAATAGCGATTCTTTGACGCTTACCTGTATTTCTGCTACTGACCTTCCTTTGGGTTTTGGAGCTGCTACAAGCTCTGTATCATCTTCAGTTTCTTTATCTTCGGCAGCTTCATCCTCAAGATCAGTTTCTAAAGAGTAATTTAACCATAAATAGAAGATTGTTCTTTGCCTGTCTGGCCAGGTTGGATATAACATTGACCTGAACTCCAGGAATCTTAGACAAATTGTTTGCTACCTCCTCCAGCCTGGTATCTTCCTCCACGGTGACAAGAACAGCACCAACCAGATTGTTGGGGGTATAGCCTTCATCCCACAAATGGGTAAGGTATGGGCTGTTTGCCGCCACCTCTATTGTGTCATTTTTCAAAATACTGACCCCCCTAAATTCGCAATACTGACCCCCTGAAAATCGGTAAGTTGACCCCCTCTATAAAAAAGTAATCCTCCTGTACAGGAGGAAAATATGGATAAGAGGGAGACATCAATGTACAAATTAGAGGACATTATCACTGAGTTATTAAAAGGAACAGCAATTAAAAAGATTGCACGAATGCAAAAGATTTCGAAAAACACAATCAAACGCTATAGAAGTCTTTTAGAAGAAATTCTGCAATCCCAGC
>QNBH01000068.1 GCA_003645645.1 Spirochaetota bacterium | reverse complement strand
GCAAATACCAATATTTACAATCAAAGTTATAAAGGAGTATAATTGCGATCGGGTTAAATACATAATTGTTGGATTAATCGGAGTAATGGATTTGCAGAAAGAAAAGAAAAGAGAGAAGATAAAAACATTTGTAATCGATACAAATGTCTTTATTCACAAGCCGGATGCAATTTTGTCTTTTCGTGATAACGAGGTTGTAGTTCCATTGTGGGTGCTTGAAGAGCTTGATAAACTAAAAACTTACAGCGATGAGAGGGGAAGGAATGCCCGCCATGCCATTCGTATGCTCGATGAGCTCGGAAGGCACGGAGATCTCAGTAAAGGCGTTAAGATGGAAAACGGCTCCATCTTAAGGGTTGTACTCTCAAATTTCAAAGAAATTCCCTATGAGTTTAAAAGGGATAATCCAGATAACAATATCTTATTTACCGCATATGCTCTGAAAAGAGCAGGAAAGAGAGTTTTTTTTGTATCCAAGGATATAAATGCAAGGATTAAGGCAACTGTACTGGGGATAAAAGCAGTTGATTATGAAAGACAGAAGGTCAACATCGTTGATCTATACAAAGGATTCAGGGTGATAAATGTATCCCACGAGACTGTACAGCAGTTAAAACTTTCTGGAGAGATTTCCTGGAACGAGCAACTTTATCCGAATGAGTTTGCCTTTCTTGAAGAGAAAAGCAGTGAACAGCCGATTATAGCCCGGTATAACAGGGAGCGGGGCACTCTTGTGTATATGAACAATGAAGAGCGTGTAATAGCAGGTATAACCGCACTTAACGAGAAACAGCAAATTGCTCTCGAGCTCCTGCTCGATGATTCGGTTTCTATTGTTACCCTTGTGGGGAAGGCAGGAACGGGTAAAACACTCCTTGCAATAGCAACCGGTTTGCACAAGGTTATCGAAGAGAAGAAATACTCACGAGTTCTGGTAGGTCGTCCTGTTATACCGATGGGAAAAGATATAGGATATCTTCCAGGAAACAAGGCGGAGAAACTGAGTAACTGGATGCAGCCCATTTTTGATAACCTGGAATACATCTTGAGTGTCTATAAAAAGTCCAATAACAAAACAGTAGAGCAACTTATGGATAACAGATTGATAGAGATAGAAGCTCTGACCTTCATGCGTGGAAGGTCCCTTCCGGGACAGTTTATTATAATCGATGAAGCTCAAAATCTTTCCCCCCATGAGATAAAAACTATTGTAAGCAGGGCTGGGGAGAATACCAAGATAGTGCTCACCGGTGATCCCTTTCAGATTGACAGTCCATATCTGGATTCAAACTCCAATGGATTATCGTTTTTGGTAGAAACATTCAAAGGGCAGGAGATTTTTGGTAATATAATTCTGGATAAATCGGAGCGAAGCAAACTCGCCGAACTGGCTGCAGAGCTTCTGTAGATAGAACGATCAAGATTGCGCTTTTTTGAATAATGGCTCGTTTTAGAAATCAGTTATATACCTGACTTACCCTGGTAACTCGTGTACCCTTTCCAGATATGTGTTTTTAAATAAACAGGGAATTTCTTTTCCGAAAATATTTTACTTGCGCACTATGAATTATGGCTTTATAATTAATAGATATGGAAGAAGTTATGTTTTGTTCTTTTTGCGGAAAAGTTTTAAGCAAAGAATTTAACTACTGCCCATTTTGCGGTACAACCTGCAAAGATGTGCTTACTTTTGAGAATATTGTAAAAGAGTCTTTCGATAGTGTAGAGAAAGTTAATCTTACTCAGGGACTCCATAGGCTTGAGAGATTAGAATCACATCTGGTTGAATTGGAAGAAGAGCTGACAGCCTTTTTATCAATACAGGAAACAGAATAGCTCTTTTTTTCTGAATATCTTTCGCTCAAGTGCCGAAAATTACTTAAAGAATATGAAACCTTTTGTATTTATCTGCATTGTAATACTTCTTGTCCTATCCTCAGGTGTATATTCGGAGGTTACTTTTTCCGGTCTGCATCTTTCCGATAAAAATACGCTTCTTTTCGAGGCTGAAACCTATTCTCCGGGAATCGGAAAGTATCGAACTCTCTTTTTCGCCTCTGCAGATAATTGGAAACTCCATCAGCTGACTTTCTTTCCCGAGAGAATGGCACTTGTCCAGGGAAAAGAGCAGCTTCAGATTCAAAATCGTTTTGGAGTGTTTCGCTCAGATAAAAATCTAAAAAAGATAACCCCTGTGGAGAAATTTCCTGCATTTACACTGGGCAGGCAGATAGATACAGGTAAAATCAATCCGGTAGAAGCATCACCGGATGGAAACTACCTTCTATATGTTAAGCCTAAATCCTATGCATATGGTGATCTCTTGCTTTTTGATGTACAAAACCAGAAGGATATCCTTATAACCAGCGGTGTGGAACTGTCGCTGAGAGGGCCTAATGCCAGGTGGGGGCCTAACTCCAGATTTTTTATATATCAGAAAGAAGGATACCTTTATTACTTTTCAATCGATCACATGAGCACGGATAGAATTTTAACCGAAAAATTGCGCACCATAGGAGAAGGAAAGATAGCCAACGTTTATTGGAACAGGGACGGAAGCCTTTTTTATGTAATCGATACACTGGTATATCAGATTTTTAGTGCCGAGTTCTTCACCCGTTCCATATATGCAGATCTCCTCAATATAGGAAGAATTGTAGGGAAACTTCCCTTCTCGTTCGATCCCAATTTTGACAGTTTTTGGGTCTCTCCGGATGGGGTTAAAATAATGTTCGATAAGGGAGGGAGAAATATATTTATCTACTTTCTTGATCCCGATGACTATCTTACAACCGGTAAAACGCAATCACTTCCCTACCTCTTTCTTCCGAGAAATACCAGAATAAAACGGGTTATATGGTCTTCATCCGATCGAATCACCCTGCTCACCAGTAGCATAATAAACGGGGAGAGCGAAACCACAGTCTTCAGAGTGGACCTTACCGAGGAAGACAGCCCCCCATTTTTTAAGGCAACCGGCGATTCAGGTGTAAGAGATATGGTTTTATCGCCAAATCAATTACGAGCTGCAGTTGTAAAAGAAGAAGGTGTGGTTATAAAAAAATACAATACATGGGAGGACGAGTTCGCCTTTCCTCATCCGGATCCTCTGAGCGCTTTGTGGAGAGCTAATGACGAACTGATAATCGGGGGAAAATATTTCATAGAGAGAGCAGATCTACTTGATAAAAGCAGCAAGATCATCACCCTTTCCCAGCCGGAAGATTATGGATTCGGTAAAAAGGACGATAAAATACAGGTTAAAGTTAAAGAGAAAGTCTTTAATATTTCTCCTGCTGACGGCACCATGGAACATATCGATAGTTTTTCGGTGAAAGAGCAGAAACTCTTCTCCAAGAATTACAGGGTTTACCTGGAAAAATCCACGGCCGGAAGTTATGAAAATATTGTAATGGTGCGGAATATCGATAAGCTTATAACCCAACCCCTTTTTAAACCTCCCGAAACAAGATACGAACCCTTCCCGGAAAAGGAAGAGCAGATCGACTTTATAAACTTTTCACACGGTTCTCGAATCAGAAGAAGGGAGGTAGCTCTGGTATTCAATGCAATGGACACGATAGAAGGCCTGACGGAAGTATTAAACACTCTATCAGAGTATAATCTGAAAGCTACATTTTTTGTTAATGGGGAGTTCATAAGACGTCATCCTGGTGCAGTCAAGGAGATTGCCCGTTCGGGTCACGAAGTAGGCTCACTTTTTTTTGCATACTTCAATATAACCGATTCCAGATATAAAGTAGATAAAGATTTTGTAAAAAGAGGGCTGGCAAGGAATGAAGATGAGTACTTCCAGACAACCGGAAGAGAGCTTTCTCTTTTCTGGCATGCTCCATTGTATTTCGTAAACACCGAAATAATCGAAGCAGCTAGGGAGATGAATTATCTGTATGTGGGGCGTGATATAGATATCCTGGATTGGGTAACGGAAGAACAGGCAAGGGATATGCCCGGAACATATATGCCTGCAGCAAAGTTGGTGGAGAGAGTCTTGAAGTTGAAAAAGCCGGGATCCATTATCCCGATAAGAATTGGCCGGCCTTCCGGCAAAAGAGCTGATTATCTTTTCAGTAAACTCGATCTTCTTATCAACGGACTGATTTCAATCGGTTACAAGATTGTCCCGGTATCAACTCTGGTGGAACATGCAAAATGAAAACAACTATATACGCTTTTTGCAGGCGCTATATTTTACCGGGATTTATAAAAAACACTTGCAATAAGGGCCAGAAAAAATTAATATCTAAATATAATGTCATGTTAAGTTGTGCCATACCAAAGTCGATAAGTTAGATGAAACTTTTATAAATAGGAGAGGAGAAGATTACCTTGGGTAAATACAATCCTGTTGATGCATATAAGGAGATAAAAATTAAAACGGCAAGCCAGGGAGAGCTTATTCTCATGCTCTACGATGAGGCTATCAAGCAGATCGATATCGCCATTGATAGCCTTTCAACAAAAACAAAGCATTTAGACAGGATAAATAACGCTATCATAAAGGCGCAGGATATAATAACGGAACTGATGGTCTCTCTAGACTTCGACAGAGGGGGGGGGCTTGCTAAAAACCTATTCAGTCTATACATGTTTTTTAACCAGCAACTTCTCAACGCAAATATTAAAAAGAGTGTAGAACCACTTAAACACGTGAAGAAGCTCATGGGTGAACTTAGAAGTAGCTGGAGGAGTGCAGTAGAAAAAGTAGGTAAAGAGAACGACTCCTTGGGGTCAGAGGGAGTTGATATTGCAGGTTAGCTCCAATGGGAAATCAACAGGAGAAAGAATTAGAAGTAAAAGAGAAACTTAAAACATACCTGAACATACAACGAAAAAATTTTAAAAAATATCTCGACTTGCTTGAGCAGGAGAAGATAGATATAGAAAAGAGGGAGGGGATAAACCTATCACTGCATATAAAGGCAGATCGGGCTCTCCTTAAAGAGATCCAGAAGCTTTACGATGTAATCGATTCCTTCCTTGATTTTTACATAAGTAATTATCCTGTAGAATCTGAAAAAGAAATATCTAATTGGGACAGAGAGGTCGAGGAGTTTATTAAAAAAAGTGGAGATCTTCTTGATCAAAACAGAAGCCTTCTGAAAGAGAAAATTGAACAAATTCGAGAGGATATTCTCGGATTCCGAAAATTCCGGGTGAAAAGCACTCCTTTTCAAAGTAGTGTTACCCCATCTTTTATAGATATTTCCTCATGAAAAAACTCCTATGAAAGAACCGGTTTATATTCTGGATGGATACAGTCTCATTTTCAGATCTCACTTCGCAATGATAGGTAAACATCTTACAAACTCTCAGGGTAGAACCACCTCTGCTGTATACGGGTTTTTCCGAACCCTGTTTTCACTTTTTAACAAATACACTCCCAAATACTTTGCTGTCATTATGGATTCCAAGACGCCGACCTTCCGGCATCAGATTTACAGAGAATATAAAGCCAATCGCGACAATCCACCGGAGGAATTGCGTTTTCAAATACCCCTTGTGGAGGAACTTCTTGACGCTTTGGGTATTAGATGGATTCGTAAGGATGGATACGAAGCAGACGATATTATGGCTACTCTGGTTGAACAATGTAGAAGAGATGGTAGGCCGTGCTACCTTATTACAGGAGATAAGGATCTGTTTCAACTTGTAAGCGGTATGGTTAAAATACTTCGTCTAAGGAAAAGCGACTACACCCAGATGGATGGGGAAACACTGAAAGAGGATCTCGGGATCGAGCCCGAGCAAATAGTAGATTACCTTGCCCTTATAGGAGACCAGTCAGACAATATCCCTGGTGTTAAGGGTATAGGCCCGAAGACCGCCAGAGAGCTTTTAGAGAAATACAAAACCCTGGACGGCATTTACAGCAATATCGATAGATGCCCCCCCGGACAGAGGAAAAAACTCCTGGAAGGAAGAGAAGATGCTTATTTAAGCAGAGAATTGGCTACCTTAAAAAAAGATTTATCTCTGGGGACGGGGGAAGACATTGAGAGCTTCAGAGTTGAAAAGCTGAATATAGAAGCAGCAATTCCTCTTTTTTTAAGAGAAAACATGAAGAGCATTGCCGATGTCCTGGGGGCAAATATTGAGCAAAAAGAGGCTGTACTGGGGACGGAGGAGAAAAGAGGGAAATATGTGGCCGTAACCAGTCTCGATGAGCTTGATAGATGGATGAATAGAGTCCGTAATAGTCGATTTTTCGCCTTTGATGTTGAAACCGACAGTATCGATTCCATCAGTGCTACGCCGGTGGGTTTCTCCTTTTGTATTAAAAGCGGGGAAGCCTGCTATATACCATTACTGGCACAAGGTAAGAAATATTTCTCTGAGGAAGAGATAAAAAGACGCTTTAAAGAGCTCTTCTCAGAGCGCAGCCTTAGGTTTATCGGACAAAATCTCAAGTACGATTACAAGGTGCTTAACAGATGGGGAATAAAGGTCATCAACATACATTTTGATACAATGGTTGCAGGTTGGCTTCTGGACAGTCAATTCGGCTCCTATGGGCTGAATACTTTGGCCGAAAAGTATCTACGATATCGACCAATCCACTTTGACGAAGTGGTAGAAAAAGGAGCTAATTTCACCTCCGTCCCTCTGGAAAATGCAGTTCAGTATGCGGCTGAGGATGCGGATATTACATTCCGGCTTTACGAGCTTTTTAAAAGGCTATTGGAACAGAGAGGTCTGACAGAGCTTTTTTTCAATGTGGAAATGCAGCTGGTTAAGGTTCTTGCAGATATGGAACTGCGCGGAATCTCTGTCAAGAAAGAGGTTCTGGATGAATATTCCAGTGAACTTACTGCACAGATGAAGGAGATAGAGGAGGAGGTTTTCAGAAAGTGCGGGGAACAGTTTAATATAAACTCTACAAAACAACTCCAGGAGATTCTATTTACAAAGAGGAAACTCAATCCGGTTAGAAAAATCAAAACCGGGTATTCGACGGACAATACCGTGCTTGAGGAGCTTGCAAAGGAAGATCCTGTTCCGGCTTTGGTCCTGCGTCACCGATTTCTTGCAAAGCTTAAATCCACCTACGTGGACGCTTTGCCTCAATTGATCAACCCCTCTACCGGGAAGCTTCATACGCATTTCATTCAAACCGGCACAGCTACAGGTAGACTCTCCAGCAGAGAACCAAACCTGCAGAACATTCCTATAAAGACCGATGAAGGGAGAAGAATCCGGCAGGCATTTGTACCATCACCGGGGTGTGTATTCCTGAGTGCAGATTATTCCCAGATAGAACTGGTAATACTGGCACATCTTTCCGGTGACCCTGTTCTCATGGAAGCCTTTAAAAGCGGAAAGGATGTACATCGGCAGACCAGTGCTTTGATTTTTGAGATGCCTGAGGAAGAGATTACATCAGAACAGCGTAGGATTGCCAAGATTATCAATTTTGGTATTATGTATGGGATGTCTGCATTTCGCCTCTCCAGAGAGCTTGGTATAAGCAGAAAAGAGGGAGAGAACTTCATCAAGGAGTACTTCCGCAAGTACAGTAAGGTAAGAGAGTTTATAGAGGAGACAATAAAAGAAGCCGAAAAGGAGGGATCGGTTAGAACAATTTTAGGAAGGCAGAGACCTGTTCCCAGAATAAACAGTAAAAATAAAGCCGAGAAGATGGCGGCAGAACGAATTGCCGTTAACACACCCATTCAGGGTAGTGCTGCAGACATTGTAAAACTGGCCATGATCAAAATCGACAGAAGGCTCGAAAGGGATGGATTAAAAACAGCACCTATACTTCAGGTGCATGACGAGCTAATTTTTGAGGTTCTGGAAGAGGAAGTTGAGAGTGCAAAGGAGATAATAAGGGAAGAGATGGAATCAGCGGTAAGTCTTTCGATACCGCTTAAAGTAGAAATTGAGATAGGTAACAGTTGGGGAGAGATGCATTAAAAGGTACTATGGTTATAGGAGTATGGGGAAAGTATTGCGCAGGGAAGAATACAATTGTGAGGATTCTCAAAGATTACGGTTTTTACAATATCGATATGGATGATTTAGGCCACCTTGCGCTTGAGGAGAAAAAAGAAGATGTAATCAAACAATTCGGAAATCGCATTCTCGATGAGGAGGGTAATATTTCAAGACCTCTCTTAGGAAAGATAGTTTTTTCTAATGCTAAAGCACTCCATAACTTAGAAAAAATACTCCAACCTTTGATAGTAGGAAAGGTAAGGGATATACTTCGCAAACGCAACGGTGAGAAGTTGGCCATAAACGGGATAATTCTTTTTTCTGCCGGTCTTCATAAGTTCTGTGAGTTTGTAATATGGGTCAAGGCACCGATTCTAATCCGAATTAAAAGAGGATTAATGAGAGACAATCTTTCAGTGGTAGAGGTAGGCAAAAGAATTTGGGTGCAGCGCAAACTATCTCCTCAATCTTATGAAAATGATGTCGATATTTATATAGTAGAAAATCCGGAAAACCACGGAGACCTTGAAAAGGAAATTAAATCTATACTGGCTTGTAAAGGGCTGTAAAAGAGGAAAAATGGAAAGGCAAAAGATACTTTGGGTTGTTTTTTCTGTACTGCTTTTTCTCCTTATTGTGATAGGAGCAGGACTAATCTGGTTTTTTCCAACTACCGATAAGGGAGTTGCTGTAGCCGGGGACAGAGGCGAGGCAGAGGCTGCTAGAGTTACTGAGAGGGAGCAAGAGTTTGATCCGATAGAATGGGTAAGAAAAGCAGATAAGTATCCGGATTTAACAGAGAAGGAAGATACAGAGCCGAGGCTTAGAGACTTCGAAATAGTATACGGAGAAGCTGAGAAAGAGGTAAAGATCGAACCTGAAGAACCGGAGAAGAAGGCAGAAGAACCTGCGGAAGTTCAACCAAAAGCACAATTACCGGCCAGGAAGCTTCCTGAGAAAGAAGAAACCCATCCTAAAGTGGTGACAAGGGCTCCGGTTGAGAAACAGCCCCTAAAACCCGAAAAAATCCGCGCTAAAGAGTATTGGATACAGACCGGTTCTTACAGAAGTAAAAGCAGGGCGGAAAAGGTCCAGGAAAGCCTTTTAGGAAAAGGTGTTGTATCATCTATTACAACAAGAGTAGTGAATGGTCAGAATTATTTTAGAGTACGCATAGGTCCATATGAGAAAAAAGAGGAAGCCGAAAAATTTCTCTCATGGATAAGAGAGATAAGCGGATTTGAATCCAGCTATGTATCACTGGTTTATACTGAAAAAGAGATAAGATAATGAGTTAAACCAGGCAAAAGGGATGGGTACTTTGAATCGTTTGTATCCCCCTTTTCCCTTTTTTAAGGAATCTCTTGTGAAAAAAAAGAAACTCGAAAACATACTCTTTGTTTGCACGGCAAACAGAATGAGAAGCAGAACAGCAGAAGACCTGTATAAAGACGATAGACGTTTCAAGGTACAATCAGCTGGAACCAGCAGTTTTGCCGATTCTATACTAACAGGAGAAATGCTTCAATGGGCAGACCTCATTGTGGTTATGGAAAAACGACATAGGGATTTTATCAGAAAAAACTTTCCCGGTGAGAGCAGGGGGAAAGAGATTGCGATCCTGAATATTCCAGATATGTTTGATTATATGGAGCCTGCTCTTGTAAAAGAGATAAGAGAGAAGTTTGAACAGGTCTATGTAAAAGCACTCAGGGAATTGCAAAAATAGTCAAACATCTCTTTTTATAAGATTTGCATATTCAAGGGCTATAGAGGCTCCCACCATGGCATTATTCTTTACAAGTTCTATGTTTGATTCGAGACTCTTGCCACCCGTAATCTCTTCTATTTTAGCCAGGAGAAATGGCGTAACCCCCTTTCCGGTTATCTTCTTTTTTTTCATTTCGACTATTGCCTCATCTATACACCTGTTCATATAGTCATTTGATATTGCATACTTTTCAGGAATTGGATTTGCAATGACAACACCCCCTTTTAGGCCGAGTTTAAGTTTATTATAAATGATCATGGCAGCCTCTTCGGGCGTATCTATTTTATAGTCAACCGAGAAACCACTGTCCCTCGTGTAAAAACCCGGAAAGCGATCGGTTTTATAACCAATTACCGGTACACCGTGGGTTTCCAGATATTCAATTGTTGCACCGATATCTAGAATTGATTTTACTCCGGCACAAACGACCGTTACATCAGTACAGGCAAGTTCTTCAAGATCAGCCGATATGTCCATTGTACTCTTTGCTTCTCTGTGTACCCCTCCTATTCCTCCCGTAACAAACAGGGGGATTTTGGCCATTTTTGCGATAACCATGGTTCCTGCCACTGTCGTACCCCCTGTGAATATCTTTGTTATTACTAAAGGGAGATCTCTTCTGCTTATTTTTATGGTGTTTTTTAATGAGGATAATTTCTCCAACTCTTCACCGGTTAGACCAACCTTTATCTTGCCATCAATAACTGCAATTGTTGCAGGGATTACCCCATTTTCTCGGATTATATTTTCTGCTGTTATTGCTGTTTTTAGATTTTCCGGAAAGGGCATGCCGTGGGTAATAATAGCCGATTCTAAAGCTATTACAGGTTTTTCTGTTTCTAAAGCCTCTCTGACTTCCGGAGAGATATCAAAAAAATGATTGGATTGTAAGTTACCTTTCAATGGAAAATCTCCTTCTTTTTTTCTTCAAGCAATTCAGGTGTCAAATCCGGCGCAACCGTTTCTTCCCTTTCTAAAGTGATAATCGATAAAACCATACCATATTTACACGCTTCAAGCAGCCTCTGTCCCTTACTAATTCCGTATATTACTCCTGCTGCAAAAGCATCACCCGCTCCTGTACTGTCTTTTATTCTTGTTGGCGGTATTGTCGGGGGACGGAGGAACAAGAAATTTTCTTCCGACTCAGAAAATGCAAATACTCCTTCTTTGCCCAGTGTGATAACCAGCTTCTTTAACCCCTTTGAAAGAAAGAATTCTGCATTTCGATAAAGGTCTCCTTTGGATTTGATGGGAATATTAGATAAAGTTTCGGCTTCTTCCTTGTTAGGAAGAAATAAATCTATTTTGCTTAAGTTTTCCTTTAGCTTGTGACATTTTTTTACCGATACAGGATCAACAATTACAGGTACCTTTCGTTCGTTCAACCAGTTAATAATATAAACGAGTGTATCATGTGAAATATTCGTGTCTACAAGGGACAATTCAGCTGTTACTAAACTTTGAGAAACGCTTTTTATATAGGCCGCATCTATTTTATCCATTATTTTCATATCGGAAATTGAGCCAATCTGTTCTCTTTTTTCATCCAGAATTGAAAGACATATACCTGTTCGCTCATGAGAAAAACATTTTATGTTACTGACATCCACTCCACTTTGTTGGGTATACTTTTTAAGCCATTTTCCTTCTTCATCGTCCCCTATAACTGTAAAAATGGTCGGCCTTAAGCGTAATCTTCCTAAGTTTTCGGCAATGTTTCTTGCTACACCACCTGATGTTTTATAAATGAAACCGGGATTGCTGGTGCCAAATTTGAAAGAATCGCAGGTGATTCCTCTTATGTCGATATTTGCTCCTCCGATAACAGCTAATTTCATGCTTGACTGCCTCTAAAAAAACTATTATAGCATATGACTGGGGACGGAGGAACTGCTGTTTTTTGCTATTACTGGCGGGAAGGCAGAGGGCGTAAGGCAGAGGGACGGAGGTATACTACTTATACTACTTCGGGCAGAGAGTTGAGAAGGCAGAGGGACGGAGGATACGAAATAAAGCTTTCTACTTTTGTCGATGTTTTTTTACTACGAAAGAAAGCTTTGTACCTATGGCGGTGGTCCATCAGTCTTCTAGCTGGGGGACACACTGCAGGCTATGCCCGCTGGCTTTCTTTCGGAGCAAACAACCACCTAAGTAGTTTCCGCTTAAGCGGAAACTACGAGCCCTTACAGGGCTCGCAAAGCCTTAGGCTTTGCCGGTGGTTGTTTACTGAGCAGGAGCTGTTTTCTGTTCTACAAAATCGATTATTTCAAAAACCAGTTTGACAACACCGAAAATACTTGACACCCATGCTGTAGCTAACAGTGCATTTTGAACGAAGGTATCTGCTTTAAAAAGGATTTTTCTGGGTACATGGATATGAGAGCCGGGCTCTACTTTGTCCGTTCTGTGTATTCTTGTTTCATTTCCGAGTTCATCTACAAGGTATATTCTGTTAGAATTTCCGGTATTTTCGTTTACTCCTCCTGCCTGGAGGAGATAATCTGAAACTGTAAAATCTTCTGAATGGTTATACGCACCTGGTTTTGCTACTTCACCTGTTATGAAGATCTGAAGTTTTCTGCCTACATGAATATGGTCGCTGGGGCTGACATTATTGTCAGTTGTTACCTTGGTTTTTATACCTAATTCATCCACAATGTAAATTATTCCAGGATCTCCACTTGCTTCATTGATCCCCCCTGCTAAAAGAAGATAATATAAAACTTTTTTCCCTGGAATGTAGGAATAATATCCTGGATTAACCACATCCCCTGTTACAAAAACTTTAAGTTCTTCAATGGGAATATAGACATAATCTCCTGGTGAAAGTTCGATATCAAGCTTTGTGTTCCTTGTTTTCCATAATCGTTCTATGTCAATATTGATTTTCTCTCCAGTAGTTTCTTTTATAATGTGACTTTTATCTGCAACAGCCAGAGGGGTGGGGCCTCCTGCTTTATCGAGAAGTGACATGAGCGTGATGCCCGGACGGTAAGGGAAATCAACTCTAATAGGTTCTTTTGGAACTTTAATGAAGCTATCTCTATTTATGTTTTCATTTTCTATAGTTGAACCGTAAATTGCTCCTTCGATGGTTATGTTTTTACTTATTTTATAGATTGAATGTACTTTAATATTATCCCCTTTTTTCGGAGAGAGCGATTCGGCTTCTTTATAAGATGTAATAAGAGTATTATATCCTCCGTCCCCTTTTATCCGTTCTATTTCGATATTTTCTCTTAAAGCACTGGGGGTAAAACCTCCTGCCAGATCGATCAAAGTATTGAGGTTTTCATCTGGAAGAAGCTCGTATTTACCTGGATATTTGACTGCACCAGAAATATTTACAATCTTTTCAGCTTCCGGAATATAAATTATGTCTCCGGGTCTTACAGTAGGATTGGAATCGAAATCTGCCTTTGTGAAAAATTTTGAAATATCTATAGTCAATTCCTCGTTATCTCTTCTTATCTGAATATTCCGGTAGCTTCCTTCTTCTTCAAAACCTTTTGCTATTGCTATCGCTTTAATAACAGTAGTAACGGAATCGGCAAGTATGTAACCGGGTTGTTTGACCTTCCCATAAACGAATACATTGAACTGAGCCGGAGTAGTTAGTCGAAACTCCACGTATTGAACAGGCATGAGCCCTTTGATTTTTTTTATCACTTGATTTTGAATTTCTGATAATTTTTTCCTTTTGTATTTACAGTTTCAATAAAAGGAATATTAAGGTTATAATTTTCTTGAAGCTGAATTGTGTATTGTTGAGGTGTGGATAGAGTCCCATCACTTCGTATTCCAGCTGCAGTTATTAGTAAAGTAAATATATCTCCTGGTGTGGGAACATAATTTCTCATAGCGAGGAAATTATCCGTAACCTTTCCTTCTTCCAGGCCTTTCTCATAATCTTGTTGAATGTTTTCCACTATTGTGAAAATCCTGGTTTGAAGACCTTTGTCGGTTGCTTCTTCCTGAAGGTTCTCGCTTGCCTCTGTAAGATTATTTTCTGTCTGACTGGTTTGCCCTAGAAGAGCATTGGGAAAGAAAAGAAATGATGACAAGAAAACCAGAATAAACCTCTTTTTCATATCAATTATTGTAACAGTATAAGAAAATATTGGTCAATATTAATTAGTTGGGACGGAGGTTGCTTTCGGAGCTTCTGACGTAAAAAAATATTGGACTTCTTGAAGCAAAACTCACCTTTCCTCTGTTTTTAGTTGTAAAACTCTAATTTATAGGAAGGAGGAATATATGAGAAAAAGGCGTCAGTTAAAGGACGGTGCAACCTATCACGTTATTGGAAGGGTAAATAGGAAAGAGTTTATATTAAACTCACCTGTTTTTAAAGAACTATTGTTACAGGTTCTAAGGGAAGCAAAAGTTAAATATGCATTTCATATTAAAAATTTTTGCATAATGGGGAATCATTTTCACTTAATACTTAAACCCCTCAATGAGCAATCTCTTTCCAGGATAATGCAGTGGATCCTGAGTGTATTTGCTATCCGTTATAATAAAATTATAGAATCTAATGGACATGTTTGGTATGACAGATTTAAAAGCAAGATAATTAGAAGTTTTATGCAATATATAAAAACTTTTATATACATTGCAACTAATCCGGTTAGAAGCAATTTAGTAACTCAGGCTGTTGATTTCCATTATAACGGAATAAGCTATATCCAGAAAGGGAAATTAGATATCCTGGAGCGTCCTTCAAACTCGTTATTAAAAATAGTGTGGCCGATTATAAGAGCTTATTAGATTTCAACTAATAAGCTCAATAATTCAGGCTGTCCCGCAACCGCCGAAAATTGACCGAGCACACAAGATATTTTGGTTATTTAATATTTCATTACACAATATACTAAATAGTAGTAAACAAAATCGCGGGTAAACATTCGGTGAACCCGTCCGTTTTGTCTTCCTAAATCTGAAAAAATATCGATTTTTTTCTGAAACACTAGGAACACTTTTTCCAAGATGTGATATAGAATAGGAGTGGACTATGATGTAACGTCAAAAGACAGTCTCTTGCCTTCTTCTCAAGTTCGAAGTGATCCAAATAATACTATAGCTGCTCAATACATTTTACTTCCCAATAGCAGGAATGCATGTAATAGCTGCCCTTTTCATCAAGACTATTATAAAGCTTTAACCGAACATGGTTACTGGAAGGCTCTACATGAAAAAGCTAAAGAAAAGATAGCAGAACTTGAGAAAGAGAACAAAGAGCTCAAAGCTAAATTGAGAATGCGGGAGAAGCAGCTTTTTGGTAAGAAATCAGAGAAAGGCCAACAAGGCAAGAAACAGGCTGATTCGAATAAAGAGGAAAAGCAAAAGAGAAATCGTGGACAGCAGCCGGGCAAGCCCGGTCATGGACGAGGAAAACATGAGAGGCTCGAAGTAATAGAGAAAACTATAGAGATTCCCGAAGAAGAAAGATATTGTGAAATATGCGGGCTTGCTTATGAAGATTTTCCCGGCACAGAAGATTCAGAGGATATTGTAGTTAATGTCAAAGCCCATAAGAGAAGAATAAAGAGGAAGCGCTATAAAAAAACTGCAAATGTCCACAAACACCAGGAATAATCACAGCACCTTTGCCGCCCAAGTTGATCCCCAAAGGGATATTAGATACATCGGTATGGGTAAAAATAATTCTTGATAAATACTATTTATATCGTCCGACTAACAGGTTTCTTAGAGAACTGGACTTATACGATGCAGAGATACCTCAGGGGACTGTGACCGGAGGGCTAAAGAAAATAGCTTCTCTTTTCGATCCAATCTTGAAGGAGATAGAAGAGAAGAACAAGAGTGCTTGCCACTGGCATGCTGATGAAACGCGCTGGCAGGTATTTGAGCTAATAGAAGGCAAATTAACTTATAGATGGTATTTATGGGTCTTTGTGAGCAAAGATACAGTTTTTTTCATATTAGATCCGACGCGCTCTGGGAAGGTGCCGAAAGAGCATTTTGCACAAGTGATAAAAGGAATCTTAAGTGTAGGCCGGTATGTAAGCTATAAAGTGCTCCTTAAAGATGGAAGAATCATTCTTGCTTTCTGCTGGGCGCATCAGAGACGTGAGTTTTTAGAACTGGCCAATTCTTGCCCTGAGTTAGAAAAGCGGGCCTTCGAGTGGGTGGATCTTATTGGCGAACTATATCAGTTGAACGGTATTAGAGTTTCGAACCTCAGCGATCCAGAGGCTTTTAGGGAAAGCGACGAGAAGCTGAGAGGAGCTGTCCGTGAAATGGAAGAAAGAATAGAAGAAGAGCTTAGACAAAAGAAAAAGGATGCGAAATGTGAAGCAATAATGAAAAGCATGCAGAACCACTGGAAAGGAGTAACAGTTTTTGTCGATTACCCCGAAGTTCCCATGGACAATAACATGGCAGAAAGGACATTCCGAGGGGCGGTGGTGGAAAATCACCTGATGATATATCCCAATTTCCACCGTGGCAAATGTGCGAACGAAGGCTTCGGGGTCTATCCAGGAAACCTGAGGTTAAAGATAGTTCTTGAAAAGGAGCAAGACAAGAGTGCGTTACTGCGGTAGAGAGTTTCGAGAGCCAGAAATCGAGCTCATTAGAGAAATCATCAGCTCGGACCCAAAGTTAAATCGTCAAAGGATTTCAAAATTGGTCTGCAAAGCTCTGAATTGGTACAAACCGGATGGCGGCCTTAAAGACATGAGCTGCCGCGTTGCTTTGCTTCGTATGCAGGATGATGGGCTTATCAAGCTTCCAGCTCCTCT
>QNBH01000067.1 GCA_003645645.1 Spirochaetota bacterium | reverse complement strand
GCTATGTATTTGACCATTCCGCCTTCTAATTAAAAAATTAATCATTCATAAATTAAAATTGGCTTCTTTTAAATAATTTTACAATATTTTTATCACAGGCAATTATTATATATTGAAATATAATAAAAAATCACCATTTTTTTGATTAAATTTCTTTAATGCTGTTGACTAATTATGAAAAAACACTAAAATATCATGAAACTACTTCTTAGGAGGAATGATGAACCACAAATTAAGAACAGGGGCTGAGCTAATAGTAGATATTATCCATCAGCACGGTGTGGAATATATTTTCGGTGTTCCCGGAGGAGCCGCCATTCCAATTTTCGATGCATTAC
The DNA here is from genome assembly GCA_003645645.1 of Spirochaetota bacterium. Lineage (GTDB taxonomy): Bacteria > Spirochaetota > Spirochaetia > SPDA01 > B32-G16 > B32-G16. Next base: position 16,170 of record QNBH01000067.1, on the reverse strand, counting down.
ACGTTTCTCCCATAAAGTGTATTCTGGCCAGACACGAACAGGGAGCAACTCACATGGCCGACGGTTTTGCCAGAGCTTCGGGGAAACCCGGGGTTGTTATGGTAACCTCCGGCCCGGGGGCGACAAACACCGTAACCGGTATTATGACCGCCCACATGGATTCAGTGCCAATGATTGTTATAACGGGGCAGCAGACAACTTCAAATTTAGGTTTGGACACATTTCAAGAGGCCGATGTTTCGGGGATCTCCTTTCCTCTGGTAAAACACTCTTACCTGATAAAGAACCCTCAGGATATAAGCAGAATAGTGCGGGAAGCCTTCTTCCTTGCAGAAACAGGCAGGCCGGGACCCATACTTATCGATGTTCCAAAGGATGTCTCCAGTGCTCTGGTAGATCCCACTTACCACGAAGAGTTTCATCTTCCGGGCTATATAATACCTTCAGAGGGGGATACCAAAGCAATAGAAAGGGCGGCAGAGCTCCTTGAAAGGGCAAAGCGTCCCATCATGCTGGTGGGACACGGAGCCGCCATTGCAGATGCAGGAAAGGCGGTAAAATATCTTGCAGAAAAACTGCGCATCCCCGTAACAAACACCCTTCTGGGCAAGGGTTGTTTTCCGGAAAATCACCCCTTGAGTTTGGGTATGCCTGGAATGCACGGCACAGCCTATGCCAACAAAGCAATGGCCGAATGCGATCTTATCATGTCGATTGGAGCAAGATGGGACGACCGTATCACCGGGAAACCGCAGGATTTCTGTCCGGGTGCGGTAAAGATTCATATTGATATTGACCCGTCGGAGATAAACAAGGTGATTCAGGTTGACTGTGCTATTGTAGGAGATGCAAGGCATGTTACCGAGGCCCTCAGCTCTGTCGCAAGACCGGGCGATACATCGGATTGGATCAAACAGGTAGAAAGGTGGAAAAAACAGTTTCCCATTAAATATAAAAAGGAAGGGAAACTTAAAGCTCAACATGCCATCGACGAAATTTATAAACTTACAGAAGGCAAGGCGATCTACGTTACAGATGTGGGGCAACATCAAATGTGGGCGGCTCAGTACTGTCGAATAAACGAGCGTTTCCACTGGATATCCTCGGGGGGAGCAGGAACCATGGGGTTCGGTATGCCTGCAGCCATCGGCGCACAACTTGCCAGACCTGATAGAACCGTAGTGGCTATTGTGGGAGATGGTGGATTCCAGATGACCCAGAGTGACCTTGCCACTGCAGTGATCAATAGGCTGCCCATAAAGATTCTTCTCATAAACAACCGCTATCTGGGCATGGTGAGACAGTGGCAGAACCTTTTCTACGATAACCGTCTCTCCGGTGTAGACCTTGAGGGGAACCCCAACTTTGTAAAACTCGCCGAGGCTTATGGATGTAAGGGGCTTCGTATTAAAAGAAGCGCCGATGTAAGAAGGATAATTTCTTCCGCATTGGAGTATTCGGACGGACCTTGCCTAATAGATGTAGAGGTAGAGAAAGAGGAGAATGTATTTCCCATGATACCTGCAGGAGCAACTTTCAAGGATATGATACTGGAGGCTCCAAGGAAGGCGGTGCCAACAGGGAAAAAATTAGAAAGACCAGTGAGGAGCAATTAAAATGGAGAACAGGCAAAACGGATATAAAAAACATACTATAAGTCTTTATGTTAACAATAAACCGGGCGTTCTCATAAGAATTGCCCTTGTCTTTGCACGAAGGGGATACAATATAGATAGTCTTGTTGTCTCTGAGGCTCACGATCCTGATTTCTCCCACATGAATCTCGTGGCTTCAGGTGATGAGAGGACTCTGGATCAGATATTGAAACAGCTTAACAAGCTCGTGGACGTGGTTCATGCAAAAGATAACACCGGTGAGGATATTATCCAGAGGGAGCTGGCACTGTTGAAGGTTAAGTGCACTCCCGAGCAAAGGACAGAAGTGCTTCAATTAGCTCATGCCTTTAAAGCGGATCCTGTAGATCTGGGTGACAGCACTGTCACACTGGAAGTTACAGGTAAAACAGAGAAGCTCGATGCCGTACACCGGGTTTTTAACAAATACGGAGTGCTCGAAATGGTGAGAACGGGTAAGGTTCTCATAGCCAGAGGAGAGGAGCAGACTGCCTGAGCACGGGTTAACCGGCAGGAGGTGGGCTCTGATTATCTAACTCAAAGTAATTGAAAATAGTTTAAACAAGTGGTATGTTCAAAGAGAGGTGTAAAATCCATGAATAAAAAGATTATCAGTATGGCTGTTTTCCTGCTCATGCTCTCTCCTCTATTGCTATCAGGAGAAGAACTCATCGTCGACTACGTAGAAGGGTTTGTAGAAGTACACACAAGAGATGGATGGGTCGAAGTATTCATAGGAGATATTGTGGATGAGGACTCCTCTATTAGGCTCGAGCCGGGATCACTCCTTGAGCTTTCAGGCACAAACATTCATTTAACCCTCACAACCGAAGGTACTTACTCCATTCAGGATCTTATCAAATCATCTACAGAAAGGTCGACATCAGGAGTGGGGTCCCTGATTGCCAATAAATTGCTGCCTCTGGGAGGATCGTCTTCTGTAGGCTCCCGTTCAGCAGTAGGCGGAGTCAGAGGGGACTTTGCAGATGAAGAAACATTTTCCTGGGTAGAAAGTGAGGCGGCGGAGTTGATTGAAAGGGGGAAACAACTGCTATCGGAATCCGATTTCGAGAAAGCACTTGAGGTGTTTAAAGAAGCCTGCGATTTTGCTTACGAAGATGAGGTCGATGAAGTGCTTTACTATTTGGGATATTCAAGCTATCTTCTTGGTGATATTATCTCTGCAGAGAGATACCTGTCCCAGATTGATGTAAAACAGGATAGTAGCTACTATTCTAACCTGATCCTCTTAAAGGGTAACATCTACCTGGAGACATTTGCATATCAGAAGGCTATATCCCTGTTCGATAATTTCCTTACCACAGAAAGAGGTAGAATATTAGATCCCTCACTCAAGCAGACCGTTTATCTTATGGAGGCAATGGCCTTTCAGGGATTGGGCAACAGAGAGAAAACCATCGATTTGCTTACTAAAACCGTAGAAATTGATAATTTATCCGAAGCAGGGAAAACCGCCGAAAGGCTTCTTAACCAACTGAAGTCCTAACCGAACAGACCTTTAAAAAACTCTTCTGCCTGTTTTCCGGCCTCCCTGGTAACTGCGTCAATCTGTTTGCCGATTTTACTCAAAGCAGATGCAAGAGGATCTCCGGACTTATCAAAATCCTCCCGGTACTGATCGGCAGCTTGTCGGAACTCCTCCTGTATATCCTCTTCTCTATCCCCTCTCTTGCGGTATTCCCCGGATAGTATTTTTTCATACTTTCCTGAGTCCACCCATTCTTTAAGCTCTTTAAGGCGGACCACATGAAAGGGGTGTCTCTGTCCTATCATGTTTAAGAGCTTGTGTACACTATCCAGTATATCACCGCCCTTCTCATATTCATAGGCCTGGTTAAAAAAGTCCTCAAGAACCATTTCCCCTATCCTGGATCCACCTGCAAGTTTCATCAGTACTGTATAGGCAGGAGATGGATCCTGAAGTACCAGCAAACCCGCACGATCGGCACTGAGCTCGCTCTTCCTGTCCCACTCTCTAAGGGCAGCAATGATGGCACCAAGGGCAAAATTACCCAGGGGGATGTGAACCAGATTTGTAGAAATGTTCATTAGTAACCATAAAAGGGTTTTATAAAGCACATGCCCGCTTGCTATATGACCCAGCTCGTGTCCGATAACGGCCTGTAGCTCTTCTTCTGCGAGCTGCTCTATAAGAGCGCTGTTAATGGTGATAAAGGGTTTCTCCACTCCAACAGAGCCTGCATTCATAAGTGGATTCTGAGAGATATATACTTCCGGTACTTCCTTTACGTCCAGCACATAACAGGCCTCTTCTACCTTTTTTCGTACACCCGGAAACTGCAAACCCGATACACGAACAGAAGAAGCTAAGGCTATCATACGGAGAGATTTTTCCATGGTTTTGCCGACAAGAAGACGTATGAGCTCATCTATCCCGCTCAACTGTTTTAAAGCCGCCAATGCGGCTCTATCTGCAGGATGTTCCCATGCAGAAGGACTTATATCGTAGAGATATTTTTTCATCGATTAACTCCCTGTTATCTCAATGTACTATTACCTTCAGTGCTATTCCTGTACACTATATTACCTTTTTTAACAGTCATTGTAACCTTTATAGAATCGATCTTTGCAGAATACAGAGGGTCCTCTTCCAGGCAAACCAGATCTGCCTGGTATTCGGGCAATACCATCCCCAGTCTCTTCTCATCAAAGCTTAAAGAAGAAGCTTTGCAGGTATAAAGCTCCACAGCCTGATAGGGACTTAATCTTTCATCGGGATTGTGCATCTTCACAGCCGCCTCTATTCCCAGAAGTGGATCGAGGGGTGTTATATACCAATCAGATCCACCTGTTACCAGTACTCCCCTCTTTATCAGAGAGGCAAGCCTGTTACACTTAAGAGCCCGCTCTCTTCCCAGAACTTTGCTGTAATAACCCTCATCTCCGCCCCAGAGCAAATCAAAGGCAGGCTGCATAACCGCACTTATCTCTGCTTCTGCCATCCAATCGAGCATCCAATCGTGAGGAACAAGCTCATTGTGTATAATCTGATGCCTTAAATCTGCAGGCCTTTCAAGCTGAAGCCTCCGCAAAATACCGAGAACCTGGATAATAGCCGCATCGCCTATTGCATGAACCGCCGACTGCAGGCCGGCATCATGGGCTTTGCGGAAAAAACTCTCCCAGAAAGAATCTGCATGGTAAAGCTCTCCCCTTGTATCGAGTCGATCCGCATAGGGTTCGGTTAACGCTGCGGTATGAGACCCTAAAGATCCGTCTGCCAGAACACAACCTCCCACTCTTAAGCTTCCCAGCTCCACGGCTTTTCTAACATCCGTAATCTGGGGATATACAATAAACTCCACAGGAAACTCTTCGATTCTTGAAATTAGAAGGGTGTAGTGAAGAGGGTCGCCGTGCCCATTGCCCACCATTGTGTGTATGGTAGTAAGACCCCTCTCCACACCCTTCTGTGCAGCAGCTCTGTATGCAGAGATTATCCCAACAGGGTCTATGCTGTCGTGAAACCACCTTATAGCCTTATGATTTTGTCTGTGGGTGAGTATCCCCCGGTTACCAGATACCTCCTTTCTATCTATAGGAATACTTTCAAGCGCCGGGGTGTTTACAACGCATGAGTGGCCGTCCACTCTCCTTACAAGTACAGGAGTATGGGGATAGATGCGGTCCAATTCTTCACGGGTTGGGAAGCGCTTTTCGGCTATCTTACTCTCGTCAAACCTCCAGGCAAGAATGTTCCCGCCAACCGGGTCTGCACCGGAAAGCAGCTCCAGTACCTCTTTAAGACTCCTTGCCTCAGAAAGATCTATGCCCAGTGTGTACAATCCTCCAGTAAAAGAATGGGTATGAGTGTCAATAAATCCTGGAAAAACAAAGCTACCGCCAAGATCCACCCTTTTAGCATGGATTTGTGAAAGCTCTTTTTTCGACAGCAATCGGCCAGGGCTATCCATTACTAAATCCGGAAAGCTTCCACCCTCTCTCGGGGAAAACTCATTGCCTGACTCTGAGTTGTCACTTCCCGAAGTTTTTAAGACCTCTTTGATTTTCCCATCTTCCACCAGGATTGCATCGAAAAACTCCCCCTCCTTCCTCATCGAGTAAAACCTTGCATTGTAAAAAAGGGTTCCTCCCTTTGTCATGTTTTATTCCCAGGGTTTAAGTATATTTACATGCTCATTTATAGCTAAATAATAGCATAAAGATCGTGCCTTTTAATGAAGATAAATGCTTTTTAGGGAGATCCCTCCGCCTCAAGCTTTAGAGTTCTGCGACTTAATACAGCAGGTTGATATACGGTCTCCCCTGTAAGCCTTTGCCTCAGGTTAAAGGTACAATCTTCGTCGTACTACTTAAATCATAATCCTGAATAAAAAGATTGTAAATAACCACCGTTAAAGCTGGTGGCTCGATTCTCGTAGCAAATAACCCTTCGAACCGGTTAAAAAATTTTAAATAGATGGTAGCCGGAACTTTTTAAACTACCTTAAGAAAACTTCTTGACAGATTTGCGAATTAAGCTATAATAACTATAGGATAAGTCGATATTAACATGAGACTATCAACAAAAAGCGAATACGCGTGTCTGGCAATTATCGACCTTGCTGAAAACTATCATAAGAATCCGCGGCTTACAATAGCAGAGATTGCACGGCACAAGGATATTCCCAAAAAATATCTTGAGCAGATTCTTCTCATTTTAAAACGTGGTGGATATGTAACCAGCTACAAGGGGGCTGAAGGCGGGTATACACTTGCGAAAAAACCGGAAGATATATCGATAGCCGAAATAATCCGGTTAATGGATGGTGCACTTGCTCCGGTAGAATCTGTAAGTAAGTACTTTTTCAAACATACCCCGGTGGAAAGGAGTCCTGAATTGCTCAGTCTTCTAAAAGAAATCAGAGACTATATCTCCGATAAGCTTGAAAGAACAACCTTTGCAGATCTCATATAGAGTATAAAGAGTAAAGATAAAAATTGGCAGGTGGCTTGTACTACTTAATATATATGATATATCGATTTTATTTTGATTAATTTCTTTGGTGATACGCAGGCAATGGGCAAGAGATAGGAGGTAATTCTATGGTCTCATGGGAAACGGTACTACTTTTAATGATAATTGCTTTTATAGCCGAGTATATCGACTCCACAGTCGGGATGGGCTACGGAACCACTCTAACGCCCATTCTGATGCTTCTCTTCGGATTTGCCCCCCTTCAGATCGTACCAGCGGTGCTGCTCTCCGAATTAATCACCGGAATTACGGCAGCCGCTATCCACCATCGTGTGGGTAATGTATCTCTCATGCCCAGATCGTTGAATCCCGGTTTTATCTTTAATAGAGTAAAAGAACACGGTATCAGGGAAAGCGTCAGAACAGGAGTTCCCATTCACCTTAAAATCGCCCTGGTTATAATTTCCTGTAGCATCCTTGGAACCCTTGTCTCCGTTTATGCGGCCCTGAACTTGCCAAAGCTATATGTAAAACTGTATATCGGAGTGCTGATTTTTGTCCTGGGAGTTTTCGTGCTGGTTACCTCTAATCGTAAGTTTCCTTTCTCCTGGAAAAAGATAGTAAGCCTGGGTATCCTCGCTTCTTTTAATAAGGGGATAAGCGGAGGAGGTTACGGTCCGCTGGTAACCGGAGGCCAACTACTCTCCGGGGTGGAGGAGAGAAGTACAGTAGGAATAACCTCTTTTTCCGAGGGAATAACCTGTTTTATCGGGATAACCGCCTATTTTATTGCCGGAGAAATCGATCTTTCCCTTGCCCCTTACCTGGTGGTCGGAGCGGTAGCCTCCGCGCCTCTTTCGGCATACACGGTTAAAATAATACCCATTCGCCATCTTAGATTAATTATTGGCATTGTAACCATAATTCTGGGTGCATCCACGCTTTTGCAGATTTTTTTATCCAATTGAGCTTGACAGAAATGTATTAATGTACTAAACTTTTATTGTATTAATACTTTAATACAATTATTATGGAAACAATGGCCAAGGAAGAGAAACAAATCGAGTTTACCCTGGATCCAAAGAGCGGTGTCCCTTTCTACAAGCAGATAATTCACCAGGTAGAGATGGCCATTGCGGACGGAAGATTCGTAAGAGGCGATCAACTGCCCACTGTAAGGAGTCTTGCAGTGGATTTAAAGATAAACCCCAACACAGTGGCCAGAGCCTATAACGAGCTGGAAATCCGCGGCATTGTAACCACCCAGCAGGGTACCGGAACTTTTATAAGCGATAAGAAGATGGAGATCTCCGATGTGGAGAGGGAGAAGATACTTTCTGAAATCAGCCGCTCCTTCATTACTTCAGCCCGCTCCTACGGTTTTTCCCTCGAGGAGATTATCGAATACCTCGAAGAGCTGAATAGGGCGGAGGATTCCTGGGCGGAATAGGGGATTACTATCTGGAGTATTGTACAACCAGAAAAGAAAAGAGGAGGATTGGTAAAGGATGAAAATATTCGGACGGAAATTTGAAAGAATAAGAAACATTCCCGGGATAGAGATAGAGAAGGACTTCTGCTACAATGTCTTCTCCTACTTTATCCTCGGTCTGTTCCTGGCAGGTGGTATAATCCTGCAAATTGCCATCAGGGAAGAAATCATGCCCATGCACCTGGCTGGAATCGCTATAGGGACAATCGCAGCCGGTGGTATATTGACTCTCCTTCCTCTCTGGAGTGTGGTAATACAGTTGATTGTTTTAGCCTGGATTGTGATGTACGCATTTCTCGGCGGGTATTTTGCTCCTCTCTTTGCATTGATCACGCCGGGTCTCCTTCTATCACCTGCACTTCAACTCATCTACCAGTGGGACAAAGTAGTTATCTTAAGAGCAGGAAAGTTTAAAAGCGTATGTGGTCCCGGATTGTTTTTTCTAATCCCGATTATCGACCGGGTAGCAGATTTTGTAGATACACGAATACGGGCTACCGATTTCAGTGCAGAGAAGACTATCACAAAGGATACCGTTCCCGTTCATGTAGATGCTCTATGTTTCTGGATGATCTGGGATGCCAAACGGGCAATTCTGGAGGTGGAGAACTTCGTGGAGGCAGTAATCCTCTCTGCTCAGACGGCGTTGAGGGATTCTATCGGTAAACACGATCTCTCCGTTCTCCTATCGGATAGGGATATCCTCTGTCAGGAGATTCAGAAGATACTCGATGCGAAGACAAATCCCTGGGGGATAACCATCCTGTCCGTGGAGTTTACAGACATCATCATTCCCCAGAACTTAGAAGATGCAATGAGCAAACGAGCTCAGGCGGAGAGGGAGAAACAATCCAGGGTAATTCTGGGTACTGCAGAGGTAGAAATTGCGAAAAAGTTTGCAGAAGCATCTGAGAGTTATAAAGATAATCCTACAGCCCTTCATCTCAGGGCAATGAACATGGTCTATGAAGGTATAAGACAGAGAGGCTCCATGGTTCTTCTGCCTTCATCTGCTCTGGATACAATGAATCTGGGTACTGTAATAGGGGCTGTGGCACTGCAAAAAATGCAGGCTTCGGCCGGCGAAGACTCGATCGTCGAGCTGGGTGAGAAAAGCAAGGAGGAAAAAGATAATGATAACCCTTCGTGAGGTAAAGAAAAATTATCAGGCTGGTGAGACAATAGTTAAAGCCCTGAGGGGCGTTTCCCTGGACGTGGATCAGGGAGAGTTCCTCTCCATTGCCGGACCCTCAGGATCGGGAAAGACAACCCTTTTAAACCTGATAGGTTGTATCGATAAGGCGGATTCCGGAGTAATCAAAATAGATAAAGAGGATGTGGATAAACTCGATAAAAACGAACTTGCCCTGTTCCGCAGACGTAAACTTGGATTTGTTTTTCAGACATTCAATCTGATTCCGGTACTGACTGCTAAAGAAAATGTAGCTTTTGCACTTCACCTTTTAAACTTAAGTAAAAATGAGATAGAAGAACGTACAATGAGTCTTCTAAAAGAGGTCGGCCTCGAGGGAATGGAGGACCGCCTGCCATCTCGTCTTTCAGGTGGCCAGCAGCAGCGTGTAGCCATAGCCAGAGCGCTTGTAAAAAAGCCTGCCATAGTGCTGGCAGATGAACCTACTGCCAATCTCGACTCCGACACCGGACGAGCCATACTCGAACTTATGGAAGAGATGAACAAAAAACACACTACCACCTTTATTTTCTCCACCCACGATCAGATGGTAATGGAGTTCGCCCACAGGCTGGTTCAACTTCACGATGGACAGATAACAAAAGATGAAAGGAGAAATTGATGAGGTTTCTTATTTCTCTTGCATGGAAGAATCTTTCCAGATACAGAAAACGTACCATTATCACTGCTTCGGCCATTGCCGTGGGAATCGGGATTTACATCTTCTTCGATGCGTGGCTTCTGGGAGCGGAACTCGACTCGGAGAGAAACCTTATCTGGTATGAGACCAGCTCGATAAGAATAATGGATTCACAATACTGGGAGGAACAGGAGAGACTTCCCCTGGACAGGGTTGTCGAAAATCCTGAAGTCGTCATCAAGATGGTAGAAGAGATGAATATACCTGCAGTTCCAAGAATAAGATTCGGAGGGGAGGTTATATTTTATAAAGATCCCTACGAGCAGGACGGCGGGGTGCCTGTCCAGTTTATAGCCATCGACCCCGAACGGGATGACAGGGTCTTCCCTATGAAGCAAACTCTGGAATCCGGGAAATATCTTAAATCCGGAAAAATGGAAATAATGATAGGCTCATGGTTTGCCGAAGATATAGGAGCCGAAGTCGGTTATCCCCTTACCATCGTAACCCGAACAAGAGACGGTTTTTTCCAGACTATCGATGTGGAGATTGCTGGTATCATTAACTGCCCAAATCCCATGATCAATAACGGAACCATATTTATTCCCATGGATGTCGCGAACAACTATCTTCAGATGGAAGGGGGTGTTACCGAAATGGATATGAGTCTTCCCCTCCAGGCCGATGTGGAAAAGACCGCCCAGCACATAGAGGAAAGGCTTGAGGAGAAGGGAATAAACAATCTGGTGGCTAAAACATGGAAGGATCTCGCCCAGGATTACCTTGCCATTGCAGTGCAAAAGAGAGCTGGCAGTAACATAATGCTTTTACTGGTTTTTATTATTGCAGCGGTAGGGGTATCCAATACCATGCTAATGGCCATATATGAGCGGGTGAGGGAGCTGGGCATGATGAGGGCGCTGGGCATGAAAGACAGCCAGATACGGATAGCCTTTATTCTTGAAGCAGGTGGAATCGGGTTTATCGGATCGGTTGCAGGCACAATATTTGGCTCTCTCATTGTTTATCTGTTTTCAACTTTAGGCATAGACTACTCCTGGATTTTCAAAAACATGAATGTGGGATATCGATTGACAGGTGTCATGTACACCGTATGGAATCCCGAGGTTGTAATAACTGCCTTTATAGTGGGTATCGTCATCTCCATGCTCATAGCCTACATTCCAACCCGTAGAGCCTTAAAAATGCAAATTACAGACTGTCTCCGCAACGAATAGGAGGGAAAATCATGAAACTTGCCCGTATAGCCTTAAGGAACATTCGGCGTAATAAAAGAAGAAGCACCCTGTCCGCCTCTGCAACAGCGATTGCCTCCATGGCCATTGTCTTTATGTTCTCCCTGATAAGCGGAATGAAAGAGGATATGGAGAAAAACATAAGCTCATACGTTAGCGGTCATGTTAGAATCAGAGAAGCCCAGTACAATAAATACGAACACTTAAACCCTCTTCATCTGAGGATAACAGATTATGAAAAGATCCTCCCGGAGCTTTCTTCCGATCAGAGGGTAGAGGCTTTTTCTGCAAGAATAAACTTCCCCACCACCATATACAGAGAAGAAGAACTTCACCGTGCAATGGCGGTTGGGCTTAACTTCACGACCGAAGTCTCATTTATGGATCTGGAATCTGTAATTATAAGAGGGAGGCTTCCTGAAAACGGCAACAACGAGGTTATTATAGGATTTAAGCTTGCCGAAGAACTTGGAATTGGCGTGGATGATAGAATCACCCTTCTTGCCACAACAATGCGAAAAAGCATAAACGCCATGACCTTTAAAATCGCCGGAATAGCGGCTTTCCCGATCGGAAGTTACAATAAAACTCACCTGATGATCCCCCTGGACAGAGTCCAATACCTGCTCCGCATGGATAAGTCGGTTACCGAAATACTTGTTAAGCTTAATAATCCACGAGAAGCTGCCAGTTTTGCAGAAGAACTTAACCGGGAGTTTAAAACCAGCGGAAACACCGAGCTGGAAGTCCAGAGCTGGAAAAACATAAGCATCATATACGGTTTCATGAGCATGGCCCAGGTAATTTACGGGTTTATAGCACTCATCTTTTTTCTTCTTGCCAGCACCGTGCTGATCAATACCACCATGATGGTTATATTCGAACGGATGAGGGAGATCGGTACCATCGCCGCCATGGGAATGACAGGAAAAGAAATTGTGCGTCTTTTTTTCTATGAAGCTGTATTTTTAAGTATCGTAGGAGCCTTTGCGGGGCTGATTGTGGGAGTAGGCATAACCCTTCCCCTCTCCGCTTACGGCCTTGATTTCGGAGCAGCGATGCAGGGTATAGATATTGAGATATCCGATATTATCTATCCCAGGTTAAACCTCTTTTCCACCATATTTGTATTCTTCTATGCCGTGGTAGTCTCCTCTCTGGCTTCACTCATACCTTCAACCAGAGCGGCAAAAATACAGCCGGTGGAAGCCTTGAGATACACGGGGTGAGGAGCCACCATGTCCTATTTCAAAGCACTTGCATACAAAATAAAGCAAATTCTTGGAGGAATAAAAATGAAAAAGCTTTTCATTTCAATATTTATCTTTTTTAGCCCAGCCGCTGTCCTAATGGGAATTACCCCCGAAGAGATATTAGAAAGAATGCTCGAAAACCAGGTTCATGATACCGCCCGTATCGAAGGGAAAATGATAATTCAGGACAGGTTCGGTAAGAAAACTGTAACCTTTGTCTCCTGGTCCAGGGGTGAAGATAATGCCCTCATCGAGTTTACGAGCAAATATGAGGCGGGACAGAAGATACTCCGCAATGAAGATGAGCTCTACCTTTACTTTCCCGACGCCGAGGAGGTAATACGGCTCCAGGGAGCGGCCTTAAGACAATCGGTCCTGGGGTCCGATTTCTCCTACGAGGATATGACCGGGGAGAAGGATCTTCTCGATTCCTACAAAGTCACCCTTCTAGGTTCAGAAGAGGTGGACGGGCATGATTGTTATAAATTACAGTTGGAAGCAGTCAGCAGAAACGTACCCTATCCCAGAGAAATACTCTGGGTAGATAAAGAGCTTTTTATATATCGTAAGGTGCATAAGTTCAGCCTCTCCGGCAGATTGCTGAAAGAGATGCGCATTACCAGGTTTACCCGCCAAAACGGAAAGGTAATTCCGGTGGAGCTGCTTATGGAGGATAAGATGAAGAAAAACTCCTCCACCGAGTTTATAATTCAGAAAATAGAAATAGGAATTCCCATACCGGAAGAAAAGTTTTCCTTGAGGGAGCTCACATGGTAAAGAGGAAGGCCGGATTGACCGGGAGCAGCATATCCACGTGTCCAGTAAAATTCCATGGAGGGAGAAGCTTCCTTTTCATCTTGACTCTTTCAACTATGGTTTTGTTCTCTGCTTATACTGAAACTTCCACCTCTGTAGACATAATGCTTCTCCCGTCTCTTATAAGAGTTGGGGAAAAAGATTACAGTCTCTCCGTAACAGGAACCGGAGAAGCCTCCCTTAAAGCGGAAAACAACAGGAATGTAAGAGCCGAACTCGCCCTTAAGGCTATAATTCTGCCCAATCAGGATCAACCCCTCCCAATAACCCTTCCCAGAGCCTTTATCAAAGTGCGTTTCCCCCATTTCAGGGCGACTCTGGGAAAAACCCGCGTTTCCTGGGGAGATGGTTCTTGCTTTAACGCGGGAGATCTCCTTTTCGGAAGCACTTCCATCGATACGGAACTGACAGAACAGGTGATAAGGGATGAAACCGCCTGGCTGGCCTCTCTTTACGTCCCGATGGGTAGATTCTCGTTTGCGGAGGCTGTCTTCATTCCCCCAGATCCCCTGGCAGCAATTACAGATGATAAAACCGCCTACTCCCTGCCCCCGATTGAGCACACCCAGGCAGGAGGAAGAGCGGTAACAAAATTGTTTACCATTAAGACCGAAGGCGGATACCTTTACAGGGGAGAGGAAAAAACACACAATATATACGCAGCTCTCCAGGGTCATCTGCTTGCCGACTGGAATATTTCTGCCTCTACTTCTATTCCCTCTCAATCGCCCGAAGGAGAAGATTTAAAGGACTCTCTACTTATAAGTGCCGGTCTTTTTCACCTTCAGAGGTTGGGTATTGATTCTCAGATAAGCTTTCGTCTGGAAGCTCTTCTGAGACCGTGGGGAACCTGGGAAGAGATTAAAAACGAAGTTGTAATAATGGATTCTACCGCAGTTTATCCTCCTCCGGAGGGTGCAAATTATGCACTGTTTCTCTATCCGGAGATTACCCTGGGCTTAAGCAGGTCTATAAACTTGAGCCTGCGCTCTTTAGTATCTCCGGTGGATCTCTCCGCGATGTTTCTTCTCGGAAACTCCTGGAACATGTACCAGGGATTCGATATCCTTACTTTCATTCTCCTTCAAGCAGGAGAAGAAAATGATATTTTTAGCCTGGAGAGGCCCGGGGGTCTTGCATTTTCTCTTGGGTTTAGATTTAAATACTGATATATATGCTATTGTACCCTCATAGGAAAGCCTTTTGGAGCCACGCCGAAACCGGCCGAAAATAGCATAAAAGTGCTCAACCTGGGCTTGAGGGAATACTGTGGGCGCAAATCCGGCGGCAACAGTAGTACCTGTCTTAGAAGAGTTCCTGTATCAAGTGCGATCAATAATTATGGTGAGGAAACCCATCCGGTGCAATCTTCGAGACACTTAAATTTGAGTTAAATGTTTTGTCAAATTTTAGGGAGCCTCTACCCCATTTCCGTTTCATTTATTAAAATGCTGGATTAGCTGAATGAAGTAATAGATTTGCTTGTATATTTCCGTCATTCGCTCTTTTATATTTCCTTCTATGTTCATATCCAGCTCTTTCCAGTTAAGTATGAGTTCATGATGCTGTCGAGAAAAATCATCTATGCAGAGCTTAAGGGTCTTTCCCAGCGAGATAAAATTTCTCACCGCTTCCTGAATTATCTTCAGCGCTTCCTCATTTATCTCGCTCAGGAGTTTCTTTAGAACAACAGTACTGTTGGTATCTCGCTCGGGTTTATGAATGTAATTCTTTACCCTTGAGCCAAGCTGACCTTCATCGGCAAGCTTATCATCAAACTGGATGATTCTATCGGAAAGTTGCATGAGAGAGTGGAATGCCTCCGAAAGCTGCTGGGACATCAAAGTTGTAGACCAGTCACCCCTTATAAGCAAAACATCGGTAATCTCCTTTACATCTTTCTTTACATAATCGAGCATAAAAGCCTTTAAGTAGTTCATGGGTGCTACATAGGTATATCCCGACAATTTTTTCTTGGCAAAAGAAGCGTTCATCCTGTCGGTATAATACTTCATTCTCGACAGGGCAGTGGAGCCGAAGATCTTCTTAATAAGCATCTCAATTTTGTTTGCTCTCCTCTCCTGCAGTATTTTTTGAATGTTTAACTCCACTCCGGTCTTTAGCCTGGACAGATAATCCTCTACGATTCTCTCCTTGGGCGGATAATATACAATTTTATAAAAGGGATCTCTGTCGATATGCTTTACAATCTGGGAGAGTACTCCCGATTTTTTAACCTCTTTAAACATTTTTAACATCTTATCCCAGTTCTCTCGGCTGACAACATCCTGTCCCTTGTAGATTTTAAGTATATCAAACAACTTTTCCCACCGAAGATCCTCTCTCACAAGGGGAAGAAGAGTAAGAAAATCCTTAAGATCATCGGTAACATACTCTCCGTTTGTCGATTCGAACCTGGGTGAATAGGAGAAGTTTCTCTCAGGTATATTTGAGTCAAACTTTTTCAATAAAAAGTAGTAGTCGAAGTTAATAATCTGGAGAAATATGGAGAGTAAATTGTAAGTTTCATTTATCTGCTTTACCTTCTGGCTGTCAAAGTCTGAAAAAAATTTTATCATTTTTTCTTTAAGCTCGGAAGTAAGTTGTTTAATATCAACCTGCTGTGCCCGCGCTTTGATTGCTTCTTCGGTAAGTTGATCTCTTATTTGCCTCTGCTCTTCGTTGAGGAAGCTTTCTATAATGATGGCTTTCAGAGCACCGGATTCACTTGCATGTTCCAGCATTACCTGTGCCGAAGCTACCACTTTATATATTTCATAGAAAAAACGAGCCAGAGCAGGCTGGACCTGTCCACCTTTTGGTTTGTAAAACTTATGTCTGTCTTTTTTAAGCCATTTTGCCGTTTCTTTCAGTAAACGTTTCTTCTCTCTCTCGGTATCTCCACCTCCGAAGATAACCGACAAAAT
>QNBH01000066.1 GCA_003645645.1 Spirochaetota bacterium | reverse complement strand
TCATCGGCGTCTGGCAGTCTTTCGGCTATAACGTCATCCTCTATATGTCGGGTTTAAAGCAGATCAATAAACAGCTCTACGAGGCGGCCGAGCTTGATGGAGCCGGTGTCTTTCAGAAGCTCCGGAAAATTACTCTTCCTGCACTTTCTCCTGTTACCTTTTTCGTTGTTGTAATCACAACTCTCTTTTCGTTCCGTGTGTTCGCAACTGTACAAATTCTCACCAAGGGCGGGCCTGGCAATGCATCGAGCGTCTGGGTTTACTATATATGGAGGGAGGCATTCAGGTATTTTGAAACGGGAACTGCCAGTACGGCGGCCTCACTGTTATTTCTATGTATGCTGATTATAACATTTATCATGGTAAGATTCGTTCAAAAAAAAGTATTCTATCAACAGGAGGAGCGGTATCAGGGTTTCACCAATCAGGGCGTTTGCCCATCACGGATTTTTAATAATTTCCTCGTTCCTGGTTCTGCTACCATTCGTCTGGATGGTAAGCATCTCTTTCTCCTCACATGCGGCAGTGTTAGAGAGGTTTCTCATAATCTTCCCCAGCAGTTTAGGTGTGCAGGGGTTTAAGGAAGTCTTTGATTTGACCCCCTACCGAAGATGGTTCTTAAACTCGGTCTTCGTCTCGACGGTTCTCACAACCGCTCAACTGATTTTAGGAGTCTTTGCAGCCTTTGCCCTCTCCCGCTTTAAGTTTAAAGGCAGGGAGCTGCTTTTTTTCTTTGTTCTCTGCACTATGATGATCCCACCCCAGGCGGTAATGCTGCCCACCTTCATGGTCATAAACTCATTCAACTGGGTAAACACCTACTGGGGGCTTATGCTTCCCCACATTCCGGAAGTCAGCACAGGTGGTGGCCTTCTTTCGTAGTAAAGTTTGTCTCTTTAAAATGCAAGGGTACGCCACCTTCGGTACTTATTCTTTATTGTGCCTGTTCGAACCGCAAGATCCTCCGCTGCTTTCTGTCCTGCAAGGATAATCTCCTCTTCATTCGCAGTTGTAAGAACTCCGTTGTCAAGGATGATGTTCCCATCGATTACAACGGTTTCAACACATGCATGGGTACCGGAATAAACGATAGTAGAAACGGGATTGTGCATCGGAGTCGATTTGGCGCTTAAGGCAGGGTTGTATATAAACAGATCGGCCTTTTTACCCACCTCGATAGAGCCTATTTCTTTCTCCATTCCGAGCGCCCTTGCCCCATCTATTGTGGCCATCTCTACAACTTTATCTGCACTGAGGATCGTCGGATCCATGGTATAACCTTTCTGCAGTAGAGCCGTAAACTTAAGAACCTCTATCATATCCTGAGAATTATTACTGGCGGCACCGTCTGTCGCCACGCCTACTGTGATACCGCTTTCGATCATTCGCGGTATTCTGGGCACACCGGAGGCAAGGTACATATTGCTTACCGGATTATGGGAAACTTTCAGGTCGTAATATTTTGCCATTCTTATATCCCGGTCTGTAAGGTGGACACAATGGACCATCAACACATTGGGACCTGCAATACCGAAACTCTCGAGTATCTCTGCATCCGGTGCTCCGTGAAGCTCACAGGCTGCATGGCGGTCGAAGGGTGTCTCCGATATGTGGACTGTAAGCCCGGTATTATATTCATTGGCAATTTCCCACATTCGCTTTAAGCTCCTTTCGCTGCACGACCATATCGCCGCAGGTGCGACCCAGACTCTTACTCTCCCATTTTCACTCCCATTATAGGAGTCCAAAAGGCGGATAACATCTTTCTCTATAGCAGGAAGAACCTGTAGTAGTTTCTCTGGTATTCCGTATCTTCCACCCGTATCGATCATCCCTCTGCCAAAGATTCCGCGAACTCTCACCTCTCTGAAGGCCTGTATGACAGCATCCGAAAGACCCTCTCTGGGGTGCGGGTACATGTAATCGAGAACCGTAGTAGTTCCGCTTCTGATACTTTCGAGGCAACCCAGCCGTGCAGCGACGAGTGCGTGCTCCGGCGTCAAATGAATGGCACTCGGAAATGTCATAGTGGAAAGCCAGCGGTCCAGTGCCAGATCATCACCTAAGCCTTTAAGAAGTGTTTGAAAGAGATGGGTGTGAGTATTTATAAGCCCCGGAAAAACCACCTTTCCGGCTGCATCTATTTCTTTCTTTGCTTTTACAGAGACCGAATCTCGGGAATCGGAAGGAGAAATATCCGTGATGCGGTCTCCTGCTATTACCAGGGAATGGTTCTTAAGTATCTCCCTGTCTTTATTAACCGTAACAATAGTGGCGTTTTTAATGATAATATCTGCATTTTTCATTACTGCACTCTCCTTTTTAAGCAGAACCGGCTCACCGATAAATGTTAATAGTTTTTATCAAGGCTCTTGCATAGCGATTTATAAATGCGTATCGCAGCGCAGCCTTAGGCCGATGCTATTATGTCCTCAGATCTCTCCCCCACAGGTTGCGGCTGCGTTATCATATAAAAAATTTTGTTAAAATAACAACACCCGAGGGTATAATAGCGTATGATACTAAGGTTAAATGAATAATGCAATGTTCCGGTATAGATTTGCCAGGGCAAGTGCAAAGTTGAACGAATAGTCGGTTTTAAACCTCTTGTTGCAGAGAAAAAGCTCTAATAGTTTGAGTTGCAGCCGGAAACAACCAAGATATCCGTGTTGTTCGGAAGGAGGTAGGCTCAAAGACCGACTTTGACGCAGGCTTGATAGCTTTGCTGCAATACTGCGGAGATAATAAAATATTGACATAAAATACTTACAGCACTATAATAAGTAGTATATACATATATATGTATATTATTTTGTTTTTTCTCTTGCGCTCCACGCATGTCCGTTTGAGCGCCTGCATACAATGTAAGGAGTCTACATGACCCTACTGGACAACCAAAACGATGAAAATTACCGGCCCGAACAGGGCGGATTAAATTTTCGGAGGAGGTAAAAAAATTACAGTCGACAGAAACAGTCCGGTACCTATTTACTGGCAGATAAAAGATAAACTATATAAAGATATTATCTCGGGAGTCCTTAAGCCGAACGAGCAGATTCTATCGGAGGAAAAGCTTGCAAAAGAGTTTAATGTGAGCCGGCTCACCGCCAGGAACGCGGTCTCCGAGCTTGTAAAGGAAGGGTATCTTTACCGGGTACATGGGCAGGGTACGTTTGTATCCAAACCCAGGGTAGAGACAAGCTATTCCCGGTTTACAGGCTTTATGGAGGATATGCGGAAGAGGGGATACAGAACTCATTCAAAGGTCCTTGAAGCCTCCGAGATTTCTGCATCTTCCGAACTGCAGGAGGTACTGCAACTCGGAAAGAAAGAACGGGTGTACAAGATAGCTCGTCTGAGGTTTGCAAATGATGAACCCATTGTTATTCAGGAAGCCTACCTTCCTTCTAAAATGTGTCCGGGCATTATCGAGGAGGATCTTGAGAATAACTCACTGTACGAAATCATGGGGAAGAAGTACGGAATCTTTATCGATCATGCCTCCGACCGCCTTGAAGCCATCTCTGCAACAGGAGAACAGGCGGAACAGTTAGGAATAAATGAAGGAAACCCTGTTCTCTATTTTAATCGCATTTCCTTCTTGAAGGATGAAACACCCGTGGAGTTTGCAAAAAGCTGGTACAGAGGCGACCGCTACGTTTTCGAAATCGAGTTAAGAAAAAGCCAGGAGGAGAAAAACTTATAATGGGTAAGATACGCAGACTTTTAAACATTTTCGGAAAAGATGGCAGGGCATTCATAGTAGCCATGGATCACGGTACAAATGCAGGTGCAACGAGGGGACTCGAGGACCCTCTGCCTGTAATAGAGAGTATCGAGGAGGGCGGAGCAGATGCCGTTATAGTAAACGGTGGTCCGGGGAAGGGGGTGGAAGAGGTAACTTTCAAGAATATTGCCTCTGCTGTTGCCTTCGGTGAGGATGCAGGGATACCTGTTGTAGGTGAGATTTCTCCGGGTGGGTTTGACAGCACCCCTGAAATGAGGACACTGGAAAATATAGTTCCGGGGGCAAGAATAGCAAGCGAGCTTGGAGTCGATGTAATCAAAACCATATATAAGCCTGGTTTCCGGAGGGTAATAGAGGGCTGTTTTGTTCCGGTGGTTGTGCTGGGAGGAGAGAGAAGGGGAGACGAGAAGGATTTTCTTGACTCCATAAGAGATGCTATGGACAGCGGCGCCGCGGGTGTGGCTATTGGCAGAAATGTTTGGGGAGCAGCGGAGCCTTTAAAAATGGCAAAGGCACTTTCTGCACTCATACACGACAATGCTTCGGCAGAGGAAGCATTAACTATTCTTAAGGCATAGGGGTATGTCGGAGCAAATCATAAAGGGTGGTTTTTTAATTCTGGAGAACGAGGTTAAAAAAGGCTGGGGTGTAAGAATAAAAAGCAACACCATAACAGAGGTCGCTCCCAACGAATCCCTTAACTCCTCACCGGGGGTGAGGGTTTTCGATGCCACGGATAAAATAATCGCTCCAGGCTTTATTAACGGACACATGCATATGTACGGGGTGCTTTCTCACGGGATTACTGTTGAGGCGCCGGCTTCGGAGTTTTCCGGTTTTCTTGAGGATTTCTGGTGGCCATACATAGAAAACCGCCTGGATCACGGTCTGGTTGAGAAAACTTCCAGGTGGGCCTGTGTGGAGATGATAAAAAGCGGGATAACTACTTTCCTGGATGTTCTGGAGGCACCCAATGCAATACCCGGTGCTCTGGAGATTGAAAGATCGGTAACGGAAGAGGCAGGATTGAGGGGTATTCTTACCTTTGAGGCATGTGAAAGGATTGACAGGAAAAACGGAGAACTGGGTTTAAAGGAAAACGGAGATTTTGTGAAGAAGCACAATCGAGAGGACAATCTCGTTAAGGGTTTAATGTCGGTCCATACCCTCTTTACTGCAGGCAGGGGCTTTCTTGAAAAAGCCAGAGCCATGGCGGATAAACTCGGCTGTGATATCCATATGCATCTCTCGGAAAGCTCCTTCGAGCCGCATTGGGCTCTTAAACATTACGGAAAGCGTCCCGTAATGGTCTACGATGAGATGGGCTTTTTAAGTAAAAACGTTCTTGCATCCCAGGGTGTGCAACTGGATAAAGAAGAAATTGATATTATTGCCGAAAGGGGTGTAAGACTTGTGCATATACCTCTTTCAAACTGCGAAGTTGGAGGAGGGGTGGCTCCGGTTCCCCTGTGTCTCGAAAAAGGCATTCCCATGGGACTGGGAACGGACGGTTATATAAACAATTTTTTCGAGGTGATGAGGGGGGCTTTCTTAATCCACAAGGCCCATAATCAGGATCCTGCTACGATGCCTGCAGAGAAGGTCTACCGGATGGCTGCATCCGGAGGAGCCGAAGCACTGGGAAGGCCGGAATTGGGAAGACTTGCCCCCGGCTGCAAGGCCGATCTTATCACCATTAGACTGGATACACCGACACCGGTTAACGAGAGTAATATTTACGATCAAATCGTTCTGTTTCGTAATCCCGGTGATGTGATAGATGTAATTGTGGACGGGAAGTTTATTAAAAAGAAGGGAGAAATCCTCACAATAGACGAGGAGAAGGCCAGAGCGGAATTACGCATTTCGGCAGAAAAGTTCTGGGGAGCAACAGAATGAGCCTGGAATTACAAACCGAGCTGTTAGGACATACTCTGCAGAGCCCACTCATTCTCGGATCGGGTCCTTTAAGTTACAGTGCCGATGGTATTATACGGGCTCACAGAGCAGGTTTCGGTGCGGTTACAACCAAGACCATTCGTGATGAAACAGCAATCAACCCTTTTCCCCACATCGCCTTGAGTGGGAAGGACACCATGATCAATGCGGAGAAGTGGAGCGATTTACCGGCCGAGCAGTGGATTGAGGAGGAGATTCCTGAAGCTAAAAAAAGCGGAGTAACACTCATCTGCAGTATCGGCCACACTCCCGAAGAGGTGAAACACTGGATTGTTCCGGTTGATAAGGCCGGCGCTGATATTATCGAGCTTGTCTCCTATCTGCCGGAAACGATAGTTCCGATGACGGTAAAAGCCAAAGAGCTAACCACCAGGCCGGTAATTGTGAAGTTGAGCCCCAACTGGCACGATCCTGTAGGCATGGCGAAGGCCGTTCTTGAGGCCGGGGCCGACGGTATAACGGCAATGGATTCAGTAGGTCCAGTGTTGAGAATCGACATCCGTACGGCCCGGCCCATGGTTGGGGGAGAACGCGGATACGGCTGGCTTACAGGATCTGCCATCAAACCGATTGTATTGAGATATGTTGCAGAGATAGCCGCACTTTCGAATAAGCCTATAATCGGGATGGGGGGAATCATGACAGCGGAAGATGTGATAGAAATGTTCATGGTCGGAGCCACACATGTGGGGTTATGTACGGCACCCATTTTGAGAGGATTGGAGTATATCGGAAAGCTCCACAGAGGCATTGCCAGGCTCTTGAATGATCTGGGGTATGTTGCTCTTGCCGATGTAAGGGGAGTTGCACTGAAGAATCTGCCTCAAAAGGAAATAGCGGATAAGTTTAACTTTAAGTTTGATCGGGATGCATGCAATTCCTGTATGCGTTGTGTGCAGGTGTGTCCTTACCAGGCACGGGCACTAAGTAAAGATCTAGAAATGGAATTAAACGAAGATCTCTGCAGGTATTGTGGATTGTGCACAACCGTATGTAAACCGGGAGCTTTGAGGGGAGAGTTTACATGAAAACTGCTTTTAATCGGTACCTGCGTACCCATATACCAGGTGGAGCATTGACTGCACGCCAGAAAACGCCGTCGCCGATTGATGACATATTTGGCGTACCCATAGACCCGGGTGGAGCATTGACTGCACGGGCGGTAGACTAACCAAAGGAGGACTGATTTTCTGAATGGCTCTTACTGCTTACATAGATCTTACCAGCGGCAAAATCCGGATGGAAGAGACAGAGTCTAAGGTGCTTAAGAAGTTTTTAGGCAGCAGGGGTTACGCAGCAAAACTTCTCTACGATCACACCGGACCCGAAACCGAACCCCTGGGCCCTTATAACCTTCTTATTTTCTCAACAGGGCCACTTACGGGTACACCATGGCCCACTTCTGCAAGGTACACCGTTACCGCAAAATCACCCTTAACCGGTGTATACGGATATGCCAACTCCTCCGGGTTTTTCGGGCCGGAGCTAAGGAAGGCAGGCTTCGACGCCCTCGTTTTTTCCGGTGTCTCGGCATCGCCGGTTATGCTTCTTGTACAGGACGCAGAGTTGCGCATCCAGGAGGCGGAGGAGCTCTGGGGTAAAACGACCGAAGAGACGGAGAGAGAGCTGAGAGCTCGATATCCGGGCAGCAGGGTTGCCTCTATCGGGCCGGCGGGAGAGAATCTGGTAAAGATCTCTTCCATTATAAACGATTACGGCAGGGCTGCGGCCAGATGCGGAATGGGTGCTGTGATGGGTTCCAAGAGGCTTAAGGCAGTTGTAGCGATTGGAAGTAAACCGGTCCCTTATCCGCCGCAGTTTAAAGAGATTGCCAGGGAGATGATGAAGAAGACCGGAAGGCATCCAGGATCAAAATCCTTGCGTCGCTGGGGAACCGCCCATCTCATTGATCCTAAGAACATAAGCGGCGATCTTCCGACCAGAAACCACCAGTTTACCCAGTTTTCCCGTGGCCAGATGGTAAATGCAGGGAGCCTGGACAGGTATCTGGAGAGAAACGACGGGTGTTTCTCCTGTCCGATCAGGTGTTCCCGCTTTACCAGGGTTGAGAAGGGTAAGTACAGTTGTAACACCGAAGGGCCGGAGTACGAGACGATCGATTCTTTCGGTCCCATGGTGGATAACGACAACATGGAACTTATTATCTACTGTAACCTTCTCTGTAACCGGTACGGGATGGATACCATTTCCACTGGAGTTTCGATAGCCTTTGCCATGGAAGCTCATGAAGCGGGGCTTCTAAACGATGAGGAATTGACTCTCAAGTGGGGGGATGAGGAGACTATAACCGGACTCATCGAAAGGATAGCCTTCGGAAGGGGCATGGGGAATTTGCTCGGCAGGGGAGTGCGGGAAGCTGCTGCAATCATAGGAGGGGAAGCCTGGAAGTATGCCATGCATGTAAAGGGGCTCGAGCTCCCCAGGCAGGAGCCCAGGATCTGTAAGGGAATGGCCTTAGGACATGCAACATCAAACAGGGGGGCGGATCACCTGTATGCGCTTCCTACCATAGATTTAACAGGAAACGTGGAAGCGGCCGAGAAGTTTTTCCCGGAATATATGCCCGAAATTTTAGAACCTAACGATGAAACCTACAAGCCGGAGATGAACATACTTACAGAAGCCTACTGTGCCATCTCCGATGCCCTTGGTGTGTGCAAGTTTTCAACAACCGAGAACTTTTCCCTCTATCCGGAAGACCTGGCAGAGGGTCTTACAGCGATTACCGGGTTTAATTATAATGAAGAGAGCCTTTTAAGAGCGGGAGAGAGAATTGTGAATATCGAGAGGATGTACAATTGCAGGCATGGGCTTGAGCGAAAAGACGACATGCTGCCCCCGCGGTTCCTTAAAGAAGGTGCAAGAGTTTTCAACCTTGCGAACGGAGACCTTATAAAAGAAGGGTTAACCGTAAATCTCGATTACATGCTCGATAAATATTACAGACTCAGAGGCTGGGATCCGAGGGGCATTCCCACTACCGAAAAACTGAAAGAGCTGGGTCTGGAAGAATTGATAAAAGACCTGCAGGTGCAGTTTTACAGAGAGGTAAGGGCGGATGAGTTATAAAGTCATAACCAGACCTCTTAAAAGGATAGATGCCAGAGAGAAGGTAACCGGAGAGGCAAAATTCGGAGCAGATCTTAACTTTTCAGGCCAGCTTTACGCCAAGACCGTATACAGCAGGTATCCCCATGCAAGGGTTTTATCCATAAATACCGAGAAGGCCGAAGCACTCCATGGGGTAGAGGCGGTTATAACAGCAGCAGATGTACCAGGAGAGAACGAACTCTTCGGTAGATTTCCGGTGTTTGCAGAGAAGGAGGTGAAGTATACAGGTGATGGAGTTGCCATGGTAGCAGCAACTTCTAAGTCAATTGCAGAGAAGGCGGCCTCCCTTGTGGAGGTTGAATACGAGGAGCTTCCTGCTGTGCTTACTATCGAGGAGGCGCTTGCCCATGGGGCAGCTCTTGTTCATACCGATGCCCCTGGTAATTTTATTGAGAACACCCACCATTTGATGCGAGCTGGGGATGTAGAGAGAGGTTTCGAGGAGGCCGATATAATCCTTGAGAAAACATACCGCACACAGTTCGTTGAGCACGGCTACATTGAGCCGGAAGTGGTTATCGCATTACCCGAACCGTATCGCAGAGGAGTGGAGATACATGGCTCCATTCAGAATCCCTATTCCATAAGGGAGAATGTTGCCAGGGCACTGAACCTGCGTATAAGCGAAGTAAGGGTTATCCCCGGCAATCTGGGAGGAAGTTTCGGCGGTAAGGACGAGTCGGTGATGCTCATGGCGGCAAGGACCGCAATAACAGCACTTAAGACCGGAAGGCCGGTAAAGATGGTCTTAACCAGGGAAGAGAGCATCCTGGAAAGCGCCAAGCGCCACTCCTACAAGGCAAAGTATAAGATCGGTGCAAGGAAGGGCGGGACAATAGTGGCACTTGAAAATACCATCTATACCCAGGGCGGGGCTTACAACAACAAGGCCCGGTTTGCAAACTGGCGGGCTTCCGTGCATGCGGCAGGCCCTTACAGAATCCCCAATGTAAAAACAGACCTCTACGGTGTTTACACCAACACCATCTACGGAGGAGCTTTCAGGGGTTTTTCCGCTCCCCAGGTCGTATTCTGCAACGAATCACTTATGGACGAGCTCGCTGCCGAGCTGGGTATATCCCCGAAAGAGATAAGGCTCAAGAACTGTCTTAAACCAGGAGATGAGCTCGTTACTGGACAGGTGCTTAGACCGGGGAAGATTCCCGCACCACTTAAGCAGATGATCGAGGAAGTATGCTCAAGAAGTGATTTCGACCGTAAGCGAGAGGAGTTTTCTGCAGGAAACAGCGGAGATGAGCCTGTGAAGAGGGGGATAGGGCTTGCTTGTACCTTTCGCGGAACCGGTCTGGGAGGCGAGGGTATTGATACGGCAGGAGCCACGGTTACCATAGAGAAGGACGGAAGTGTTAATATCGTAAGCAACCTCAATGAGATGGGGCAGGGGATGCGTACAGCCCACGCCCAGATTGTTGCAGAAACCCTGGGCATCTCCTACGGGAGAATAACTTTTTCTCCCACCGATACTTCTGTAGTACCCGACGGAGGTCCTACCGTTGCCTCCAGGGGGACGCTGGCAGGCGGGAATGCCATGCTGATTGCCGCACAGAAGCTTAAAGAGCGACTGCTTATGGAGGCGGGAAAGATTCTCAATTGCAGTTGGGAGGGGCTCGTAATTGAGGATGAGATTATACAATACCGGGGCAAGGAGAAACTTTCCATCACCTTTGATGAACTTATTCCAAGATGCATCATGGAGAGGGGTCTTACTCTGAGCGCCCAGGGCTGGTACAACCCCGGACCTGAAGAGCTCGATCCCGAAACAGGCAGGGGGAATGCCTATCCTTCCTACATATACGGTTGTGCGGTAGCCGAAATAAGAGTAAACACTCTAACCGGCAAGCTCGATGTGGATAGGATTACCGCCGCCTATGAGCTGGGGCGGGTGATAAACCCGCAGATTGTTAAAGGGCAACTGATGGGTGGTCTTATCCAGGGCATGGGATACGGTATCATGGAAGATACCGAGACTAAAGAGGGATATTTAATTACCCGCAATTTTGATGAGCTCATGCTTCCCACATCCCTGGATATTCCCGAGATAGATATAATTTTATACGAAACCGATCAGAATATCGGTCCCTATGGTGCCAAGGGAATCGGCGAGATAGGTGTTGAACTGTCTGCACCGGCCATAGCCAATGCCCTTTTCCATGCCACGGGGAGAAGGGTAAGAGAGCTTCCCATGAACCTGGAGCGGGTTCTCCTTGGCAGGGCTCTTAAAAGATAAAAGGTTAGCGCGGCTGATAAGTCGTCGACCCCAGGGCTATCGATTCTATACACTGGTTCGCCTGCTCAGGGGGCCGGTGTGCATCTGACCTACTGCAGTGGGGTGAATTAAAACGCTGGACTAAAAACTGATAACGAGAGAGGGAGCAAGAAATGGGAACCCGACTGCGCTGGGGCGAATTGAAAAGCTAAACAAAAACGGCGGAACAGGAGGAAATATTGCAGGAGTTCGATTTTGTTAAGGCAAAAAGCTTAGACCATGCCTGCACCATGCTTGCCGGGAAAAGAGGCAGGGCAAAGGTTATTGCAGGCGGAACAGATTTAATGATCGGTCTGCGTAATCATCGGCTCTCCGAAGAGGTGGATACAATCATGGATATAAGCGGAGTGGGAGAGCTTGCATACATAAGAGAAGAAGGGGAGCTTATAAGAATCGGTGCAGGCACAACCCATGCAGAGCTTGCTTTAAGCAGTATCCTTTGGGAGGCGGCTCCTGTCCTCTCAATGGCTGCTAAATCGATAGGTTCTCCCCAGATTAGAAACAGAGGCACTATCGGAGGTAATATCATTACATCGGCGCCCTGTGCCGATACAGTACCTGCGCTGCTCGTGCTGGATGCAGCCCTCCTCCTGCGACGAGGAGAGTCGGTAAGGCAGGTTCAGATTGCGGATTTCTTCGAAGGTCCTTACAGGGTTAAGGCGGCAGAGGACGAGCTGCTTCTGGAAATCTCCTTCCGGAGACTGCGGGATGGGGCAAAGAGTCTCTTCGACAAACTCACACGAAGAAATGCCCTTGCCAAGGCCAGGATGAACATTGCAGTAATCGCCCTGCAGGATAAAAATAAAGTGGTTAAAGATTTGCGTATTTCTCTGGGCTCAACAACACCAATTCCGTGCAGATTTACCGATGCGGAGAGACTTTTCCTGGGGAAGGTACCCCGGAGAGAAGATTTTCTTAAAGCTGGACAGATAATCTCCTCGGAGATGGTCGAAAAATCGGGATACCGATGGTCAACCGACTATAAGAAGCCCGTTGTAGAAGCCCTTACCGCGGCGGCTCTTAAGAGAGTCCTTAAGGCAGAGTAGATGAAAAAGATAAGGGTCAGCTTACGAGTAAACGGAAGGATTTTTACATTAGAGACCGATCCGAACAGGCGGCTCATAGATGTGCTCCGGGAAGATCTTAACTTCACGGGAGTTAAGGAAGGATGTGGAATAGGAGAATGCGGAGCCTGCACGGTACTCATGAACGGAAAGCCGGTTAATTCATGCCTTGTCCTTATCGGGCAGGCGGAAGGCTCGGAAGTGGTCACCATCGAAGGTCTTAAGGGGAAAAACGGGGAGCTCCATCCTCTGCAGGAGGCCTTTATCGAGGCAGGGGCCGTGCAGTGCGGATACTGTATACCCGGAATGATACTGAGCGCAGAGGCTCTGTTGCAGAATAACCCCCACCCCACGGAAGATCTTATAAAGGAAGCAATCTCCGGAAACCTGTGCAGGTGTACCGGATACAGGCAAATAATAGATGCCGTAAAAATAGCAAGCAAAAAAATTGCAAGAAAGGAGTAAAAAAGGAATGTACAGCAGCTTCAGTAACAAACACCTTATCACAACCCAGGACTGGACTGTAGAAGAGATCGAGAAATGCCTGAACACAGCTAAAAGATTAAAAGAAAATAGACAACTCAACATTCCCCACGATCACATTCTTCGCTCGAAAACTTTCTTTATGCTTTTTTTCGAAGAATCCACCCGTACCAGGAACTCCTTCGAGGCAGGTATAACACAGCTCGGAGGACACGCCATATTCCTCACTCCCAGAGCCACTCAGATCGATCACGGGGAGACCGCAAAGGACACGATAAAAGTCCTTACCAGGTACGGAGACGGAATAGGGATAAGGAAGACCTACGGAGAGGGAAACCGCTACATGCGGGAAGTAGCCCGATACTCGGAGATTCCCGTTATAAACATGCAGTGCGAAGACTATCATCCCACACAAGCTCTCGCCGATCTCTTGACCATAAAGGAGAAGTTTGGAGATAACCTTAGAGGGAAGAAGTTTGTAATATCCTGGACTTATGCTCCTAACTATATTCGACCTCTCTCCATGCCCCAGTCTCTTATACTTTTGATGCCCCGCTTTGGGATGGATGTTACGCTGGCACACCCGGAGGAGTTTTCCCTTAAACCCGAAATTGTAGAGCAGGCAAAGGCCAATGCCCGGGAAGCAGGAGTCAAGTTTAACATCGTAAGCAATATGGAAGAGGCCTTCGAGGATGCACACATAGTGTATGCAAAGAGCTGGGGGCCGATAATGCACACCAAAGATAAGAAGGAGGGACTTGCCCTCATAGAGAAGTATCCCGACTGGATGGTGGATAAAAGAAAGATGGAAATAGCCCTTAAAGAGGCCATATATATGCACTGCATGCCCGCAGACCGGGATATAGAGGTTACCTCCGAGGTTCTCGACGGCCCGCAATCGGTAATCTACGACGAAGCCGAAAACAGGCTTCATATAAACAAGGCACTAATGGCCCTCACCATGGCTCATATTTAAGGAGGAGCTGCACCAAGAGGGTTTTGGTGATTGGGGGCAGGGTTGGGATGTCCTGGATGGTAAGAATCGTGGAATAATGTGTCCCGGTTTAATATTAGTTATCCGGGATCCGGATTCCGGGAAAACCACCTGAAATCGAGAGTTCTACACCGTTTAATGTGGCCTTTTTAAAGAGTATATTCACGTTCAGGTAACTGTGCTCGGCGGGCATATTGAAGTCAAACTCCAGGCTCTGTCCTAGCTCGAAATCGGGAGAGGCAATCACCTTTACAGTGTGTCTTCCGGCTGGGAGGGAGGGAATCCTTAACTGATTGGAATAATCCACAGAGCCTCGACGCCCTTTTATGCTTGGAACCATGGCGGAGAATCCCACAAACTCCCCGTCTATATATACGGAACTTCTGTGAGGTTCGGTTTCGATCCACAGGTCTGCCGGGATATCGCTCTCTCTGGCACGAATTACCGTTTTATATCCGGCTCTGGACTCGGCCCTGCAGGTCCATGTACCTTTCTCGAAATCTACCTCTACCGTGTGGGTACCTGCATCGAAACCATCGATTTTAACGGGGCTTCTACCGTAACTTCTACCATCGATTCGAACGGCTCTTCCGGGAGGCAGGGAAGAAATCACATAGCTTCCTTTTTCCGAATAGATGCTGTTAAAGGCATTGTAATGATATCCTGCTACCTCACTGTAAATATCCGGAAGCGCCTTCGAGTAGGCAATATCTCTGTAAAGACCGTTTGTTGCATCTGAGAGGTCTCTCAGGCTAGAATGATCGAGCTCGCCCAAGCCCACTCCGTATACGAATATCCCCTCTCCAACGTTCATGCTCCGGATATCTTTAAGGCTGTGAGTGCTTTCATTATCCATCCCATCGGTAAGGTAAACAATCACCTTGAAACCTTCCACCTCGGATAGCAGGTGTGCCGCCTTTACAATTGCATCGTAGAGCCTTGTACCTCCCCCTGCTCTTAACCGGTAAACCCTGTCTGCCAGTTCTCTTTTATCATGCGTGAAGTTCGAGGCTACCCTGATACTACTTCCGAAGTCGATAGCAGCAATCCGATCGTCGGGCCGCATTCTGAGAAGAAACTCCACTACTGCAGCCTTGGCGTAATCAAGCGGAGAACCCTGCATGCTTCCGCTCCGATCAATGACCATCACAAAGTAGTTTATAAGTGGTTGACGGATCAAGGTTCCGCATTCCTGGCTGAATCCGGAGACTGCCAGTGTAAAAAAAGCGAGGAGAAGAATGATTTTTTTCACAGTATATGCCCCCCTTTATTACCAGGCTATATCTATAAATATAGTCTTCTTTGCAGATATTTCAATAGGAATTAATTATTTCCATCCTATTTTGTTGATGGAAGGATAATTAGTGTTCCTCTTGCCTGGTCCTGTATGAGAGATCAGATTGTCCGCTGTTTCGATACGGTTTTCCAGGACAATACAGGTGTTTCTTGGTTTTTTTCCTTCTTTAAAATCTTTATTGATTTTCTCCGAAACCATGGTAAAATAATATATAGAAGGTTTCAGATATTGATATATTCAGTTTAGGACTGTCGGCAGAGAACCTCTAAGCCTTGACCCTGTGCCGGCAATTTTAAAGAGAGGTCTTGATGAAAAAAAGGATATTAGCGGCTTCTCTTTTACTTTTACTCATTTCCCCTGGCTCCTTTTGCTATGAAATTACCGCAAAGCTTAAAAACTTCCTCGATGAAATAGGAAAGACTCACTACGAGGTCTTAAGGGTAAGGTTCGGCAACTTCACCTACGAGTACAGTTCCCTTGCAGACTCTTTCTCCCGCTTCCTCGAGGAGAAGCTTAAAGGCGGCATAGCACAGAGCGATTACTTCGAGCTTTTCGCCCGGGATGCCCTGGAAATCTCAATCCGGCCTTTAAGGATGTCTACGGAGGGCTTTTCGGTGCAGAGGGGATTAAGGCTCTTACCCGCGGTCTTACCGTTGAGCAGAGGCAGGGAGACCTGGCGGAGAAACTTAAAAGGTATACTATTGTAGAATAGAAGGAGGAGGGCTTTATATGAAAGAAAGAAGGGTATTGGCTTTTATTCTTTTTCTCTTTTTTCTTTTAACAGGCCTTAAGGGGTTAGCGGAGGAGAGACGCATAGCCCTGGTAATAGGAAACAGTGCTTATAAGGGCTCCCCTTTAAGGAATCCTGTAAACGATACAAAGGATGTCTCGAGGCTGCTTACGAGCTTGAGCTTCGATGTGGAGACACTGCTTGATGCCTCACGTATGGAGATGGACGATGCGATATACAGGTTTGGTGTAAAACTCAAGGAGGGCGGGGTGGGGCTTTTCTTCTATTCGGGGCATGGAGCGCAGCACAGGGGGGAGAACTACCTTATTCCGGTTGATGCGATGATACGGAGTGCGGTGGAGCTTCCCTACAAGGCGGTGCCTGCAGGGCTGGAATTGATGTAAAGGGAGCCTTCGATTTGATCGGGAAAGAGGTTGCCCAGAGCACCAGGGGCATGCAGAGGCCTGCCCCTAAGGTACAAGAAGGCTTCGTGCTGGTTGAGGCTGGAAGCTTCCGGATGGGCTCAAATGACAGCGACTCGGATGAGAAGCCGGTACACACGGTGCGGATAACCAGGGACTTTTATATAAGTAAGTACGAGGTAACCCAGAGGCAGTGGAGAGAAGTTATGGGGAACAATCCGTCCTACTTCAAGGGTGACGAACTGCCTGTAGATAATGTGTCCTGGTACGATGCGGTTGAGTTCTGCAACCCGCTTTCCCGCAAGGAGGGGCTTGAGCCTGAATACAACATAAGCGGTAAGGATGTAACCTGGAACCGTTCTGCCAACGGCTACCGGCTTCCCACGGAGGCGGAGTGGGAGTATGC
>QNBH01000065.1 GCA_003645645.1 Spirochaetota bacterium | reverse complement strand
TTTTTTAAGGCTTAGTGGTCATGACGTACAGGGGAAATCCTCTCCAGGGCGAAGTCTGAGAAGGAATTCGTCGCAGTGAATACAAAAAATCCCATCGATTAGAAGACTCTCGTTACCGCGGTATGATATGGTTGTACGCGACTGTGGATACCCATCTTTGAATGCCTTCAATACCATGTTTCTCTTCTATCAGTGCGTGAACAGCGCTCAATAAATCGAGTACGCGTTGAATCTTGTCGATTATAATAAGCCGGTTATGAGGTTGAGCACGGACTACTTCCCGAATCCGCTCCGGGCGGGCACGAAATCTGCGTACAGTATCCTGTTGCAATAGATCTATGTGTAAAGAATCCTGGTAGTACCACAATGCCCAGGCTGCCTTCCCGGTACCCCTGGGACCGAATAAATAATAACTCTGTGCCGGAGGCTTAAAAAATCGTGGTATAAATTCCATTTTGAGTCCTATTTTGGAATTACTAATTCCCCAGCGCAGCATAGTCGCAACCAAATAAAAAATTTTGTTAAAATAACGAAACTTGGCGTCGTAATAGCATAATGAGACTTTACCTATCAATAAATATAGTTTGTCAATCTCTACTACCCTATGACCACCGCCCCAGTCCCTGCTTTCCTGGGAAAGTTGATTCTCATCGGATGCGCTTATAACACAGCTCTCTTCGCTAATTTCGAAGAGAGCCTGTACACCGGAACTTATTGGATTTACCTTGAATATAGATATTTAACATCGAGTGCCAGTCTATGAACCGAGATTAACGAGACTAACTTTTAGGAGATTATAGAAAGCTACAAACCGATCTGCTACCGGTAATTTCACAAAAAGGAGCTGCGGCGAAGATAGCATTTGTATGAGCTGTTAGCTTGACATTTTTATATTTTTATGATAACTACAATCGATTTAACGGACCAACTTTTTAAGCTGATAAAAGCTGTTGTCTTCTCTTAAAGGTTTGACTTTAAAAAAATTCATCACTCAGGTATTGGAACATGAAATAGAGTCGCAACAAGTCCAATTTGTGGAAAAAAGAGTTTCCCTTCCATTGGTTCATTCAAAAAAGCCGGGCTCAATAAGGTTAGATGAGGATACGATCGCAAAAATCTTGGAGCATGAAGATTATCATGTATCTTCCTGATATCAATGTCTGGCTCGCTTTAGCATTCGAAGTCCACGAACGCCATAAAACGGCCCGCACCTGGTTCGAAAAAGAGGGTGAAAAAGGTTTATCAACATGATATACTCTTCAAGATCGTCTCAGAATGAAAAAAAGGCTTTTTTCAGAAATAGAAAAAAGAACGACTCTCTTTCTTCTTCCTGTACTGCTTTCCCTTTTTCTTATTATCGTTTTTGCATCTGGGGAGCCTTTTATCTCTTACACATCTGTAGCTTTCTCTGCATTTGGAAAGCTTGCCTTTATGGCTGCACTTCCCCTTGCACTCTCCTTTCTACTTGCCAAAAGCTACCTGCTAACGGGCTTCGCCAGTATTCTTCTTATGGGTTGCGGTGTACTGGCTTTTGCAGGAGCAGGTTTCTTTTCAGGGTTTGCCGAAATCTTTGAAAAGGGTATAAGCTTCTATTCTTCAATTAACGGTAAGGTCGCCTTTCTATCTTCCCTTTTGCATCTCTCATGCGCGATCCAATCTTCTGTAACAGATATTACCGGAATAGATGTTCGATCCCAGAGAGAAAAATGGCTGGCTCTAATAATCTCCTATACAGGCATACTTTTAACTGTAGTCATCCTTCTTTTTTTTGTGCCCCCTCTATCTTCCACCCTTGAAAGTGGCTTTCGACTATCTGCCATTACTTTTTTTGCCGCCGCATTTGTGCTCCTTTTAACAGGATACCTGAGAAGCAGAATCGGCTTTCTTTACTGGTATGCTCTTTCCCTGTCTCTTCTCGGTCTCGGCGTTCTGGTGGATTTTATCAAATCTCCCCCAGGCGGCGCTCTGTACTGGACGGGATGGGCAAGTGCCTGCATCGGAGGTTTATACTTTTATTTCGTTGTATTGAGTCTTCTCTCCGAATCAGAGAGGGACAATGTCTCTGCTGAGAAAACCGCCGCAAGGTACTTCAGAGATGTGAGTGCCAATTATCGAGAGCTGTTGAATATTGTTGGTGATGCTATTATTACCTTCAATGAAGAAAAAAGGGTAATTCTCTGGAATCCTGCTGCAGAACGAATGTTCGGCTACAATTCAAACGAAGCACAAAATCTCCGGTTTGACGATCTTTTCGCCGATCCATCGGCGGTAGAAAGTGTTATAAAAGCAAAAAGCCGTAAAATTTTTGAGGGTGATGAGCTGTATATCTCCGGACCTTTCGAAATGGTAATGAAAACCAAGTTTGACGATGCCTTTCCGGCGGTTCTCACAACCTCCAGGAGAAAAATAAAAGGTGAGGAGATAACCACAACCATAATAAAAGATATAACCGAGCTTCGTCTTACCGAAGAAGAACTTCGAAGATCCTACAACGAACTGGAAAAGAGGGTTCGGGACAGAACACGAGAGCTTAGGATTTTATCTACCAAACTGCTAACGGTACAGGAAGAGGAGAGGAAAAGGATAGCTCAGGATCTCCACGATAGTATGCTTCATTCCCTGGTAACCTTCAAATTCGCAGTGCAAAATCTTGCATCCGGGAACGAATTGCCACACCACATTCGAGAATCAATTGAAGAGCTGATACCCATGATTCAATATACAATCGATGAAACAAGAAAAATTATAAATGATCTCCGCCCGGCCGCTCTCGACAAACTAGGAATCGTGGAGGCCGCCAATGCTCTTTTCGATGACTTTGCAAATGCCTGTCCGCACATCAAAGTTGAGAAAGTTTTCAGATGCAAAGAAGAAGATATCCCGGATGAAAGGAAGATAGTAATTTATCGGTTGCTACAGGAAGGGCTAAACAATATTGCAAAACACAGCGAAGCCACTCAGGCAGTAATAAAATTACAAAAAGAAGAGGAGGGTATGTCCCTGTCAATCGAAGATAACGGAAAGGGGTTTGATCCGAATAATGCGAATCCTGCCGAAGGGAACCTTTATGGTATCGGCCTTGCCAGCATGCGGGAAAGATGTGAAAATTCGGGAGGGTACTTTCAGCTCCACTCTGCTAAGGGCTGCGGTACGCATATAAGGATATTCTGGCCTTATCAAACAAAGCTCGATACCTCTTCGAACAGTAATCCTATCTCCCATGAAAGTTGAGATTTAATTTTTTCGATTGTTTCCCAGTAGAGCAGATCCTTCAGAACCGAAATTACAACCTTCGAATGATGGATTGCCTTGCTTAGAGAGACATTTTCACGTTCACTTACCTTTGTGAAAAACTCTCCAAGCCCTTCCTTCTTTTTCTCAGGGGGTGAATCAGAAGAAACCTCTCTGAGAAGTTTCTTTATCTCCTCTGGGATTTGATCTCCCAGAGCTCTGGCATGATCCTTTTTGATATGTTCAGCAAGTACTTCAAGGGTGGCTCTGGCCGCTTTCTCAGCCTCGATTAAGGCCCCCATTCTGGCCTTCTTTCGTACCCTCTCTATAAATTGTTCGTAATTCATTTCGGTTAACCACCCTCAATCTGGGTTTAGAACACTTAAGCAAAGCGTCAGCCTTCGATATATATTATACACCACTTTTATTCAGAAATAAACCAGGTTGGTAATATTTATTCCTTTTTTTCCTTTCTGCCTCTCCACCTGAGCATGCCTATAAACCCGGAGACCAAAAAAGAAATACCCATAACCCCTCCAACGAGAAATCCAATAAGCCCTATCAGGGGTATTCCCTGCCATTTTGGCTCAATATTAGCCTGGACAATCAGAGAGGAGCTCACCAGGAGTGCCGATAGAACCAATCCGAAAACCAGACGAAATCCGGTCTTGTCCAGGATTTCTCTTAAAGATTCCATTCCGGCCAGTTCAAAGTTGAACTTTAACTCCTGATTTTTAACGATCTTAAAAACATCTCTTATATCCAGGGGAAGTTCCCTGAAAATTTCTCCATACTCCAATCCGGCGTGATAAAGTTTACGCGCTATTCTATCACCATTCAATTTCCATCTGATTATTCTGGGGGCGAAAGATTTTAATATTTTTATTGTTTTAAACTCGGGATCCAGTTGTTTTCCGATAGCTTCCATTATGATAAGGGATTTGACCATCAATGTTAAATTAAGGGGGAGTTTTATTTCAAACTCGGCTATTATGTTGATTAAATCCCTCAGGGCTTTGTTAATTTCAAGCTCCTCAAGGGGAAGCTCGAGATACTGGTCCATATATTTGTAAATAGCAGATTCGAGCCCCTCCCGATTCGAAAAGGATTCGGCTCTGGCTAATCGAAGCACCGCCCTTGTTATAACCGTGGAGTCCTTGTTTACCATTCCCAACATCATTGTGTTTAAGAGATCCTGCTGATCCGGGAGGATAGAGCCCATGAGGCCGAAATCAAGAAAGCAAAATACATTATTATCGAGAATTGTAATGTTACCAGGATGAGGGTCGGCATGAAAAAAACCGTGGATGAAAATCTGCTCCAGAATAATCTCGGCCGCCGTGGTTGCAATCAACCTCTTATCATACTCTTCTTCGGAAGCATCTACTATTTTTGAAATTTTTTTCCCTCTTACGTACTCCATTGTGAGAACTTTTTCCGTGGAATATTCCCTGTACACCGAAGGAACATATACCTTGCTGTTTCCTGAAAAGGCATTTCTAAACTTCTCTATGTTTATTAGCTCGTGCGATAAATTGAGCTCTCTGTTTAATTGATTCTCAAACTCGTTTATTAGCTCTCTTAGTCTGAAAACACGCATTCTGTGGAACCTGTTCTCAAGAAACGTTGCAAGTGTATACATTATGTCCAGATCGGCTCTTATTGTATCTACAATCTCAGGCCTTCTAATCTTCACCGCTACTCTCTCTCCTGTGAGCAATACCGCCCTGTGAACCTGGGCGATTGAGGCTGCGGCTATGGGTTTTTTCTCGAAGGAGGAAAAAATTTTTTTTAACGGGCGTCCGAGTTCCTTTCTGATAATCTCTACGGCTTGCTTTGCAGGGAATGGGGGAACTTTATCCTGTAATCTTTCGAGCTCCTCTATTAAATCTTCCGGCAGTACATCTCGCCTGCTGCTCATAAGCTGGCCGAACTTTACAAAGGTGGGACCAAGCTCCTCGATGGCGAGACGTACCTTCCCCCAGCGAGAAACATGCTTTAATCTTTTACGATCCGTCTTACCGAATACTTTATATTTGAATCTCTGTCTGAAAGCACTTCCGATTGATGCTGCAATTTCACTGAAACCGTACTTTACTAAAATCCCTATGATTTCCCTGTATCTTCTGGCCTGCGAGTTTATTCTCCTGCGCAGAGCTTGTAAGCCTATCATTTACTTTTTTTAAGAGCCTTTATTTCCTTCTCAAGTTCTTCTATTTTTGCTTCAAGCTTCATCATTTCTTCTTTTTTGGCAATATCGAGTCTTTTAAAAGCTTCATCCACCTCCTTATCCACGATATCTTCAATTTTCTGTTTAACATCTTCCGATTGATCAAGGATTCTCTGAACAAACTTTCTTCCCTTCTCTTCGTTCATTCCGAGCTCATCTGCTACTTTTTTGCCTAACTCTACGATTTTATCTTTGGTTTTTAGGGTAAGCCCTATTCCTGCAAACAGCCCTTTTGCAAAAGCACTTTCCATGGATTTTCCCTCCTGAATGATTTAATTTTGCTCTAAATATGCAAGGTAAATCAATTCTAATATAATAATAACAGGACAAAAGTGTTAAGTACAAAAGCGAATCCTACTCCAGTGGAGCAAAATATCCTGCTTCGTCCCTCCCGCTTCTCTTAAAGAGAAATGCTTCCACCTCCATCGGAATAAATCTCTCTCCGAATGCCGTTTCCCTTAAAGAATTGTAGGTTAAGTAGTACAGCCCGCTGGGTGAAGAGAGAATATCTTCCCCAAGTCCCTTCACTCCCCCCTGCTCATACAGGAAATAACTTTTCCCTCCCGTCTCTCTGCACAGATATTCCAACTCCCTTGAAGAACCCTCCTTCATCTCTAAATATATGCAGTAGAAGCGGATTTCATTGTTTTCCATGTATTGCTCTAGTTCTATCAGATCGTATCCTCTAAATGAGAGCTCTCGAGAATCACCCGTTGTGAGAAATACCACTGCCCGCTTCCTGTTTTTAATGGGCACAAGCTCCGAGATCGCCAACCGTAATCCCAGATCAAAGCGCCATCTTTCGGAATATCTACCTCCTGAAACCGCAGCCCTACCTATTTCGACCTTATTCGCGCCGGGCTCCGTTACTATGGCGGGTTTCTCTCCTGCCGATATTACCCTTATATCGCCCATTTTCAAAAGAGAATCTGCTACTGCATTCACTGCATCTTCGACTATCTCCCTTTTTTCCATCATGCCGGGCGAGCGATCCACAAGAAGAGATACTGCAATTTTTTCCGATTTGTTTACTGCAGATTGAAACCGCAAATCCCGTACAGGTCTCTTTCCCTCGGTTATGAGAAAGTTACTGCCGTCCAAACCCAGGATCGGATCTCCCAGGCGATTCCTTACAGAAATAATTGCAGTTACCACCGGAAACCTATCTGAGATTACCGACTTTACTCTTACTGTAAACCCCGTATAGAGCTGAGTAATTTCAGAGAGCATTATCAACTTATTTCTGTTGAAGTCCACTGCAAGTATATCCCCGTTTGCATTGGATGTAACCGAAAGAATCTTTCTCCCTTCTCCGCTTAAATCTGATAAAACTCTAGAGGTTTCCCTTTCGGCATCATAGGAAATAATTTTTCCGGAATCAACAACGAGGAGATTTTTCTGATTATACACACTTATACCTTCCGGCATTGCCAAATCATCTTCTGCGAGAGTTGTGATATAGTTTCCACTCTGATCAAATACTGCAATATAGCCCCTCAATTTATCAGCCACATATACCTTCTCTTCTATTATTGCAATTCCCGACGGACCCTGAAGCCCCTCATAATCGCCTTTCTTCTGCCCGAAGGAAAGAATAAAATTACCATCATAATCAAACTTGCAAACCCGCCGATTACCCCAATCGGTAACATAAATATAACCCTTATTATCAGAAGCAAGAAATTGCGGCCCCAACAGCTCTCCATCCCCCCTTCCGCTTTCACCAAACCTCTTTATAAAGGAGCCGCCTGTGGTAAGTTTTGCAATGCTGTCACCTTCAAACTCGGTTATAAAAAGGTGGCCGTCTTTCGTTTCAAGAATATCGAAGGGATGATCCAGACTCTCCAGCCCTCCCCTGATTCTCCTCAACAGCCCGCCGCTTACACCGAAAAGAAGCACTTCGTTGGTTCCAAAAGAAACCAGATAATAAGTGCCATCACCCCTGGATCGTACCGAAACAGGCCGTAGGAAAAGGTTATACTCTTCCCGTTTACCGCTGAACTCGTAAGCTACTACAAATCTCTCCTGTTCATATAGTTCTCTCCCCAGACCTCGTCTGTATTTGACAGTCTCTACAAAACTTTGAAGTACACCGGTTCCTTCACCTCTTTTAATAATATTCTCCCAAATATCCAGAGCAGTAGATACAAACCCTGACTCATAATAGGCTCTGCCAAGCCATTCCT
The DNA here is from genome assembly GCA_003645645.1 of Spirochaetota bacterium. Lineage (GTDB taxonomy): Bacteria > Spirochaetota > Spirochaetia > SPDA01 > B32-G16 > B32-G16. The sequence continues at coordinate 8,998 of QNBH01000065.1, read as the reverse complement.
GTGTTCTGGTGTTCTGCGGTTTGTATGACAGCGATTTTTCGAAAGATAGAATTGCCTCGTTATACAGCCCCCTGTGATAAGCCATAACTCCCCATCGAAACTCCTCGTCGGCATAAACCTGATCCATATCTATGTTCTGCGAGTAGACGATACTGGTATTAAATATGAGAAAGAAAAATGAAAGAAAAGCGTAAAAAAAAGCAGTGATCCTCTTGGGATAAATTATGGACTGCACTCTGTTAATATATATAAATCAGGCGTAAATATCTACCTTGTGTTTCTCAACCGGAAGAGCAAGCTCTCCGCGAATACCGAGGTACAGTATAGCCTTCATCTCTCTTGGTTCAATAATTGGGAGTTCTCTGCCTGAGATTTGAGGATACTGTACCTGTATCTGGCTCTGTATTTGCTCAACCATCATTTTATTCTCCCCATTTATTAATTCGACAGGTTGAAGGATTTCTGTTAATAAAATTTTTTAACTTTCTTTTTTGTATACAATTTTTACTCCATCGGCGGGTTCACTGATAAAACTCTCTGCTTTAAAACCAAAAATCCTCTCGTATTCATCCAGTTTCTCGAGATACCTACCCACGGCATTCTCTCTTATCAGAGTAATAGTGCATCCTCCATACCAGAAACCGGACATCCTCGACCCCAATACACCATCTATTTCCCACGCCCTTTTTACAAGCCAATCCAGCTCCGGACAGGAGACTTCATAGTTATCCCTTAAACTTTCGTGAGAACGGTTGAGGATCTTACCAAAGGCCGCCATATTTCCTCTTAAAAGAACATTGCGGGCTTCCAGAACACGCTCATTCTCCTCTATTACGTGCAGGCACCGCCTTCGGAGGTTCTCCGGCATAGTTCCCATCATCTGCTGAAGGTCGGAAGAGTTGAAATCTCTCAATACTTTTCCGCTTTTTTTATCACTCAAGAATTTTAAACACTCCTGATACTCCCTTTTTCTTTCCCTGAGCTCCCCCTCTGTAGAAATGACGGGTAAATTGGAGTTTGTCAATAGGAGCTTTACTCCATTAAGCTTTAAGGGGAGATGCTCATAATTTAAAGTACGCAAATCGAGAAAAACTATGTTTCCGGCTTTTGCTACAAAGGCAATTAATTGATCTGTAGGTTCCGTCTCCAACCCCAGAAATTCTCTTTCCACATTGGTGGCTAACTCTACTGCTTCGTTATCGGAAAGGGTTATTTTAAAAAGAGCTCTAATCGCTACGATTGTGGCGGTTATCAACGCCGCCGAAGAGGCTAAACCTATATTCTGGGGGATATCTCCATGAATGGAAAAATTCATCCCTCCGTAAGGATAACCTGCTTCAGCAAGCAGGAAAAGAACCCCTTTCGGATAATTTGCCCAGCGATCCTCTCGTCTGTATTTGAGATTGGCAATAGTAGTGCGTTTACGCTCGTTCAAGTCTACCGAATAAAACTTAAGTGAATTGTCTTTTCTTCTAGAAATTGCAATCTCTGCAAATCTATTAAAAGCCATCTGGAGGATATATCCCTCATTGTAGTCCGTGTGCTCTCCCATCAATTTTATACTTCCGGGGGCTGAGACAATTATCTCCGGTTCTTCTCCGTATTCTCTTTTATGTAGAGATATTAAGTTTTTCATAGGGGTTCCTCTTGAGCATAATAAAAGAAATTGTAATTATATGCAATAAAAATTTATTAAATGAGTTTGTCGATGAAAATAAAACTGGTAATACTGGCAGCATATTCAGGTATATTGATCTCTTTAGCCGTTCCGAACGAGCTCTCCCACATGGGAAATCCCCTTACAGGGTTTCTATGTATCTCTCCCTTTTTGATTGCTGTTTCTCTATCCCCTTCCAGGGGCTTCTCTTCTATTCTCGGGATGGTCTTCGCTGCCTTATCCAGTCTTCTTACTTACTACTGGCTTCTCTTCTTCCGTGAGTTCTCCGTGTGGACTATCAGCGGAGTAACCCTGGGCTACATAGGATACTTTGCTCTTTTTTCTCCCTTTCTCTTTACTTTCTCAAAGATAAATCCTGCTTATCGTCCCTTTGTGCTTGCAGCCGCATGGACGGTATATGAATATTTTAAATCCTCGGGATACCTGGGATTTCCATGGGGGCTGGTAGCCTATCCTGTGGGAGGGATCCTGCCTATCATACAAATTGTGGATATAACAGGTGTATGGGGATTATCCTTTCTGATGGCTCTCGTAAATAGTCTGATAGCCGAAATCTTCCTGCAAGAGGGTGTAATGCCAATAACCAATATGCAAATATCACCCTCCCGATCACTACTATTTCGCCAATTTGCCGTAGCGGGACTGCTCTTTCTGGCAGTTACTGTATACGGTTATACACGTCTTGCTACTCCAATTCCCGATACAAAATCTTTTTCCGCAGTGCTTGTACAGCAAAACATAGATACCTGGCTTACGGGCAACGAGCTGGAAGGATTGGCCACTGCGGAAAGACTCAGCAGAGAGGGGGTAGAGTCTCTGGGTGAAAAGCCGGATTTACTGGTATGGAGCGAAACCTCCCTTAGAAGACCATATCGGGAGTTTAAAGCTTTTTATTTAAAATATCCTGAAGAAGATCCCTTTATTCCTTTCTTAAGGGAGATGGATACCCACATGTTTACCGGGAGTCCCTATGTGATTGACAGGGGAAGAGGCTCCATGATGAACGCTACAATTCTTCTTGATCCAGATGGAGAGCTGGTTGATTTTTACGGAAAACAACACCCCGTTCCACTTGCCGAACATATACCTTTCTGGGATGTACCTCTGGTAAAAAAATTTTTTACAGAAATAATCGGACTCTACTCAAGCGGTTGGACCCTCGGGAAAAGGTATACTATCTTTTCCATCCCACTTAAAGATGGAGATACCATTTCTTTCGGAACCCCCATCTGCTTCGAAGATGCCTTCCCCTATATATGCAGGAGGTTTGTTTTAAACGGTGCGGACATTCTTATCAATCTTACCAACGATGCCTGGTCAAAGACTGTCTCTGCAGAAACTCAACATTTTGTTGCAGCTCGTTTCCGCGCTGTAGAGATGAAGAGGGTGCTTGTCCGATCGACAAATGCAGGTGTTACCGCAGTGATAGGACCTTACGGCGAGATACTGGCAGAACTCCCCCTTTTTACAGAAGCAGCCCTCGCTGTTGAAGTGCCTGTATATATAGAGAAGGAGTTTACCCCCTATACAGTTTTTGGAGATTATCTACCTCTAATCTTTATGGGAATACTTATGGCGATACTTTTCTACCTTGCCGGAATGTTCCACTACCCTAGTATTTCCAAAAGGCACTTTATTCCTTAATTCCGTATTTTTTCTTGAATCTCTCCACCCTTCCGGCAGTATCTACGAGTTTCTGCTTGCCGGTAAAGAAAGGATGACAATTAGAACATATTTCTACCTGTATATTTTTTGCTGTAGATCGAGTCTCGATTACATTTCCACAGGCACAGGTTATGGTTGTATATTTATATTCCGGATGTATACCCTTTTTCATTTATTTCCTCCATTAGGGTTATATTATAATTGATCCACATTGGATGTATTCATCGATCTTAAGAAAGCTTTATTGTTCTTTGTTTTTCTCATTCTGTCAATCAAGAGCTCGATGATCTCTATATCATCCATAGGGTTAAGAACTTTACGTAATACCCACATCTTGTTTAATTCCTCTTCTGTAAGTAAAAGCTCTTCTTTTCTGGTACCGGACTTTTTAATATTTATAGAAGGAAACAGTCTCCTGTCGGAAAGCTTTCGGTCCAGATGTATCTCCATATTGCCGGTACCCTTGAACTCTTCAAAGATAACTTCATCCATTCTGCTTCCGGTATCGATAAGAGCTGTAGCAACTATTGTCAGGCTACCTCCGTTTTCGATATTTCTTGCCGCCCCAAAAAACCTTTTTGGTTTATGGAGAGCATTCGAATCCACTCCTCCTGAGAGAATCTTACCGGAGGTGGGAACCGTCTGGTTGTACGCTCTGGCAAGCCTGGTGATAGAGTCCAGCAGTATTACCACATCTTTTTTATGTTCTACGAAACGCTTTGCCTTCTCGATTACCATTTCCGCTACTTGTACATGCCTTGAAGCCTGCTCATCAAAGGTGGATGCTATAACCTCACCCTTTACATTCCTCCGCATATCTGTTACTTCTTCCGGACGCTCATCAATTAAAAGTACAATAACCTCGATCTCGGGATGATTTCTGGTAACAGCGTTGGCAATTTTTTGAAGAAGTATTGTTTTCCCTGCCCTTGGCGGCGATACGATAAGCGAGCGCTGTCCCTTTCCGATAGGACAGAAGAGATCCATCATTCTTGTAGAAATTTCTGAAGAAAAGGTCTCCAGCTTTATCCTCTCCATTGGATAGAGAGGGGTAAGGTTATCGAAAGGAATCCTCGTTTGTGCAACAACCGGATTATCAAAGTTTACACTCTCTACACGTAAAATGGCAAAAAACCGTTCTCCCTCCTTTGGGGGTCTTATTTTACCTGCTACGGTATCTCCTGTGCGTAAGTTGAAAAGCCGTATTTGAGAGGGAGAAATATAGATATCATCGGGTCCCGGTAGATAGGAGTTTTGAGGTGAGCGCAAAAAACCGTAACCATCGGGTAAAATTTCCAGAGACCCATAAGCATAGATCTCCCCACCCCTATCGGTATGAGCCTTTAAAATAGCAAAAATAATCTCCTGCTTTTTAAGGGATATCAGCTCTTCTCTGCTTATCCCCATTTGAGAAGCCAATTCTCTTAACTCGGGAAGGTTCATCCTTGTGAGTTCGTTTATACTTATCTTTTTATTCTCATCTATTACCTTGTCAATTATTCTCTCATCTCCTCCCGCTATGGATAAATTGGTTTGAGCCCTTTCTTCCATGTACAGTTTTTCATCAGATTGGTATTCATCCTCTCCCACCCGATCAGCCTCTCTCTCAATTTCTGCTCCTGCCTCTTTTACCATGTCTCTCTCGTCCACTAAGGATTCATCATCATTAATTACGTTTAACAATTTATCTCCATTATTACTATTATCGATATTTTCTTCTATAGACGACCGTTCTTTAGGTGAACGTTCTTTCGATCCGTTATGTGTATTGTTGGACTCCTTTAGAAGCTCTACTCTTACCTTCTTTTTCCTTGGTTTCTTTCTGGTTACAACAACCGAACTCTCCGAATTATCTTCCATATACTCCTCTTTATTACTTTCTTCCTGATCTGTATTCTCCTCGATACTCATCTCTTCTTCTATTTCTTCTTTTACACTACCGATAGCACTTCCCGATCCAGAATCCTCAAAGGGAAGTTCATTTTGAGTCTTATCCGGTTCTCCTGATTCCTGAATTTGATGGGATTCCTGTAAATGTTTATCCTCTTCTTTTTTAGAAGAACTGTTTTTATTCCTTCGGAAAATAGCCATTGACAACTCCACACTATTTATTATTTAAACGATAACAATTTATGGCGGACAGGAAAGGCAACTTATTGAAGCTTTATTTACCTCAAATATATTCCCAGTTAACTTTTCTGTCAAGACTTTCTTTATCTGTTATCAAAGTATCTGCCAGAAGAATCGCAGTAACAGCCGCTCTTCTCCTTATCCTGCCTCTATCCCCACGAAATAAAAACTTTCGCGTAAACTCAACCTTATCTTTAATTACACTGATCCACACTGTTCCTACCGGCTTTTCTTCACTGCCACCTTCAGGTCCTGCTATCCCTGATATTGCTAAGGCAACATCAACACCCGATTTTTCCAGGGCTGCACCTGCCATTTGCCGGACAGCCTCTGCCGAGACTGCTCCGTATTTTTGCAGTACTTCTGGTACAACACCAAGAAAAGCCTTTGCACCGTTTGCATAAGTAACAAGACTGCCCCAGAATATCTGCGAACTGCCCGGGATATCTGTTATTAGCTTACCCACAAGACCACCTGTACAGGATTCAACCACTGCAAGCATCTTTTTTTCTCTTTTCAATGTATCAAATAGAACTTTTGCAGGATCTACATCACCTTCTCTTACATAGAAGGATCCGAGTTTTTCTTCTACCCTCTTAAATACCTCTCTGCGCTCATCCGCCTTCCCATCAATTATGGAAAACACTATGCGGTATTCCTCTACCCTTGTTCCCCAACTTAAACCTCCAGCACACTCTGCAAGAACATCCTCCAGAACGGACTCCGGTATCAGAAAAGATGTAGCTCTAAAAGCACTCCCTAAGCGAATACCAAAAACATCTTTTACCACCGGAAGCGCATCGTTTTCAACCATAGGTATTAGTTCCAGAGGCGGTCCAGGAAGAGCAATCACAAGAGTATCTGAAACCCAGCCCCACAGACCAGGAGCGGTTCCGTTGGGATTTTCAAACCAGGAAAACCCCCTGGGTATCTCCGCCTGTTTTCTGTTCGATGGGGAAGGTTTTCTCTCTCCGAACCTTTTAAGAAGTAATTCCCATATCTTATCTTCAAAAAGCAGGGGGACATCTTTTACTTCTGCTATTACTTCTCTGGTAATATCATCAGAGGTGGGTCCCAGACCTCCTGTGATAAATACAAGATTAAACAGGGAAATCGCTTCCTCAAGCTCTCCTTTGAAAATCTCCTTTTCATCCGGTAACAGTACTATCTTTTTGACATGTATCCCAATTTCACGCAGAACGGAAGAAATATACCTGCCATGTTTGTCGGATATAAACCCCTCGGTTATTTCTGTTCCTACACATATTATACATGCTGTTACAGTCTCTTCAGTACTTTTCAACGGAGAGCACCTGCCCGGTATTGCAAAATCATGATTTTTAAAAGGCTTTATTTTTCAGACACTTTTAACGGTATCTTTTAATTTTTCTACCGGCTGAGAAAAAATGTCAATTGAATCTGCATCTCTTATCATTTCACACTTCCCCTCAAAAACAACACCATCGGCGATCTTTAGTCTTGCAGTTCGTATATTTCCGAATACCTGACCGGTAGATAGCATTTCGAGGTTTTCCTTTGCTTCTATATTACCGCGGATTACACCCCCAATTACAATTGAACCCACTTTTATATCGGCATTTACCTGGGCACCTTCCTCTATATATAAAAAACCATCCGATTCTATCTTACCCTTAAACTGCCCGTCTATTTTTAAAGGTCTGGAAAAACGAATTGTTCCATTAAAGACAGTCTCTTTACCCAGAGTAGTAGTAATTTTTTCGATGTTCATCTTTTCAGAGTTCTTGGCCATGAGACTTAAGCCTTTCTTTATTTTGTTTGCATCACAAATACGCCGTCCCAATCTTCGGGTGGGGGATTGCTAATGTAGTGATCACACCTTTGTAGATATACCCTTGAAGGACCGTCTTCAGGATCGATTTCAAGAGCTCTGGAAAAAAATTTTTTAGCCTCTTCAAACTCCATCAACTTATATTGTTTTCTGCCCTCTGCAAACAGCTCCAGTACTTTCTTTTTCTCCTCTGTTATCATCGTAATGCTCCATTTAATTTTTCGGAGTTTTCTTTCCAGAAGATAAAATGTTTTTGAAACTTTTCCTCCAGATCTTTGAGTAGAGGCTCTTCAATTCTTTCCCTCTCTCCTGCTTCTTTAAGCTCCTTTATTTCATCTTCCAATCCGCTTAAAGCTGCAAGCACACCCTCACATTCATTTTTTACCATTTCTATAAACTCATCAACCTCTTTTTTATTACTGCAATCTATGTTGCTGGCGCTGTTTAAAAGGTCATAAACTGGCTGTTTCAGGTGTTCCGTAAAATAAATAAGAGAGTCATTTAAAGATTGAATAAGGGTTATTCTCCTCTCTTTTTTTAACACCTGTTTGGATAGTTTACGGTTACGAAGAACAGCTCGAATTCTCGCCAGAACTTCGGAAAAATTAAAAGGCTTGGTTATATAATCTTCTACACCCAGAGCAAACCCTTCGACCTTATCTTCTACATCGTCCAGTGCAGAGAACATGATTATAGGAATATCACTGAAATTTTTATACTCTTCACTGTGTTTAACGATTTTTGTTACCTCCCATCCCGAGAGTTTAGGAATAATATTATCCAGTAAAATAATATCGGGCTTATACTCTCTTATCTTCTCCAGGGCAATTTCCCCATCCTCTGCAGTTATAACATCGAAACCGAAACGGCTTAGCATTACATCAAAAAACTGAAGAGTTATGGGTTCTTCGTCTACTATAAGTATTCTGGTTTTCTCTATTGAATCGGTTTTTTCTCTCAATTACCCCTCCCTATAAGATTCCATTTTCCTATACTTGGGTATTTTTTGTCAATCTCTTAACCCGGTATTTTTTTTCTTCTTGTGATTCGATAGACCAATCCTGCATTCAGCGCCATTACTGCCAGTAAAACCGATGTGATACCAAACCAATCTCCCCAGAGAGTGTAGAGGGTGGTTTCTTCTTCGTACACAGGCACATCTGCCACGAGGTAGCTCTGAATAAAAGGATCAATCATTGCTTCGATCTTGCCGTTTGGATCGATTGTACAGGTAATCCCTCCATTTGTGCTTCTCACTACGCTTCTTCTGTTCTCCACTGCCCGTAAAACAGACATGGCCATGTGCTGCATTTCTGCTGCCACAGATTTTGACCAGGAATCGTTTGTCAGGTTAACGATAACCTGAGCACCGTTAAGGACGAATTTTCTCGAAATATAGCCGAAAGTATCCTCGAAACAAATGGGTGTTGAAAACTTAACCCCTCCTGCTTCGAATACCGTCGGATCTTCTCCCTTCTCCCAGAAGTGTGTGTCCGCATTCTTAAGCCAGCGATAGATTCCAGGAAAAATATCTTCATAAGGGAAATATTCGGTAAAAGGGACGAGATGCATCTTCCTGTACCTCTGTACAAACCCTCCGTCCATGTATAACAGAGCTGCATTGTAATCTATTCGTTCAACCCCTCCAACCCTTTTTAGCTCAGCATCATCATTCCCGATCAGATAGGGAACATCCTGTCGGCCTAGGAATTCTT
>QNBH01000064.1 GCA_003645645.1 Spirochaetota bacterium | reverse complement strand
GCTCAGTGAGAGTAATTACCCTTCCGGGAAAATGATAGTAATTCTGGCACTGGAAGAGCTTTCTCCGGAAAATATCAAGAAAGAAGCTCGTGAGGTAAGAAATCTGTATAGACCGATGTTTAAGGAATTTTTTGTTACTATCCATCCTGCCGATATCGCTGGAGAAGCCAGGGTAAAGGGAGCAAATATTTCTTTCGCCGCAAAGAGAGCAGAAAAATATTTTAACAAACACAATATTGCCTTTGAAAACGTAATCGTATCCTGTTTTGATGCAGATACAGTTGTGGGATCCAGTTATTTTGCCTGTCTTACCTACAGTTTCTTAGTATGCCCCGGACGTACCAGGGCAAGCTTTCAACCTGTTCCGCTATACAAAAATAATATCTGGAGGGTGCCTCTGTATGCACGTATACTTGAAATGGGTGCAACTTCCTTTCAACTAATCGAGTCTACAAATCACGATCTACTGGTATCATTTTCCAGTCATAGCATGAGTTTCAAGGCCCTGGCAGATGCAGGTTACTGGCCTGTTGATATGATCTCTGATGACTCGGGAATTTACTGGAAATCTCTCCTTAACTTTGAGGGGGATTTCCAGGTAGTACCAATGCCTATGACGATTTCCATGGATGCAACCGAATCCTCCGGTTTTTTCCGTACATTTACGGAACTCTACCGTCAGAAGAGGAGATGGGCATGGGGAGTGGAAAATCTTCCTCTTGCAATCAGGGGGTTTATGAGGGCAAAAAAGATGAGGTTGAAGGATAAGATAAAGTATTCTTTCAAGCTTTTTGATACCTACTTTATCTGGGCTACCATGCCTATATTGCTCATGTTCCTTGGATTACTTCCTGCAATTTTCGGGCATTTTTTTAAAATAGATGCAGTAGCAATATTTAATCTTGGCAGAATTACCGTACTCCTTTTCCAGCTCTCTTCGGTAATGCTCATTATAACTGTTTTTATCACCTCTTTTTTCCTATTCAAGGGCTCCGATCATATACCCCTTTACAGAAAGGTATTATATCCCATGGAGTGGATTTTCTTTCCTTTTGTAACCGTTTTTCTGACTGGATTTCCTGCTCTTGATGCCCAAATCAGAATGATGCTCGGCAAGCGCATGGAGTTTAGAGCAACGGAGAAGGTACGGGGATAGCGAAAAAACAAAATCTACCGAAACCCATAGCATATCGTAATCTTCATTTTATGTTGCGATCGAAGATTGCGATATGAAAGAAATCGGTCTTCACAGGAAATAGAACGGGACCGTATTTCCGGACAAGATAAATGTTTTTCTATTTGCAGGATGATGCAGGTAATATCACTGGTTTTATCGGCCTTATCAGGGACATCACCGAACCGGCGAATAACTTAAAAGATTGCAATTGATGCGAGTGCCGCCCCCCCTGTATTCAAATATTGTTGTGTTTTCGTGCAGTGGGACCATCTGATAGTTCCACATGCCGGGTTATTATCTGATTTTTCTTCTCTACAAGAGATCGAAGTTGCTTAACATATCTTTTCAATCAGGAAAAAGTTGTCTGCGGTTGAAGGTTTAAAAGGGAGGTATGCGGAGAATCATTTTTTTAAAATATCAATTGACAAATATAAAGATACATCTTATAATAAATCAAAATATCCGGATCAATATAATAATAGATCCGAAACATACAATAAGATATCGAGTTGTAAGGTGAATCAAAGAGGTTTTCCAAAAGATAAAGCCGAAGTTGAGATTAAAAAAATTATAAAAAAATTGAGAGAAGCAAATGTTAATCGCCTTCCCACGGAATCAGAATTGATGGCGAGGCTCAATCTGGGAAGGCACAGCATACGGGAGGCGATATCCAGGTGTGTTTCCGAGGGACTACTGGAAAAAGTACAGGGTAAAGGGACTTTTATCATTACAAAAACCAGAGAACTCGATTTTTTAGGCTGGATAGGAACAGAACCGCCTGGTGATATGGCCATTGAGAAAATGGTCGAAGGTTTTGAAAGCAAAAATCCGGATATAAAATTAAATTATCATCCCGTTCCTTACTACCAGACTATAGACAGAATGTTGAAACTTTCCTTTAAGAGCAAGTCACCGGATGTAATCCAGATCACTCCTGCGATGCTGGGATTTTTACATGATTTAGATTATGTTATTCCTCTGGATAAATATATAAACCATAATCATCTTACCAGACGCTATCCTGTTGATATTGAATCTACCAGAATAGATAAACAGATATACGCAATTACATGGGCACTTTCACCCTTGATTCTTTATTACAACAAGAGAGTACTGGAGAAAGTGGGGCTCGATCCGGAGAAACCCCCAACAACTCTTGAAGAACTTGAGCAGATGTGTTTCCACATAAATAATTCAAAAAGAGAAAATACCTGGGGCATTTCCCTTCCTCTTTCTATAAATGATCCTATTTTTCTCTGGCTTTATCCCTATTTCCTTTCCTTCAATGGCGGGTTCCTCGATCGGATAGGAAATATAATCATAGATTGTGAACAAAACGTTCATACTTTGAATTGGATAATAAATCTGCACGAAAACGGTGGTGTGCCAGGAAAAAAGGATGTAACCGAAGGCAGGATGCTCTTTGCCTCCGATCATATAGCTTTTTGGATCGATGGTCCCTGGTTGAAGGGAATATTCAGAGAGATAAGCAGTTTCAGGGGAGAGTTTGATACCCATTACGGAGTTGCGAAAATACCTATCGGGCCATCGGGAAAATCTGAGAGTGTGTTATGGAATCATCTTCTTGCAATAACGCAACAGTGTCAGGATGTGGAAGCAGCAAACAAATGGATAGAATATCTTGTTACAAATGAGGAAGTTCTTAAGCATTACTACGAGGTGATGGGTATGCTCCCCCCGATGAGAGATGTCCTTAATAAAGAAATGTTTATAAGAGATTCCTTCGCTTCAGTGTTTATTGCACAAATGGAGACAGCATCACATTTCCCGATAGCAAATCCACTTTTTACAAACTCCGTTCCTTTTATATCACAGGTAATATCGGATGTTATTGCCGGAAGGAAAGATCCTGAACAGAAACTTAAGTTCTTAAAGGAAATTATAAATATGATTAAACAGAATGCTTTTTTAAGCATCTTTGCACATTAAATAATTAAGAGAAAAAGGGGAGGTGCCTATGAGATTAAAAATTGTTTAATGAATGTTTTCTAAACCAGCAGCTGACACCCGGTATAATTCCAGGGAGGGTTAAACTGTTGACATTTAACAGTAAGTATTATCAAGAAACAAGATTTTAAGGAGAGGAAAATGATTAGAAAAAAGGTTTTCTTATTTATACTTTTGCTTTTAGCGGTAGTCTCTTTTCTGGCATTCGCAGAAGGAAAAAAGGAAGAGAAAGTCAAGTTAAAAGTAGCTATCATGAGTGCTCATGGCATGTCGGATAGCGCCCAGGCAATAGCAGAAAAGTTTAACGAAAAATACGGTCCTGGAATTACAGTAGAGGTTACTCCTATAGGATTTGATATTCTTCTGGATAAGATGCTTACCGATTTCTCCACGCATTCGGGTACTTTCGATGTTTATTCGGTGGGTTATCACTGGATAGGAACTGTAGGGAAATATCTCTATGACCTTGAAGAAATTAGACAAAAATATCCAGATATAGTAGATCCCGAATATGATTACGAAGATTTTCCCAAAATTTTATGGGATACTTACGCTACATACCAGGGGGAAAATATTGGTTTACCCTTTGTTGACGGAGCGCTTACCCTTTTTTACAGAAAAGATCTTACCGAGAATCCTGAGTACAAGGCGAAGTTTAAAGAGAAATACGGTTATGACTTGAAAATGCCAGGACCGGGAGACGAGAATCTGACCTATCAGCAACTCTACGATATTTCAGAGTTTTTCACAAATGGTGTGAAGTGGCGTGATGGGGAACAGTTTGGTATCTCCGTACCTGCAGCTTCGGGTGACCCATTGCTTTCTACTTATGCCTGCTTTTTTGGTTATTACAGAAGGTCGCCTGAGGGGATAAAAGCATTCGGCGAGGTAAATCCTGACTATGGAGACTACTTTACCAATGACGGGAGGACGGCATTCAATCCTGAAATAAGCGATCTTGGTGTAAAAGCGTTAAATGATTACCTTAATCTCGGCAAGTTCTCTCCAAATCCCATAAATCTGGACTGGATTACCAGTTCCGAACCTTTCAGATCCGGAATTACCGCCATGTTTATCGGATGGGGTGGTTATTGGCCATCAATCAATGCTCCAGACTCTCCGGTGCATGGTAAGATCGCTGTAAGTCTCATGCCAATGCCCCACCTTGGAGGGTGGAATGTAGCTATCAACAAGGATACAAAATATCCCAGAGAGGCTTACATGTATATCCAGATGCTTACAAGCAAGGATAACTGCAAATATCTGTTCATGGAGTTTAACGAAACTCCTACCAGGATTTCCACCATGGTCGATCATGAGCTCAATGCAGACAATCCCGACCTGTGGGTAATGGCTCCTGCACTCGAAAAGATAAGTGTTAGACCCAAACTGAGCATTCTACCCAAGCTGGAGCATTCCATGGGGATAATTCTAGGCAAGGCATGGACCGGTGAAAGTAAGCCCAGGGAGGCGCTTCTTGAATGTGCCAAGGAGTGGGATTCGATTATAAAGAGTATGAAAGAATAATATTACCGGGGGAAGGAGAGATAAAACTCCTTCCCCGCTTTATAGGATGAGATAAAGGCAGGATTTCATGAGGACAGATAACATTTTTGATAAATATGCAAAACAGATTCTTATTGTTCCGAGTCTTGTAATATTGATCATTCTTATCATGTATCCTACGGTTTATCTCCTTCGAATGTCCTTTTCAAGCTACGACCTTACCAGCGGAAATCCTCCTGCATTTAATAGAATCGATAATTTAAATATTCTGATTAAAGACAAGTATTTCTGGCAGTCGATGATAAATACAATATTGATTTCTATTTCCGCAGTGATGGTTGAGTTTATTCTAGGTCTTTCTCTTGCACTGATAGTTTCAGGCATTAAGAAAAGCATTTTTTTTAAGACCATTTTTATTATTTCGATGATGATCCCTCCTATTGTAATCGGACTTAACTTTAAGCTCATTTACGACCAGTTTGGACCTCTTAATGGGATCTTTAAAATGTTAGGTTTTAGTGAAGTAGGGTGGTTAACATCTCCAGGTATGGCGCGAATATCGATTATTATGGCTGATGTGTGGCAGTGGACCCCCTTTATGTTTATTATTATCCTGGCCGGCTTGCAGTCGGTACCGGATGAATATTACGATACAGCAAAAGTAGATGGGGTGGGTGGTATCAAGATGTTTCTCTTTGTTACATGGCCCATGATACTTCCCTCCATTACATTGGCGGTTGCGCTTAGATTTATAGAAGCATTGAAATTGTTCGATATTATTCTAATGATTACCTTTGGAGGCCCTTCCGGCGCCACAGAGACACTCTCATTATATATCTACAGAACTGCATTCCGTTTCGGGGATTTGGGATATGCCTCGTTTATGGCTTTTACAATGTTAATATTGCTTTCCATCGTTATTACGCTTTTTTTAAGATTTGTAGGGTTGAGGAAGAGACTGGAGTGGTAAAATGGCAACGATAAGTTACTGGAAAATAAGAAAAAAGCTCTCTGTTTCAATCAAGTATCTCCTGTTATTTCTAGTATTGATCTTCTTTCTATTTCCTGTTTACTGGTTGATTTTAACCTCAGTTAAATATCCTGGTGATATCAATTCCAATCCAATTGTATGGATTACTACAAGACTTACAGTAGACAATTTTAAGTTGTTATTCGGATATAAAGGTGCTGTTTGGGGAGAAAAGGGATATGTTGGCAGAAGTTACATGCAAAGCATTGCCCCTTTTTTAATAAATAGTATTGGCATAGGCACTATTTCCACTCTCATTGCTATGATTCTTGGGGCAAATTTCGCCTATGGAATCGTCCGATTTAATTTCGGAAGGCAAAACCTGTATACATGGCTTTTAAGCCTAAGAATGATACCCCCTGTTGTTATTTCAATCCCGATGTTTTTAATTTTTAATACTTTCCGGATGCTAAACACATGGACATCGTTGATAATTGCCTATTTATTAACAAATATTCCTTTCGTTACACTCATGCTTATTGGATTTTTCAAAGATATCCCTTCGGATATACCTGATGCTGCCAGGATTGATGGCTACACGCAAGTAGGAGCTTTTTATAAAGTGGTGCTACCTTTAATACTTCCTGGTCTTGTAGCCGTTTTTATTATTTCTTTTCTATTCAACTGGAACGAGTTGCTTATAGCGGCCACACTTACCACTTCGGATGCTTCACAGACTTTCCCGGTTTTTACTGCTAATTTTGTACAAGTTGAAAGAGGAACAGCATGGGGAATAGCGGCTGCCGGAGGTGTAGTGGGTATTTTGCCGGTGGTTTTGCTATCTTCGTATATCCAGAAATACATGCTTCGCGGCTTAAGCATGGGAGCTATAAGATAATAATTATTATTAAAGGGGAGGAATATAATGATTGCCGAGGAATATTCTTGCCTTGAATACTGGAGGAAACGGTACAAAGAGAAAGAGCCTTCCATTGTCTTTAATGGAAATGACAAAGCTTCATTTTATAAATGGCAAGATGAGTTTAGAAAAAAATTCATTCAATGCCTTGGGAATATGCCCGAAGATGATATTCCGCTTGAGACGGAAATTATCGAGGAGATTGAAAACAAAAATTATATAAGAAAAAAAATTGTTTATAGCACTGACAAGTTTTCAAAAATTCCGGCATATCTTTTTATACCAAAAAATGGAGAGTTTCCTACACCAGGAATAATTTGTGTACATGGTCATGGACGTGGAAAGGTGGATCCGGCAGGAATTGCAGAGAAAGAGTGGGAGATACAGCATATAAAGAATTATAACTATGACTATGCTGTGCAGTTTGCAATGAGAGGATACGTAAGCCTTGCCCCCGATCTAAGATGTTTCGGAGAAAGGGTGGATGATCCAGAAGAAGTATACGGGCATGTTGAGATAGAAGAGGGTAGTCACTGGTGTGATATCAACTTCATAATGGGTATGCTAATAGGTTACAATCTTCTCACTCTTCACATTTATGATATTGGACGAGGGATTGATCTACTTCAGAGTCTTAAAGAAGTGGAAAGCGAAAGAATAGGTTGTGTGGGTTTATCTCAGGGTGGAGTTACAACATTATTAAGTTCTGCCTATCATGAGAGAATCAAAGTTGCAGGGGTAAGCGGCTATCTTAACTCGTGGAAATCTTTTCCTCTTAAAAAAGGACAGATTTGTGGTTCCCAAATAGTACCCGGTCTACTTCGGTATGGAGATCATGCAGAGGTGGCAGGTCTCATCTGTCCAAGAGCACTGTTCGTAGAGTTTGGAACGAAAGATCCGATTTTTCCGGTAGAGGCAAGCAGGGAGACATACAAAAAAGTAAAGAAAATGTACCAAATAGTGGGAGAAGAGGATAGAATCGATTTCGAAGAGTTTGACGGAGTTCATGAGTTTAAGGGGAACCGGATATTCGAATTTTTTGACAGGTGGCTTTAGATCCAGAAGGAGTTTCGATGAACTCAAAGGAAAGAGTTTTAACCATACTCGATCATAAGGAACCGGACCGGGTACCTGTCGGCGAGTGGGGGATCGACTACGATATCGTCCAGAAAGTGCTTGGCCGTGAGACCTTCTGGCGGGCAAAGGCAAAAACAACCAGAGCCTTATGGGAAGGTAGAAGAGATGAGGTGGTGGAAAGCTTTAAAAAGGATATTGTAGAACTGGTAGTTAAGCTCGATCACGACCTTGTGCCGGTGCACCTGGTTCCCCCGAAAGGGTATGAACCGCCAAAGGTCGAGAGAATAGATGAGATGACCTGGAAAGAGGAGAGCGGTCGAATATGGAAGTATTCGGCGGGTAACGATGCGCTTCTTCCGGTTGGAGAGCCTGCCAGGTTTTTCGACTCCAAAGATCAGTTAAGGGAGTATTTTGAAACCAAAGTTGTACCCAGGTGTGGATTAAGGATAACAGGGAAAACCGGGGATAGTTATCAATTAGCTCTTGATGATGAATCGAGACTCGATCTGATCAGGTATGTGGTAGAGAAATTAGGGGATGAGAAGTTTATATTTGCCCGGGGTTTCGAGGAGGCTCTGGGAAGCCCGGAACCTCTTTTTTTCTCCGAGTTCGAAGCTATTTCCCTTTTTTTCGGAATAGGCATGGAAGATTTCCTTCTGGCCGCGGCAATGAATCCGGTGCTGGCAGAGGAGGCATTCCGCCTCTACTCGGAGCTGGCGCTTGCTATGGCAAATGTGTTTATTCGTGAAGGAGTTGATGCTATTATGCCACAGGGGGATTTTGCGAATGCAGGGGGGCCGATGATTGCTCCGGAGCAGATAAAGAGAATCTTTTTACCCGGTATGAAAAAGGTGTGCGATTATGGTCACCAGGAGAGAGTAAAGGTGTTTACCCACAACTGCGGAAACAACTGGAAAATCTTAGGGCTTCTTCTGGAGGCTGGTTACGATTGCTGGCAGTCGATCCAGATAAAGACTGCAGAAATGGAACTTGGTCGACTAAAAAGTGAGTATGGATCCAGGCTATCCTTCTGGGGTGGAATCGCCCTGGAAACACTTATTGAGGGGAGCCCGAAGGATGTGCAGGAGGAAGTGCGGGAATCATTGCGGATTGGTGCTTCCGGCGGAGGTTTTATCCTTGGAACGAGCAACAGCGTTGCCTTTGGATCGAAATATGATAATTATATGATGGCTATGGAAACATTACATGAGTACGGAAGGTATCCTATAAAAGGGGGGTATCCAAGCTAACGGTAAACGATACCATGCAAGAGATGATAATAAAAACAGATAAGGAGAGGCTTTCTTCAAAATCAGTTTTTGGTCATCTTAGTAATATCGAAGAGGCTATAGATATAGAACATGTTAAAGAAGTAGAGCAGAGGCAACTCGATACTTTTGCTTTCAAACCGGTTAATCCGCTTCCGGTAATGGTAACCATGAGAGACGATGTTGGACATAAGACATACGGACATGATGAGTGGCCTCCTTTTACATTTGACCAGATGTGGAACGATTACGGAGCAATGCTTCTAAATGAACTTAAACCTGTATACGAAAGTGTGAGATTAAAAGACGACAAGGTTTTCTCCATACGTCCAAATCTTTCCCAGTTAGTGCTTCCCTCCCTCTTTGGTGCTCAGGGAAGTTTTTACCTCCTAGATGAAGATTCAATGCCGTCTGTACATAAGCCTCCGACCAGGGAAGAACTGGAGAAGCGTGTAGATGGGGAGATCGATTTTAAGGAGCACTGGACGATCATAAAGTACCTTGAAATAATCGATTGCTGGAAGGATTTGCTGAAAAATTATCCTAAATTGAAAACCACCTTGCACTTTACCCTCCCCGACCTTCAAGGTCCTTTCAATCTGTATTTCATCTTAAGGGGAAGCGATGCATACACCGATCTGTATACTGATCCGGTTTTTGTTCATAAAACAATGAAACGCATTACAGAAGTCCTGATTGATGTAACCAACTATCTTTCAGATTACATAGGACAGAAAGAAACCGGCTTCTACTGGAACTATACCTTTCCGGGTAAGGTGAGAAATGTTGATGATAATTCGGTACTTGTATCCAGAGAACATTATCTTGAGTTCATTCTCCCTTATAATAAACTATTATTTAAAAGCTGTGGTGGGGGTATTCATCACTATTGTGGCAAAGGAGATCATTTGATTGATCTGATAATGGAGATGGAAGGAGCTTATGGTATAAACTTCGGGAATCCGGAGTTGCAAAATTGGGATTCTCTTTATAATAAATCTTTGGAACATAAAAAAGTACTTCTCTGGGATAAAGAGATCCCTGTTAAGACCTTTAAGGAATTGGATCGCGGAGTCATAATGCGAATCTTTGTATCGAGTATCGCTGAGGGTAAAGCAAAAATGGCAGAGTATAGAGAGTAGCCTATGAAAGAATATTCTTTCAATCCTCTGTTGGGAAAAACATTACTGCCGGTGGATATAGTTTTTCACCCGTCCTGGTGGTTTTATAACGAAGGGATAACCTTTGACGAGGACTTTTTCTACCATCCTGGAAAGAGGGTTGAAAGTGAAAAAAAGATGGAAGATATTCTTTACAACCGATTCGGAAAGTATGGATTAGGAGAACTTCATGGTAAAGATCTACCGGTGATTGGTGCGATACATCAAGCGGCTGGATTTCTTATCTCGGAAATGCTTGGCTGTAAGATCGAGTACAGGGAAGATGCCGCGCCTCAGGTTATACCTGCTAATACCGAAAGGCCGGAAGTTGTTGTAGAGAAAGTATTCGGTACTCCTGCCTTCAGAAGGCTCGAGAAACTTCTCGATAGATTGGAAACGAAGTACGGCTATCTTACAGGTGATATTAACTGGAGTGGTATTTTAAATGTTGCCCTGGACCTCAAGGGTGATAGTGTTTTTATAGATATGGTGGAGAAACCGGAAGAAGTTAAAAGGCTTTTTAGAAAAATTGGGGAAGTAATCGAGAGGTTTACCAGTATAATTATGCAAAAAACTCACACGAGTTCGATATCTGTAAACAGAAACGTGCGACACCTGAAGAGCGCTGTTTACCTGCATTCTGAATGTTCCCATACAATGATTTCGGTGGAAGATTACAAGCGTACTCTTATGCAATTCGATATTGAATGGAGTAAAAAATTCAGACCCTTCGGAATACATTACTGTGGAAAAGATCCTCACAGGTTTGCAGAGGTTTTTGCTGAGCTTCCCTATTTGGATTTTCTCGATGTCGGGTGGGGAGGGGATATATTAAAAATTAGACAACAACTGCCTGGTACTTTTTTAAATATCAGACTTAGCCCGGTGGAGTTAATAAAGGTAGAGGAAGAAGAAATCAAAAAAACAATCGAAAAACTTGTAAGAGAATCCGGGAATCCTTTCTTAACAGGAGTGTGTTGTATCAACATGGACCATAATGTTAAAGACTCTAAGGTTATTGTTATTCTTGAGACAGTAGAAACTTTAAGAGAGAAATATCGGAAAGAAGAATATTGAGGAATAAGGAAGTAAAAATGGGAGTTCAATTCAGTATGGTTGGTATGTATGGAGACTGGATAAAAGAAACCATTGAGAGTTATCCAAAGGAGTTTTCTTTTCTCAACTATAGATGGAGAAATCTATCGGAATGGAAGAGGGAAGCAAGGAAGAAGTTTTTCGAGTACGTAGTTTCTCCCTTAACCAAGGCAATAACAACTGTGAATGTGAAGAGAAGATATAACTTTGACGGTCTTTCTATCGAAGAGCTTGAGTGGCAGCTTTCTTTTGGACCTCCTACGGAGGCTGTTTTTATCAAGCCTGATGGTGAAAAGGGAATGCTTCCCGGTGTGCTTGCCCTTCACGATCACGGGGGAAACAAGTATTTCGGTAAATCCAAGATTATCAGTATCTCGAACCAACAACATCCTTTTTTAAGTGAGTATCAGAAGGTATACTACGGTGGCAGAAGTTGGGCATGCCAGCTTGCAAGGCGTGGCTATGGAGTGCTTGTTCACGACATATTTCCCTTTGAGAGTAGAAAGATAATTGCCTCAGAACTTCCAGGCTTTGTGGTAAAAAGAATGATGAGCCACCCGGAAGAAATAGAGGAAGTCAGACCTGAAGATATAAAAGGAATAGAAACAGTTACAGATTACGATGTGATATCGGAGAGTACAGGAAAAATAAAAAAGTACAATGCTTTTGCAGGTCAACATGAAACCCTGATTGCAAAATCCCTGGTATCTGCAGGGTTGGTCTGGCCGGGAGTGTATCTCCTCGAAGACAGAGCTGCTCTCGATTATCTTTGCTCAAGGGAGGATATCGATTCCTCGAGGATAGGCTGCGGCGGTTTATCCGGAGGTGGAATGCGGACAAACTGCCTGGCGGCAGTCGATGACAGGATAAAATGCTCTGTAACCGCAGGTTTTATGACAACCTGGCAAGATTTTGCTCTACATACCTGTTATACCCATACATGGATGATCTATATACCGATTCTTCCCCGGTTTATGGACTACCCCGATATTTTATCCATGAGAGCTCCTTTACCTACTATGGTTCTCTCGACACTAGATGACCCCCTCTTTACCCTGGTAGAAGTTAAAAAGGCGGAGACTCTAATAAAAGGTGTTTTTGATAAAGCAGGCGCAGGTGAAAATTTTGTAATGAATTATTATGAAGGAGCTCATAAGTTCGATATTCCCATGCAGGAAGATGCCTTCTCCTGGTTTGACAGGTTTTTAAGATAAAATCATGCAGTAGTATTGGAAGTAATTGCACCCTTGAAACATACTCGCAAGAACTCCTTAAGCATTATAAAAACATTTACAGAGTGCTCTTTAATAAAACGCCTGTAGTAGCGGGATTGGGCCAGAAGATAACCCCTGATAAAGGGTCTAAGAAGTATCGAAAAGACTCTCCGGAACCGAAAAGCTCTCCCTACCTCTTCATAAAAATCTTTGAGCGTGTGGTGCTGATACCCGAGAAGCCTCTGGCTTTGTTCTGTAGTCATATAGCCGCAGTGGAATCCCTGGTTACTGAATGCCGAATCGGGAAGAAAGTCTCTGCCGAGCCCTAAAAGCTCGAACATGCTGTTAAGATAGTCTCTGTATACGGTTCTGCAGGCAGTTCCTCCGGCTATGTGCAGTATCTTCCCTTCTATATCCTCCCTGCAAACCGCTCTGGCGAATGCGAGTCCAGCATCACGGCTATGGCAGATTTCAATGCAAGTGTCCAAAGGCATGTCAAAGAGGATGGGATTAAGTTTAAGTGAGTTTGTAGAGGCAATGGCGGTTAGACGGAAAATGGTCCATCTAAGGGCGGAACTACGAATTATATTTTCACATTCGAGTTTATGCATGCTGTAGTGATCGTTAGGATTGGGATTAGGCGGATCGTTTGGATTTATGATAGGATTAGACCTTCGGTCTCCGTAAACAGCAACAGAGGAGGCAAAGAGTAATTTAAGTTTTTGAGGAGCCTTCTCCATTGCAGAGACGAGCATCCGGGTCCCCCCTACGTTTACCGATTTTGCCAGCGCAGGTTTTTCATCGGCAAGAGGTGGAATTATAGCAGCAAGATGAATTACTGCATCTGCGCCTCTAATTGCTTTTTCAACATCCTGCTCATTTCGGATATCGCCGAAGAGTATTTCAATTTGGTTACCGAAACGCTCTTTTAATTTTCCCGCCAGTTTAAAATACTTCTTGCTGGGAACCTCCAGTATACGTACTTTACGATTATCCCAGAGTAGAGAGTAGAGGGTGCTTAAACCCACATTGCCGAATGCGCCTGTTAAAAGGATTTTCATAGAAACACTCCTTAATATCGAGGACTAAAAACGAATGATTATTCATTCTTATTTTAATATAACTTCATTTTTTCTTTTATGCAAGTACTTTTTCTATTCCAGCAGACTGTAACCCGTCAGAAAGGCAAAAAGCAAGGATTGCGTATGAAAATCGACTTTGAAGCCTGTCTCCGTCATACGCCTTTGGCACTTGACAACATGAGTCTTTACGTTAAGATAATATAGGGAAAAGGTTTTCCATCCTTGAGGAGAAATAACAGTGGCGACAATCCAGGATGTAGCCAGATTGGCGGGAGTATCAATAGCTACAGTCTCAAGAGTAATCAACAACAGCCCCCATAAAGTAAACAGAGAAACCAGAGGGCGGGTTCTTAAAGTAATCCAGGACCTGGGCTATAGACCCAATGCACTGGCAAAGAGTCTTCTCAATAAGAAGACCATGACAATTGGGGTCATCATACCAGATATCTCCAATCCATATTACGCAGAGATTTTACGGGGTATTCAGGATGTGGCGGAGGAACACGGTTATGCAGTAACAATACAGAATACCGATAGAAATCAGGAAAGAATAATAAAACAGATATATCTTTTACGTGAGAAGCTCGCCGATGGAATAATATTCAGCGGTGGGATTATACACGGGTTTGGCCCCCTTTCTGCTTTAAGAGAGATGAGAGAGAAGGTAGTGGTGATAGGTAGGCATGAGGTTGATTTTCCCGCAGTAAGAGTGGATAATATAGGCGGTGCAACTCAAGCCATACAACACCTGATCGATCTCGGTCACCGGAAGATAGGCTTTATAGGTGGCTCTGCAATGTCTACCACCGTTATGGACAGGCTTACCGGGTACAGAAACGCACTTGCCCAGAATGGTTACCGCCCCGATGAAGAGTTAATCAAAGAGGCGAACTTTACTCCTGAAAGTGGATATACAGTTGCCAAAGCCATGCTCTCACAATCTAACAGACCCACGGCCGTTTTTGCGGCCAATGACCAGATGGCCTTTGGCGTAATTAAGGCTGCAAGAGAAATAGGGCTCCATGTGCCCGATGAACTGGCAGTTGTGGGGTTTGATGATATTCCCTTAAGCTATTATTTCGAACCTCCCATAACCACGGTAAAAATTCCCAGGTATGAGCTTGGAGTCGCAGCAATGCAGATGCTTATCGATTTAATAAACGGTAATAACTTTGAGCGAAACAGATGGTTTAAGACCGAGCTCCTGGTAAGGGGATCGACAGCGAAGGGGAGATAGAGCCACGAAGATTGTGCTTCTGGTAATATAAGGGCTCGTGGGGGAGACCGCACCGACTCAGGGCTTTAAGGTTTTGAGACTGCCATCAAGATTGAGCCGGTGCAGTCTTCTCAAGTACTATGCTTATCACAAAGAAAGGCCGATCTTCGAGGCTCTATGCTATTATACCCTCGGGTTTTGTTATTTTAACAAAATTTTTTATGTGATAACGCAGCCGCAACCAGTAGGGGGAGAGAGAGACCTGAGGGCATAATAGCATTGGTTGCGGCTGCGCTGCGATGGGTTAAAAAAGAGAATATTCCAAGAACGAAGGAGATTTATCGATGAAGGTTTTATTCTACATCAAGCCTAATGATTTCTGGCGGAATAAAGTAGAAGAATTAAAAGAGGAGTATAACAATTGCGAGTTTATACTGTCTGATCAACCCGCTGAAGGGATTCTCGAATCCATCGAAGTGATAGTGGGCGGTAAAATAGAAGAGGAGATACTTGAACAGGCAAAAACTCTTAAACTTATAATAGTAAATTTTGCAGGAGTTAACCATCTGCCGATTGCTTTTCTTAAAGATAGAGGCATTCGAGTTGCCAATTCTCATGGAAACGCCCGTTATGTTGCAGAAAGAGCACTTGCAATAGTTATGGCATTTTACGGAAAGATTATCGATTATCATAACGATTTAAAAGAGGAGAGATGGCACGGTTTCTGGGTAAACAAGGGCTTAAATGATACCTGGAGCTCCTTACAGGAGAGATCATGCTCTATCCTTGGTGTAGGTGAGATAGGCAGGTATCTGGCAAAATATTTAAAGGTTTTCGATTGTAAGGTTACGGGTTTCAGAAAAAGAAAGGTTCATGAAAGCATACCCAATTTTGATGAGATCGTGTATGACCTCGATGAAGCCATAGACAAGGGTGAAATAATTTTTATTACCCTCCCCATGACTAAAGAGACGGAAGGGATGATCAACTACGATGTTATGAAAAAGATGAAAAACAGGTTTCTTGTAAATGTTGGCAGAGGAAGCATTGTCGAAGAGGAGGCTCTCTACAGAGCATTGAAGGAGGGTATTTTACTGGGTGCAGGTATCGATTGTTGGTATAACTATCCGCCTGACGCCGTTGGCCCTCCTTCGAAGTATCCCATTCACAAGTTTCCCAATGTAGTCCTCTCCCCTCATGTAGCAGGTTTTACACCGGAAGCAGCGAGGAAAAACTCAGATTATACCATGCAAAATCTTCGACAATATCTCGAGAAGGGCAATCCGGTGCACGAGGTTGATCTAAATTTAAGCTATTAGCTGGTTTATCAGGCAGGTCATTGACAATTTAGTGAAAATAGGGATGACCGACCGGCATTATATAGAGAGGCTCTGCATCTTTTAATCCGAGAATCCGGCATACATCTGCATCACTAAATGCCCCCACCGTTGTGGTGCCGAGATTTAGTGCCACAACCTGAAGGAATATGTTCTGTGCTACGTGTCCAGCATCCATTATGGCATACCGAGCACGCCCACGCTCTCCATATTTCCGGGTTGTTCTCTCATACACAACCCCTATAACAATTGTTACCGGAGCCTCTACGATAAATTGCTGCCAGAGAGAAGCCCTGGCTAAATCTCTGCGTAAATCTCCCTCCTTTAGAGCAATCAATGAATGGGATGAACTGTTATATGAATAGCATCCTTCTGATAATCCATCCACATTTCCCGCTACCACATAAATCTCAACAGGATAGAGACCTCCTGCTGAGGGAGCTGTTCGAGTAGGGCCGGTAACTGAATCCACTTTTCTTCCGCATCCTGCCCATAAAATCTGGCTTAACTGACTAAGGGTGACAGAGGTTTCTTTAAAGGAGCGAATACACCGTCGCTTAAAGATAGCCCTCGTAAGGCTCATCCCTCCTGCTGTATCGGGTTCAGGCAGTGTAATCCGATCATTTACTCCCTGACTCAAACTGGCAGAACAGATTGTTACCAGTAAAATAATTGTAAAAAAGAAAATAACAAGTTTTTTACCT
>QNBH01000063.1 GCA_003645645.1 Spirochaetota bacterium | reverse complement strand
TTCGACGATTATGTTTTCGATATAATAAGCGGGATTCTCTCTTCCGGAAGAACTTCCAGGTTTTATAGAAACATAATAGAGACCGGAATCGGAGTATCGGTAACTTCATCCAACGGAGAACCAGGTGCCAGGTTTGACAATCTCTTTATGATAGCAGGAGCACCGAGGGCTCCGCATACAAACGAGGAGTTGGAGGAGGCAATCTGGAAGGAGCTTGAGAAACTTAAAACAGAGCGGGTTGAGGAGGAAGAGTTTAACCGTTTCTTGAAAAAGGTGGATGCAGGTTTTATTCGCAGTCTACGGTCAAACTCCGGGATGGCCAGACAACTTTGTTTCTATGAGGCTGTAACGGGCGACTGGAGGTATATCCTGGAATGGAGAGAGGTTGTAAACTCAATAACGCCCGAAGATATAATGAGAGTGGCCCAAAAATACTTTGTAAGAGAAAACTATACAGTAGCCATGCTGGAAAGGGAGGAGGAGGAGGGTAAAGAATGATCAGGAGCAGAGTATTTCTTATAATTATGATAATACTTTCTGCCGTTTTTCTTAGCTCCTGCGCATCGGTTCCCGAAACAGAGAGGGAGCGGGGAGCAGCGCTTCAGGCTGAAGATACAGATGGAGGGGTAGAGGGTGAAGTTGAGTTCTTAAGAGAGGGAATACAAAGAGCCGAATCCCTCGATGAGATAGCCTTTAGCTCAATCGAGTTTATTCCTCCGGAGCCTCAAAAGCACCTCCTGTCCAACGGGATGACGGTTTTTCTGCTGGAAGATCACGAGCTACCGCTCTTCGACCTTTATGCAGTTGTAAAAACAGGCTCGATCTACGTCTCCCGGGAGAAGAGGGGACTGGAGTCAGTATTTCCAGTTGTGATGCGTACAGGCGGTACACCAACCAGAGAGCCGGATGAGCTTAACGAGGAGCTTGAATCACTGGCTGCATCGGTTGAAATCAATATGGGAGCGGAGTATGTTACTGCTTCTCTCTCCTGCCTTGCAGGCGATATGGGAAAAGGGCTTGAGATTTTTGCAGATATTATGAAAAACCCCGCCTTCAGAGAGGAGAAACTGGACTTAAGGAAACTTCAGGTACTGGAGACTATCCGAAGGCGTAACGACAATCCTGTGGGGATAGCAAGGAGGTATTTCTCTGCAATGGTTTATGGAACCGAACATCCGAGGGGATGGTATCCTACGGAAGACACCGTAAACGCGATAAGCAGGGAAGACCTGAGGAGCTTTCACAGCAAGTATTTTGTTCCCGATAACATCATGCTTGCTGTAACAGGAAGTTTCGAGACGGAAGCCTTGCTGGAAGAGCTTGAATCCCTTTTTGGTTCCTGGCAGAAAGTTGTAGTCGATTTTCCTGAGGCTAAAGAGATAACAGCTCCTTCGCAAAGGGAGGTCTATTATATCCCCAAGGATTTAAACCAGACTACAATCTTTATAGGGCATCTGGGCTTTAAAAGATCGCCCGGAAATGAAGACTACTTTCCACTTCTTGTTATGAACGAAATTCTTGGAGGAAGCGGTTTTACATCCCGTCTTTTCCGTGAAGTAAGGGATAAAAGAGGCCTTGCCTATGCGGTTGGGAGCGCCCTGGATACCACCTCCTACGAGTATCCGGGAGTGTGGTTTGCCTACTCCCTTAACCGTGCCGACAAAACGTGTGAGGCTATCTCTTTGATGCTGGATATAATCGAGGACATACGCCGCAATCCAGTCGGAGAGGAGGAGCTTTCCCTTATAAAAGAACATATTGTAAACTCCTTTATATTCGGCTTTGAATCCTCCTCTCAGGTGGTATTCCAGCAGTTGATGCTTGATTTCAGAGGCTATCCGCAGGACTTTCTGGAAACTTATACCGAAAAAATCGAGGCAGTAACAGCAGAAGATGTTATCAGGGTGGCGGAAGAATATCTACACCCGGATAAACTTGTGTTCGTGGTTGTAGGGAATAGTGATTATTTTGACGGAAATCTCTCCGATTACGGGAAAGTACAGGAAATCGTACCGGACTAGGAGAGCAATACGTTTTTAAGCTCACTTGCATCCTCCATCAGCTAAAATTTTCTCATTCTCTCTACCGATCGACTCCTTGACGTGTTCGGCAATCGCCTCCTTCCTTCCATCTGCGATTTTTTTAAAAAAAGATTTGTGAGGAAGGGTTTAGGGGGTTGACAAAAAGTAAAAAATAATAGAGTCTATATTGCAATTTATGCAGAGGTATAAATTGCAAAAGCAGGCATCTGTAAAAAATCCACTGTTTCTGATAAAAACTCCGGTTTTAAGCCGGAGTTTTTTTTAGCTTTTAAAAGAGAGCCTTTTGGCTCTCTTTTTTTATGTCCTGATGGTGTGGATACCTCGCACTACGCCGAAAGGCTGGGGATGGCTCATGCCCATGCAGTACGGCAATTTGTGTTGTTTGTCCGAGACCCGATAAATGATCGTGAAACTTATCCCGCCCTGTCAGGGTGGTCAGGAAATAATTTTAACGGAGGAAAAGTTTGGAGAAAGAAAAAATGACTGAAAGGTTTTTTGACAAGCTTGAAAGACTGTGTCGAGAGAAGAGAAGCCTTCTGTGTGTTGGCCTCGATCCAAGGATGGGAGGTGAGGGAGAGGTGGGGACGGAGGAGATTGTAAGGAGAAACCGCCTCGTTATTGCGGAAACGGCACCGTATACGGTGTGTTATAAACCCAACATCGCCTTTTATGAAGCTTCAGGTCTGCCCGGTTTAATGGCTTTAGAAGAGACGTTAAACCTGATTCCGGAAGATATACCTGTAATCCTGGATGCCAAACGTAATGACATCGGGCAAACTGCATGGGCATACGCAAAGTCTCTATTCGAAAGATACCACGCAGAAGCAGTTACTCTTAACCCTTACATGGGAAAAGAGTCGGTTCTTCCCTTTCTCGAGTACAAGGGAAAAGGACTTTTAATGCTCTGCCGTACATCCAACCCGGGAGCAGATTCGATTCAGAACCTTCTGGTTTGCGGCAGGGCCAAAACCGGTATAAAAGGAGAAGTTGGCAGAACCAGCCTTAATGCCTACGGTATCAATACTTCACCAGGGCACTCAGGCGTGGCCTACCCTAAGGAAGAAACATCCGTCCGGACGAATATAACAGGAAGCAACACCCACCCAGAACCGGAACCACTTTACCTTCGCCTGGCCAGTGAAGTGCTTAACTGGGGAGAAGATATAGGGCTTATAATAGGCGCTACTGTACCAGAAGCTCTTGAAGCAGTAAGGCAGGAGCATCCCCATGCGTGGATCCTCTGTCCCGGAATCGGCGCTCAGGGCGGTTCACTGGAGAAAGCGGTTAGTGCAGGCATCCGTGAGGACGGATGCGGGTTGATCTGTGTCGTGGGAAGGGATATTTACGGCAACCCCGAACCGGGCAGGAAGGCCCTTGAGTACAGAGAACTAATAAATCGGGTGCGTGGGCAGAAACAGAGAGAAGGTGTTGTTTCATCGTACAAGCAACCCCTGGGTTTATCGAAAAAGGAGAAGTTGCTTAAGGCACTGATTGATCATGGTTCTCTTAAGTTTGGAAGTTTTAAGCTTAAGTCAGGAGAGATGTCTCCCTACTATCTCGATCTGAGAAAAATTATATCCTCCCCCACACTCCTTTACAACGTTGCAGAAGCTTACTGCACCATTCTTGAAGATCTTGAGTTTGAAAGAATTGCCGCTGTACCCATGGCGGCTCTCCCCATAGCTACCGCTGTATCACTGCAGATGAATGTCCCTCTTATCTATCCGCGGCTCTCCCTCAAGGATCACGGAACAGGTAACAACATCGAGGGGGACTTTATCGCAGGCGAAACTGTAATTCTTCTGGATGATGTTTTAAGCTCTGCCCACAGTAAACTCGAGGCACTGAAAGTATTAAAAGAAGCAGGTCTTAAAGTGCGTGATCTGGTTGTACTGGTAGACCGGGAAAGCGGAGGTGTGGAGAAACTAAAGGATGAGGGGATAAAACTACACAGCTTTGCCCGGATAACCGAAATGCTTAAACTGTTCAGTGCCGAGAGACGAGGGGAGAACAGGGCGCAACAGTTTGCACAGCCGTTTAGAATTTAGTAACAGGCGGTTATTCCTCTTAAGCTCCAAATTTTCCCAGACGCCCGGCATGTGCAAGAGCAAGGGGCATAAGATTTACCGCAGGAAAGCGTGCTCCGAGGCCTCCGGCTATACAATCGCGTTCCCCAAACCGTTTAATATTATCCGGCCTGCAGAGAGGTGACCACAGTAGTACGGGCACGGGATGCCAGCTATGAGATTTCATCAGGGATGGGGTGGAGTGATCGCCAGTTACGATTATTACATCGGGGTTAAGTTTCCTCAGTCTGGGTACATGTTCGTCCACTTCTTCTATAAGACGGCTTTTCTCTTTGAAGTTTCCATCCTCACCGGAGCTGTCTATGTGTTTTGCGTGAACATAGAAAAAATCGTATGATTCCCAGTTTTTCTCAAGCACTCCAAACTCCTCTGAGATATCATCGGGGGTCTGCAGGATTTCCATCCCAATCAGTTTGGCAAGACCGCGATACATGGGATAGGCGGCTATGGCTGCCGGTTTAAGACCAAAGACTTGCTGGAAAGAAGGCCAGTCCGGATACATTGCAAAACCTCTTAAGAGGATGCCGTTGGCAGGATGGCTGTCGGAGAGCTTCTGGTGAGCCTTTTCAAGGAACTCCTTTAAGAGGTCGGAAGTCTTTTTAGCCTCATGCGATTTCGGTTCCGGAGGAATCTGCTTTTTCCCCACCTCCTGTGGGTCGGTATCGTTTATCTCATCGGAAAGCCCTTCACCCCTCAACACCAGCAAAAAACGGTGCTCCTTTTCTGTCTGTACGAAGACCTCTGCACCGGGTAATTTAATCTCTTTAAGCATTGAGCAGAGCTCCTGGTTTCTCTCCGTGCTTATTCTCCCCGCCCTACGGTCTGTTACTATCCCCCCTTTATCCAGGGTACAAAAATTGCCCCTTGCCGCCACATCGCTCGACTTGAGATCAAAGTCCACCCCCAATGCAGAAAGGACACCTCTTCCAACATTATGGGCTATAGGGTCATAACCAAATACAGCCAGGTGTGAAGGGCCGCTTCCCGGTATAATCCCCGGACCGACCGGCTCATGCAGACCGCAAACTCCCTCCTCTGCAAGCTTATCCAGATTGGGAGTTCGAGCCGCCTCGAGCTCGGTCTTTCCTCCAGGTTTTTCTGGCAGACCTCCCAATCCATCCATTATGAGCATAACGATTTTTGTGTTTGTGGGTTTAACAACCTGCTTGATAAACTCGAAGTCCATTTACTTCTCCTCCTTAAGAATAGTTCATCGCCGCTCTGCCGGAGGATTGCCTTTTCCTGTTTTTATCGTCCCGGCAGGGTGATAGTTAATCCTTTCGATCGATCACATACTATCAGATTTTTTTACTGCTTGTATATATATATTGATGCATTTGCTCTTGTCAAAATATATTAATTATATTACTCATAAATAATGAGAATCATTATCAATGGCCAGGCAAATTTTCGAAGGAGCACCAATGAAGACTGCAAATATTGAGAAAACTTTGCATGAAAAAGGAATAACTCCTACCATGCAACGGCGGATAATCGCCCAGACCCTTTTTTCTATGGGGAAACATGTAGGGGCTTCCGAACTATATTCTATAGTTCGGCAGAAAAACCCCGGTATTGGGTTTGCCACCGTTTATCGCACCCTCCAATTGCTCAAAGAAAACGGACTCGTCGAGCAGAGGGATTTCGGTGATGGCAAGAAGAGGTACGAAAGAAGAGACGAAACCCATCACGATCATCTGGTCTGCATCAATTGCGGGAAGGTAGAGGAGTTCGATGTACCTGTAATCGAAAGACTCCAGGAGGAGGTGGCCAGAGAGAAGGGGTTTAACATGGTGGATCACCGTCTCGAACTGTACGGTTATTGTAAGAAATGCAGGGAGGAGAAAGAATGAGCATATTTAGAGCTGCCGGAGGGGCGGGCTGTCATGGAGCAGGTACGGCTCGATTACAGGAGAGAGAAAATACGGCCACTTTAAAAGATATGAAAAAAATCGCCATAGTGGGGAACCCCAATGTGGGTAAGAGCGTAATTTTTAATTCACTTACAGGCGCTTACGTAAATGTCTCCAACTATCCGGGTACAACAGTGGAAGTCTCCAGGGGAAAGGGAAGATTCGGCGATGCGGGGTATGAGGTGATCGATACTCCAGGCATGTACTCTCTTTTGCCCATAACCGAAGAAGAGCGGGTGGCCAGAGAGTTTATTATGGAAGAGAAGCCGGATATTGTTCTTCACGTGGTGGATGCAAAGAATCCGGGAAGAATGCTTCCCCTTACTCTTCAGCTTATAGAGGCGGGACTGCCTGTTATTCTGGATATAAATATTATCGATGAAGCCGAAAGGGTGGGGCTTGAGATCGATACGAGGCGTCTTGAGGAGGAGCTTACTATCCCCGTTGTGGCAACTTCGGGGATTTCGGGTAAGGGGATGGATGAGCTTAAGAGAAGGATATCGGAATACAAGGCCGGGAAAGCAATATCTATTGCTTACAATGAAACAATCGAAAAATGTATAAAAGAAATAGAAGACCAGCTCAAAGGCGAGTATATTTTTTCAAGACGTGCTATTGGCCTTCTTCTCTTACAGGAGGATCCGGAAATCCTTGAAATAGTGGAGGAAAGGGAAAGGACAATAGAAAGAATTAAGGAGATAATATCAAAAATTAAATCTGTCCATGCAAATCCATTTCACTTCTCAATCACCATGAGAAGACAGGCTGTTGCCGGAGAGATGCTTAAACACATCCTTAAATCAAGGCGGCCCGACAGAGTGTCATTTCAGGAGAAACTTAACCGGATGATGATCAATCCGGTTACAGGAATCCCTATACTTCTTGTGGCAGTTTACTTTGGGCTTTACCAGTTTGTAGGGGTATTCGGAGCAGGCACTCTGGTGGATTTTCTGGAGGAGGTGCTGTTCGGAGAGTACATAAACCCCTTTTTTATATGGGTATTTGAAAGCATCATACCCTGGCCGGTGATTCAGGATCTCTTTGTAGGAGAATACGGTATTCTTACCCTGGGGTTAAGGTATGCAGTGGCCATAATCCTTCCCATTGTTGGGACTTTTTTCATATCTTTCTCGATCCTGGAGGATACGGGTTACTTTCCCCGTCTTGCCATGCTTGTGGACCGTTTGTTTAAAAAGATAGGGTTAAACGGCAGGGCGATCATCCCCATGGTGCTGGGGTTCGGCTGTGACACCATGGCAACAATGGTTACCAGAACGCTGGAGACAAAGCGTGAGAGAGTGCTTGCCACGCTTCTGCTTGCCCTGGCCATCCCCTGCTCTGCTCAACTGGGAGTAATACTGGCTATTCTCTCGGCAAAACCTCTTGCACTACTCCTCTGGGCTGCTGTAGTTACCCTTGTATTTCTCCTGACAGGATTTCTTGCCGCCAGACTCATGCCTGGAGAAAGACCCGATTTCTATATGGAACTACCCCCCTTACGGCTGCCCAAGTTAACCAATGTTCTTGCCAAAACCGTCTCTCGTATGCAGTGGTATTTAATGGAGGTAATTCCACTATTTCTCCTGGCAAGCGTGCTCATCTGGGCAGGCAGGCTAATCGGGCTCTTTCAGCTTGTGATAAGGGGGATGGAGCCTCTGGTAAAAATAATAGGTCTTCCCGAAGATACAGCACTTGTCTTTCTGTTTGGCTTCTTCAGGCGTGATTACGGAGCGGCAGGGCTATACGATTTGCAGCAGGAGGGGCTACTCTCTGGTAATCAACTTGTAATAGCTGCTGTAACCCTAACATTGTTTGTTCCGTGCATAGCACAATTTTCCATGATGCTTAAGGAGCGGGGCTTAAAGACTACCCTGGGGATCATTCTATTTATATTTCCCTTTGCATTTTTAATGGGGTTCTTGCTAAATATTTTGTTTTCTTTTCTTGGGGTGCAGCTATGAGATATCATGGGAGGAATGTGCCTATAGTTTGTCCCTTTTGCGGATTAAGATACAAACAGCAGGAGGGATACTCGGCTTGCCGGGGTTGTCCTCTAAAAGGTTCTTGTAGTCTTGTCAGGTGCCACAATTGCGGTTACGAGATTCCGTCGGTATCAGGAATCGTGAAATTATTTCACCGGGAAAGAAGTCTTCTTGATTCTTCAGGACAATCAAAGTGATGAAAACGGCCCGAACAGCAAAGCCGATTTAATCTTTCTAAGGAGTAACAATCAATGACGATAGACGACAGGGCAGAAGAGATTCTCGAAAGTCTGTGGGTGGGGACGGAGGAGATGGGTAGAGAAGAAGTATCACTTGATGATCTGGGGATAAAAGAAGAAGATAAAGCTCTACAAAACCTTATTTCACAGGGGTATGTATCAAGAGACAATGATAAGGTAGCTCTTCTTAAAGAGGGAAGAGATGAAGCAGAAGGAACGGTGAGGCGCCATCGTCTTGCAGAGCGGCTCCTTGTGGATATTCTGGATGTAAAGGGGGAACTCGTAAACGAGTCTGCCTGCAAGTTTGAGCATCTCTTAAAGAAGGGTATCGATGATAAGATTTGCACGCTTCTGGGGCATCCGAAGCTCTGCCCCCATGAAAAGCAGATCCCTCCGGGGATATGTTGCAAAGAGACCAGGGAGAGCGGGGTAAAGCTTGTCTCTCCCCTTACGGGATTAAAACCGGAGCAATCGGGAAGCATAGCCTATCTTGCCTCCAGGGATTCAAAGAAGATAAAGAAGCTTATGTCAATGGGAGTTCTGCCTGGAAATAGAATAACACTTGTAAGCGGTTTTCCCTCTTACGTATTTCAAATCGGCTATTCCCAGTTTGCAGTGGATCGGGAGATGGCGCAGAACATCTATGTTCGAGTTGAGGGCGAAGGGCGCTCCTAAAGAGACATTATCGATTCGCAGGCTATCCTCTCCGGAGATTTCCCGACACGAAGGGTATTTCTCCAGAGAGCTAAATGGAGCAAATTGACCAATAAATAGATCAATATAGACCAACTGTAGCAAATAGACACAAAAACAGGCCTTAATCTGCCCGACAACCGATTACCTTTAAGGAAGTATCATTTTATAATTTCTTATTAATTATAGAAATAGAAACTCTCTGGCAATCTTGGCACGATAATTGCTACAAATATTAGTGAAGAAAGAATCTTAAGCGAAAGGAGAGATACTATGAATACTTTAGTAAAACTCAGGAGAAACGACGGATTAAGTCTCTGGAATGATTTCGATCGGATGGTCGATTCACTGTTTAAGGACATGCCCTACTGGGACACAAATTTACCCTCTGTGGATGTTCGTGAGGAAGAGGACAAGTACATCATTGAGGCCGATCTTCCCGGCTTGAACGAGAAGGAAATCGATGTTAAGACCGAAAAAGGATTACTCACCGTCTCTTCCAGGAAAGATGAGAAGAAGGAAGAGAAGAAAGGGGAGTACCTGATCAGGGAGCGCAGAAGCAGCTCTTTCTCGAGATCTTTCCGTTTACCCGAAGATGTGGATAAGGAGAAGATCGAAGCAAGTTACAGGAACGGTGTGCTTACTCTGGAACTACCCAAACGTGCCGAGGTAAAACCCAAAAGCATAAATGTGAAGGTTAAGTAATTTCTTTTAGAGAGCACAGACCCGGGGACGGAGGTGCGTAACACGAGGTGCGTAACAGACCCCGGGCGTGGGGACAGAGATGCGTTTCCGGGCGAAAGGCTGTCTCCAATGGAGGCAGCCTTTTTTTGTGTTCTCCTGCCCTGGGTGTACCTGCAAGCCAGGGGCTATCTTCACCATACTTTAATCTCTTTGAGTCGATCTATAACCTGCTCCTCCCACCCCCTGTTTGCAATGGGGCTGGCAGGACTGGGATGAAGAATAGAGGCGGTCAAAGGCGCCTTTTGCGGTGCTGTGCCGTACTCTCTACTTAGTGACTCAACTACCGCTTCGATCCGTTTGCCGGCAAACCTTCCTACCCCTATCACCCATTTCGGGGATAGGGTGTTGATCACTGCCAGCAGGTGTTCATCGCATATATCGAGAAGTGCCTTTCCGGAAGCCTGAGGGAGTTTATCTGGAGTAATGTTCTTCCCTTCTTCCGTAAAGAATGCCAGGGGGCAGTAATTGGAGACAAAGTGTTCTTTAAAAAACTCATCGGGGGAGCCGAAGCGTTTCTTAATCAGCCCCCACAACCTCTGTCCGCTTACCTCTCCACGCTTGCATGAGAAGCCGTATACAGGCCTTTTGGGATGAAGATGATCAGGTTGACCCACCGGTTCACATATCCCGAGCCAATCCCTTACCATGTGCACATCACCAAACGGAACACCCGTTTGAATCATCCCCCAGGGACCAGGGTTCATCCCCACAAATAAAACCCTCTTTCCGGTATTACCATATCGAGTGATATATGCCTCATTTGGTAATCTTGCATAAAAAAGTGGATTGTAAATGTATCTTACAGGTTCTGAGAAAGAGAGAGATCCTGCCTTCCCGGCCAATGTGCGGGAAGCTTCTATCAATTTTGCCGAAAATTCCGCTTTTTGCATAACTCCTTATAATACAGCTATTTCTGCTTTCCTTCAAGGTCGAAAGGATTCTTGCCCTATTACATAACTTACTGTATTCTATTTCCTAATGAGAAAGAAGTCGGAGCCAGACAGGGAATCTCCTCTCATACTTAAGGAGCTGGTTCTCCCGCTCTATATACCTTCCCTTTTAAAGGATCTGGGATTGGGAATGATGCTTCCGGTTATCCCCCTTTATGCGCACAGTCTCGGTGCGGGAATTGCCGTGTCGGGATTGCTTGTCGCTCCCAGAAGCATAGGTGCCTTTTTTTTCGACCTTCCCGGAGGTGCCATTGTATCCCGTTATAACAAGGGTACCCTCCTCATCGTTTCCATGGGGTTAACTGCCCTTTTCGGCGGCGCAATGGGCATTACAAAGGGTGTATGGGCACTTTTCCTGTTATATCTACTCTACGGCTGTTCACATTCCCTTCTGCTGTTATCCAGGCTCTCCTATCTCAAGGCTTCGGTTCGCAGAAACTTAAGGGGCCGGACGATGGCAGGATTCGGTGGAGTGCTTAGAGCAGGCAGATTTATCGGTCCGATATTGGGTGGACTCGTGGGAAAATTCCTGAATCTTCCGGCAGTATTTTTCGCTCAGGCTCTTATCACCTTTCTGGCTTTTTCAATCATGATAGTTTTTCTAAAACCGGAGAAAGGTGTACTTAAGCCTGACCCTGATATATCCATTCCGAAACAATTTCTGGAAGTAGCAAAAGAGCACCGGATGACCTTCTTAACAGCAGGTACTGTCATGTTCTTGCTTCAATTGATCCGAACAGGAAGAGAGATAATCATCCCACTTTGGGGGACAGAGGTGGGATTGGATGTTGCCAACGTCGGCTTTATTCTTGGTATAGCATCTGCCGTGGATGTCGTGCTTTTTTATCCGGTTGGAACGCTTATGGATAACCTTGGCCGCAAATGGGCGGCCGTACCCTGTCTCATTCTTCTCTCGCTGGGCTATACGCTGATCCCCCTTGCAGGAAGTTTTTACGGGCTTCTGCTGATAAGCCTTCTAATGGGATTGGGCAATGGCCTGGGAGCAGGGATAAATATGACTTTAAGTTCAGACCTTGCACCGAGAAAAGGACACGGGGAGTTTTTCGGGCTGTGGCAGATGATAACGGATACGGGAGGCTCGGCAGGCCCCTATCTGATAGGCACCATCGCCCAGGGTCTCGCTCTCTCTCTTGCACCACTGGCGGTGGCAGGATTGGGATTAGTCGGAGCGGTAATAATGATATTCTTTGTAAAGGAGACTCTGCATAAATAGCGCTGTTAAGAGCCGTTCTGCTTGTTGAGTATCTCTTTAATCTGTGCAAGGGAGGTAGCCTCAATCACCCTTTCGGTGCCGATTTCCCGTTTAAGCTCAGAGGCGCTTCGTCCATAAATCTTCCCGTCTCCGAGGTATAGAATAACCTCTCCACCGTATTCGATGCGAAGCATCACCTCCGAGTAGGTACCCGCTCCTCCCGGGAGAGCAATCAATATATCCGAGGTCAGCACATTTATATGATTTCTGCTTAAGGTATCCTTCCCCTGTTCTCCGCTCATGGGAAGATGGGTTTTGATCGGTATTTCCACCCATTGATTGATTTCCCAGGGTGAGTATATTCTCTGCTTTCCAGAAAGAGCCTGCTCCTTGGACGATCTGTCTCTTCTTCGATTTTGCCTGATAGTTACATCGCCGGGTATGATCCCTATACAAAGCCCCCGCCGCCCCTTTACTTCGTAAAATCCCCTGCATACTTCTTCCATCACACCCATTCCACCTCCGGTTAACAGATGGAAACCGGCTTCGGCGATAATTTTCCCCAGGGGTCTCGCCACTTGAGGAAAGGATTCTGTGCTTGACCCCATCACCCCTACAATTTTAATCCTCATTTCTGCTTTTCTCCCAATCAAAGTAATCCCTAATGTAAGAGACGGCCTGTGATACCCTCTGCTTGAGATCGGCCTTTCCTTTTTCGGCAGTCGCACTCGAAGGATAGCCCCAGACACCTTCGGGTGATACCCCCTTCATGCCTACCAGGTCGAGGGCGGAAGTAGTGCATTTGGGGGAGAAATCAACGACCCTATCTTCTTTGAAGCAGGCGGGATAGAAGGCCTTTATAAAAGAGGCTTCCTGGCCGCATGCATGAATCTCTTCCATTGGAGCCTGCCCTCTGTAGGAAAGGATATCTTCTGTAGAGATCAGTTTGAAATCTCTGTACAGGGCATTTAGCTCAATGAGGGTCGGCTTTAGTACCCAGTTTCCGCCGTGCACATTTACGATTACTCCTCTTTTAAAGCCTCCTGCACGGAGACTGAAGACGATGTCTTCTATGATCCGGCGTGCGGTCATGGCGCTTACGGTAACCGTGCCTTTGAAGTGGATATGGCTCCAGGAGGTACAGACAGGAAGTGCAGGCAGAAGGTAGGCCGAGAGCTCCTCGGCTGCCCTGGCAGATAACTCGATGACCTGAAGGTAGTCCGTTGAAACAGGCTGAGAAGTGGAGTGTTGTTCGGTGGAAGAAGTAGGTATTACAGCTACTCTTTCTGTAATTTTTTGTATTCGGGGTAGAGAACTGTGCCAGTCGATATAGCCGGATCCTGGTATTTTGCCGGAGGGCCACCATAGTTCTTCTGCCTTTGATTCTGAGGGAAGCTCTGCATCGGGAAAGAGAGCAAGGGCATACTCTATGTATTCTTCTGTTCTTGCAAGCATAAGCTTGTACAGCTCTTTCCCAAATTTAATTGAAGCTTTTTGGGGTTTGCCCCAGTAACCTTCGGGAGATATTCTTTTAAATCCCCGGTAATCCATATACTCTCTTGGTGCAGTGGGGATAAAGTCTTCTGGAAGAGAAGAGACTGAATTTTCATCCACCGCAAGGGCGAGTGATGTCTCCACTGCACCACCTCCGTAATCGGGTAGAAGCTTTTCTCCTGCAACCTCTCTTGCAAACTCTTTGGGATTTACCCAGATTGTATTGATTCCCCCTCTGTTTAAGTTTATCTCCCGTACACACTGTTTAAGAATCCAGTTATGGTTGCTGAAGTCAAGGATAATAAGATTCTTAAAATAGTGTCTCTTAAGAACAGATGCAATATCGAAGAGGACATCCCACAGGGTCTGCTGTTTGAGCGCCACAATTCCGGGAAAACCGAGTGCCTCCACAGCGGTGGAGAAGGGAAAGACCGGCATAAGATAGAGAGCCTTGCCGGTGCAAAAGTCATGACCGAATTTATTGGCAAGGATAATATCCAGCCCCACGGGTAAGTGGGGGCCCTTTGGCTCAACCGAACCCATCGGAAGCACGGCGGTGGTTACGCCTGATTCTTCTATCTCAAAGGTTGTGTTGAATATGTTTACCATAACATTATCCTCAATCAGGGTATGCAAAGCCGCCTGTTTTGCAGGTGGTGGAATACCGGCTTCAGCCTGTATTCTCCTTAACTCGAGCAGCAAAAGCCGCCTGTTTTGCAGTTGGTTGTTTACTTAATATAGAAGGCTCTTTCAGTACCGATATCTATCCCCCGGTCTGCGCGGATGCTATTAAATTGTAGATCTCCACTTCGAGCTCCCCGAATCTCTTCTCAGATTTAATCTCGATTCCTCGCGGTCTCTCGATCTCAATTGTAATATCGGCCATAATCCTTCCTGGCCGTTCGCTGAATACTATTACCCGATCTCCCAGGAGGATTGCCTCGGGAATATTGTGAGTTACAAATATGACCGTCTTTCGTTTTTCCTCCCAGATTCTTAAAAGCTCGAGGTTAAGCTGATCCCGGGTAAGGGCATCGAGAGCTCCGAAAGGTTCATCCATGATCAATAGCTGTGGGTCTAGGATCAATGCCCGGGCAAGGGCAACCCTCTGCTGCATCCCTCCTGAGAGCTCTGCAGGATATTTATCCTCAAAGCCCTGGAGTTTAACAAGTCTTAGAAGCTCCCTGGCATATTCCAGGTAATCCTTCTTCTTAAATCCTGCAAGATCTACAGGTACAAGCACATTGGCAAGAACTTTGTGCCAGTCGAACAACACGGGGCGCTGAAAAACAAAGCCGAGTTTTTTTATAGGTTCCTCGGCCTTTCTGCCGCCCACCAGTACATCTCCATTTGTGGGTCGAAGCAGTCCTGCCACGATCCTAAGGAGGGTGGACTTCCCACAGCCGCTTGGACCAACCACCGAGACAAACTCCCCTGAGTTGACGGAGAAGCTTACATTTTCAAGCGCATGGACGAAATCGCCAGAAAAAGAACTAAATACTTTGGACAGAGATTTCGCCTCTATAAATGGATTATCCACCACATCTCCTTTCCTTAATATGAGAACAAAGCCATCGGCCTGACCGATGGCCTGAAGAGAATTACACCCCGTTTGCTATGAGAATAAAGCCACCGATTTTGCAAGTGATGAGCAGGGGCTATGCCCGTTAGCTACCTGCCTTGCCTGTGATCTCTTACTGCTCCGACTTCCACCTTAGATATAGCTCATCCACAGTGGGCAGGTGATTAAGAGACGGCAGTTTATAGTCAGGAATAAAATCAACGGTGTACATCTCTTCTGCGGTTACCTTTCTTTCGACGTCGAAGTACATGTTTATGTTATCTACGGTCTCCTGCATCCTCTTTTGATCTATCCATCCCAGCCTTGTCCTCTTTATAGTATCTGTTGCTACGAGATCCTGCAGGTCATTTACAAAGCGTACAAGTGCAGCCAGAGGAGGAACCTCGGGATTGTATCTGGTAAAGATTTCAACGGCCTTGTCTGGATTGTTTATAGACCACTGCCAGGCTTTCATGGTGGCATCGAGAAATCTCTTAAGCATGTCGGGCCGGTTGCGGATTGTATCTTCGGATGCCATGAGCGCATTTCCGTAGGGGTTTACACCCCATTCTGCCCAGGGAATTAAAACCAGATTGTCTTTATCAAGACCTGTTTCCCAGTACTGGAGGTTGCCCACGATCCAGTCAAAAACCGCATCCACCCTCTTTGCCGCAAGGGTCTGAGGTTTTGCACCCGGGTTGATATTGACAAGGGTTACCTTATCCATATCTATGTTGTTTGCCTTTGCAAGAGCAGGCCAGAGAACCCTCTGGGCATCACCTGCAGGAACACCTACACTTCGGCCTTCCAGATCTTTAGGCCTGGTTATTCCCGAACCCCTGTATGTTTTAATTCCATTCGGAGAATCTGAGTAGATCATTGCAATAACCTTTACCTTTGCGCCCTGAGAACGGGCAACCACAAGAGTTCCCGTATCGGCGAGTCCCACATCAACGGTGCCCAGATCCACACGCTTGACCGTATCTCCCGAACCCCGGCCTCTTTCTATCTCAACCTCAAGCCCGTTATCTTTGTAGAATCCCATCTCCTTAGCCACGAAGTAGAAGCAGTGATCCCCTCCGGGAATCCAGTTTAGCTTAAGGGTAATCTTTTCGGCCGTAAGAACCGAAGAGATTAAGAGAAAAAATCCTATGGTAATAACCAAGACTTTCCAGACTTTGCTTTTTTTCATATCTTAAGCCTCCTAAAATTTAATTCGCCCTGTCCGGGGCGATTATTTTCGCCGTTTCGGTTGTCCCGAAGGGTCATGTCCTACTCCTTTTCCTTTAATTTTGCCCATGGCATTAAGAGTTTTTCCACAAGGTTTACCAGACCGAAAAGGACCATGGCCATAAGAGATATCCATATCAGCGCGCCCACCATGGCGTCTGTCTCTACATAACTCTGAGCCTGTAGAATCAGAGCAGCGAGACCATTTTCGGAAGCGATAAACTCGCCAACTATTGCACCTGTTACAGAAAGAATCGATGCAAGCTTGATTCCGGTCATTATATAGGGAAGAGCATAGGGGACTCTGATCTTAACAAACCGCTTCCACTTGGGCGTGTTGAATGTAAGAGCCAGCTCTATCATTTCATAAGGTACTTCGCTCACACCCCTTGCAGTGTTTAAAAGAATGGGAAAGAAGGATATTAAAAACGACATTACGATGTTGGGAAAAAGCCCGAACCCGAACCACACGATCACAAGGGGGGCAGCCGCAACTTTTGGCATGCTGTTGAAAAAAACAAGAAAGGGCATGAGGCTCCTACGCAGTGTATCATTCCACGCTACGAGAAGACCGAGGAAAATTCCAACCGCAACCGCAATGAAAAACCCACCAATTACCTCCTGAAGGGTGGCGAAGATCTGACTAAACCACTGCCATTTAAGGTTGGTAAGTTCTTTTACAACACTGGGTGGAGAGGGAAGGATGTAGGCAGGAACATCAAAGAGAGTAATAATCCACCATACAGCAAGAAAGAAGATGAAGGGGATGACTGCCAGAAGGTAACTATTTAAAGCGTAGCGGAATAAGTTTTTTCTGGTTCTGGTATAATTCTCGGATTCTATTTCATTTTTCATGCGCCGGATAGATCCCTTTTTTTAGGTTATTGTAGGCTATAGTTAAAAAAATTGTCAATTGTTTCGTGGTAATTACTATTCTAATAATAGCAATTGTAGCCGAGAAAGAAATAAAGAAGAGAAAAATTATATATAAGTAAGGTTTGTGGCAAGAAATTAGCAAACTGCCGCTTAATCTGCTCCCTAAACTGTTGATAAACTCAAAACAGTGTAGTAGGTTGTGGCAGGG
>QNBH01000062.1 GCA_003645645.1 Spirochaetota bacterium | reverse complement strand
GAGGTATCCTCTGATAACGATATTTCCCTTTCCATCGATGGCATCCAGGGAATTCGAAAGCAGATTGGCAAATACAGCGAAAAAATCGCTCCCCATGCAAGGGTAGAGAAGGGGTGAGTCCACGGAAAGAGTACATTCCAAGTTGGGTTTTCCCCTGATACCGAGAAAATCGATTGTCGATTCCAGTATCTTCGACAGATCCTGGCGCTCGTACTGTCCTTGTTTTTTATGGAAAAGCATTTTCAGGCTTTTTATAATATCGCTTATACGTTGCAGACCCATGTGGTAATCGGCGAGGATAGAGGAGAGCTCTCTTTTTATGGTTTCCATATCGGCGTCAGGATTTGGACTTTCAGCCGCCGGGTTTGTTTGGCTTTTGTTTAGAAATTTTTCCATATAATGTTTTAGGAACGGAAGATTGCCTTTCAAGTAGTTAACCGGATTGTTTATCTCATGCGCCAGACCCGCTGTAATCATGGACAGGGAAGCCCGTTTCTCCTGTTCCATGAGCCTTGCCCCTGCCAGGGTAAGGCGCCTGTTTAGATCTTTCTGTTTTCTGTACAGG
The DNA here is from genome assembly GCA_003645645.1 of Spirochaetota bacterium. Lineage (GTDB taxonomy): Bacteria > Spirochaetota > Spirochaetia > SPDA01 > B32-G16 > B32-G16. The sequence continues at coordinate 17,000 of QNBH01000062.1, read as the reverse complement.
CCCTGCAACTGCTCTTTTTGCCTTGGAATCACCCTGAATTGTGAGAAAATTGTTTAAATTTTGTACTTATCCAGCTTGTTCTTCAAACCCTGCCTGCTTAAAGAAAGAAGTTCGGCCGTTCTGGTGATATTGCCTCCGGTTTTTGTTATAGTAGCTTTTGATAATTTCCTCTTCTATTTTCCCCAGGTATTCAGGGAGTTTTATTCGACCGTTGGGTAGGATGCTTAATACAGCTTTTGTAAGTGCAGTTTCCGGATAATAATTCTTTTTTGTCTCCTCTCCCATTACCTCTGCAAGGAGATCGCCCGAAATAATTTCTATACCATGGTCGGAAGAGAAGAGATGGAGCTTCTCCAGGATATTCTCGAGCTCGCGCACATTTCCGGGATAGGAGTATGAGAGAAGCATCTCCTTTGCCTTAAGGGAGAATCTCGGAAGCACTATCCCCCTCTTAACGGCAAAGGATTCGAGTATGGGGAAAATATCTTCTTTACGTTCCCTTAACGGCGGGATGTGTATTTGAAGAGTATTGATTCTGTAGAAGAGGTCCTTTCTAAAACTTCCTTTAGGTATTTCCTTTTTTACATCTTTATTGGTGGCGGAGATTATCCTTACATCCACAGTCTCCTCTCTGGTAGATCCAACCGGGAAAAAAGTGCCGAACCGGAGTACCCTCAATAACTTTGGTTGTAACCTTAGAGGAAGATCGCTGATTTCATCCAGCAGGATGGTGCCGCCATGTGCAACCGAAAACAACCCTTTTTTTCTACTGTCTGCACCTGTAAAGGCACCCTTCTCGTAGCCGAACATCTCGCTCTCAAGAAGGTTCTCCGGGAGGGTGGAACAGTTGATTGTAAGAAAAGGCCTTCCGCTCCTCGGAGATAGACGATGTATCGCCCTGGCCAGAAGCTCCTTTCCTGTACCAGTCTCACCGGATATTAGCACCGATTGATCGTAGGAGGCGTAAATGCGGACACGATCTTTAATCTGTTTGATCTTCGGGGCAAATCCGACAAACCTGTCGAGATATATGTCTGCATCACCTGCCAGTCTGCGGTTTTCTTCCAGGAGCCGTGCATTGTTTTGTCTGAGAATGTTCTCCAGCTCCTCCTTCTCCCTTCGTACGCGGAGATGCTCCTCTGCCCGGAAAACATTCTGGAGGAGGAAATCGTGAGAAAAGGGCTTTACGATGTATTTGTAGATGAGGTTGGAGTTTACAGCATCGATCAGGTCATCCGTATCTGTATATGCGGAGATGATGAGGGCAATTAAGTCGTTCCTTACCTCACGTATCTGTTTTACCAGCTCGAGCCCCGTGAAGTAATTCATTTTCTGGTCTGCCAGAAGGATGTCGAAGTGCTTCTCCGTGCAGAAGCTAAGTGCAGCCCGGGGGTTTTCGAAGCTAACTGTTTAGTAGTATGCCAGAATGCGTTTTAATAGCTTGTTGTTGGCGGATTCGTCGTCGACAGTTACAATTCGCATTTTACTTATTTTATCATGTTTCGCTAAAAGGTTCAAATAAAAAATGGAATATAAACCCCTCAGGTGTCAACAATGTGGGCAGTTACTGTAAACGTTATGGTCAGTTGGAGGGGGAGATTTGCTCGGATTGGTCTTTTACTCTCATTACCCGGCATTTTATAGGATGTGTTAATCTTTTAAAATAATATTTTATCATTTGTATACATTTGGTTTACCAATTTTCTATTAATATAGCTTTTTGGTATGAAAATTGCTTGTAAAATTAAAGGGAGGTTTAAATGAGTTTACAAATAAATAAAAATATACGGTTTCGTTATGGCTCGAAATTACCTAAAAACTATGAGCGGGATTTTGAAAAATTTATAAAGCTTTCAAGAAAAGTAAATAAGAAACTTGCCGATGGAAGTTTTTATTTTCTCCCTTTCTTTGAGCGCTGTAAACAAATAAGAAAAATAAAAAAATTATATAGCCATCTGGTAGGACAGGTATCTGATAAGAGACTAAAGGTTATTTTAGCTGCAGTTTCCATATTCGTTATTAGTACTTCATGTAATCTATTTCAAAAAGAAAAGGAAGAAAATGGAATTGAGGAAGTTCAGAATACAGCACCAAGTGTAAAGATAATTGAGGGAGATGTGGTCCTTAATAACGGCGAGGCGAAAACATTCACTACAGAGGTAATCGACCCTGATGAAGACGATGAGCACACGTTTAAATGGTTTGTTGATGATGAAGAACAAAGCGGATCAACTGAGAGTACATTTGTTTTTTCGAGATCACCTTCCACGCAAACCGATTATGTAATAAAAGTACAAGTCTCTGACGGGACAGATGAAGCAACTTCACAAGTTACTGCAACTGTAAAGGGTCCTGTTGCCTGGTTTGCATCATCTCAAACAAACCCATTCGGTTTGTTGGAGCAAAATGAGGTTTTTTTCGATGAAGTGTTATGGCCTGAGTTTGCAGATATAGACAATGACGGCGATTTTGACCTTTTTATAGGGAGTGATGATTGCTGTGCTGCTTCCGACCCAAATACTTGGGGTAATATCTGCTACTATGAAAATACCGGATCAAGTACTTCTCCCGTTTTCGATAATCCACAGATAGATCCATTTGGTTTGAGTGATTATTACTCTTCCCCTTCTTTGGTGGACATAGATGAAGACGGAGACCTGGATTATTTTGCGGGTGCTGATGGTGGAAAAATATATTATTTTGAAAACACAGGGGATGCAGCTTCGCCTTCTTTTGCAGCTACGCAATCTAATTCTTTTGGATTAACCTCCATACCTGGCGATTATTTTTCTCCTGCATTTATAGACATAGATAGCGATGGGGATTTCGACGCTTTTGTTACCTCTAGTTGGTATAGCGGTGATGTTTATTACTTTGAAAACACGGGCTCATCTTCTTCTCCCGCTTTTGATCAACCGGTTAAAAATCCATTCAACTTCTCACCTCCAGACTATGCTCTGGATTCACTTGCTTTTGCAGATATAGATTCGGACGGTGATCTGGATGGTTTCGCCTGTCTTTTTTCTTATTATTCCAATACCGGCAAAATATATTACTATGAGAATGCTGGATCAAAAACATCACCTTCGTTTTCTCAACATAAAGAAAATCCTTTTAATCTTTCTCTTTCTGCAAGTATGGTTTGTCCTGATCTTGTGGATATTGATAGTGACGGAGATAGCGATTTATTTGTTGGCGGAATGTATTATGAAAATAATATATATTATTTTGAGAATGTAGTTAATTAAAACATTGTAATGGTGAGGTTAATGTTATGAAAATTTCCATCAGAATACTATTTGTTTCGCTTGCATGTATCTTGATACTGACTTTCGCCGGTGGAGGCAAGAATCCGATGGCAGGAGTTAGCGGAGGCACTACTGAAGAGGATACATCGCTACCAGAAGAAGTTACAGGTTTATCGGCTTCCGGCGGAGATACCCAGGTTACTTTATCCTGGACCAATCCAGGAGACAGTGATTTCAGCCATTGCAGGGTATGGTATGGTACGGAAGGCTCCGCAGGTACCGAGTTCACAGGTAGTATATCCTCTACCGGTACAACCATAACAGAGCTTACCAACGGAACAGAATATACCTTTACCGTAAAGACCGTTGATACATCGGGAAATGTTTCGGATGGGGTAAGTACGACCGCAACTCCTGCAGTTCCACCTCCTCCCCCTTCCGATACTACCGAAGAGAGTTCCGATCAGGAATCTCCTACAGGAGGAAGCGATGATAGTGATAGCACAACTTACACGGTTTCAGGCAGGGTATTCGATGCGGTAACCGGAGATGGAATTTCAAATGCCAACATTCTGCTCGGCAGTTATTCTACAACAACCGATAGTACGGGCAATTTTACTATCGAGGTGACCTCTTCGAGCACAGTAACAGGAGATTTTTATGTGTATAAAGGTCTTGAATATCAGCCAGGAGTAGAACAGGAAATAAGCATAGATCCTATCACCAACCCGAATTATGAGATTGCCCTTGATAGGAATGATACATCAACATACAGCGCAGTTACACTTTCAGGCACGTTGGCTCCCGATGCTGAGGAATCAAATAAAAGTCTGGTGGTAGAAGTCTATAATACAAAAGGGGGAATGAGTTACATCCAGAATCCAAGCTTTCAAGATATCGATACAGATCCTGAGTATGAAGAATATTCTGTTACAACTTCTACTTTCGGTTCCGATTGCATGGTGGTAATAAAATACGATTACGATACCGATGACTCGAATCCGAAAACAATATATTATGTTAACAATGTCGATTTGAGTACCGATGCAACACTGGATATCGATACAACGAATATCAGTTCAGATACAGTTACAATTACCAATAACAACCCTGAAGCAGGAGAATACCGGGCTCTTTTATATACATCAAAATACGGTGTTATAGTTGACTATCCTTCAACCGGTTTATCCGTTTCTGCAAACTCATCTGCACAGATCGAATTCGACAATCCCGATGGTTACGATGTGGTATTGTATTTCTTAATTCCAGTCGCTAATGACCCATCACCAGATCATTCTTCATACTATATTGCTTACACCGACAGAATTAGCTATTCCACATCGATGACACTATCCCAACTGTTGTCTGTTGACAATACAACCCCACCTGGGGAAGGCTTCAACGCTTCTATCGCTACTTATACTGAGCCTACTCTGTCATTCGATTCTGCACCCGACGCGATGAACTATCACTTCTTGATGGAGGATGATAACGGCAATTTTGGCTGGTTTTTTCTCACCTCTTCATCGATCGATTTCGCAGACGGTTTTATTACCGATGTTCTCGATGCAGGTACGGGCTGGGACTTAACAGCAGAATGGTCGTTTGCGGGATATTTCGATAGTTTCCCTACGGCGGAAGAGCGCATTGTCAGGACGAGAACGGAAAACCCTCTGGTAGACTGGAAAGATATGAAAATAAAGTATGCTATGGACGAGCCCGGAAAGATGTCAAAGGAGGATGTAATTCCGTAGCCTTTACAAACCCAATTCTGCTTAACGTTTTTTTATCATAGTTGCCGGCGGAGACTCCTTGATTGTTAATAAAACTTACTCCCCGGTAAACACTCTTTTCAAATCGATCTGCAACCCTTCGAGCACTGTACACTCAATCACAGCATCTCTCAAGTAGATTTTCGGGTCTTCCGGGTAGCTGCCCCTTTCATCGAGCAGGTACACATGCACATATTTATTGCCCGGATCGACTATCCAGTATTCCCTTACACCGTGGCGCTGGTAGAGCTCGTACTTGATGCTCATATCCTTCCGGGAAGTGAATGGAGAGAGAATCTCTATTATCCAGTCAGGTGCTCCTGTGCAACCCTTCTCGGTGAGCTTGCTTTTATCACATATAACCGAGATATCTGGCTGTACTACTGTAGTAACCTCATCGTCTTCCAGTTCAAGGTGGTCCGGCAGCAGGACATCGAAGGGTGCTGTATAGACTTTGCAGGGATTCCCCTCGAGGAAGGGTAAAATTTGAGCAATGAATCCCATTAGATACTCTTGATGAAACCTTCCCGGCGCAGGACTCATATTCCAGGCCACACCGTCTATGAGCTCCCAGCGCTCATCCTCGGGCCAGGTCTTGTAATCGCCGTAGGTGTAGATACGGTCTTTCTTTAAAGCAGGTTCTCCCATTTTTTTCATACCTCCTATTATAATGTAACTGGGGAAACTGTTCTACTGATTTTAGTACGTTTTAATTTCCTCTTTGACAAAGACAAAAGCAATATATATAATATACAAGATATGTCAGATGCTGATCATGTAAAAACCGCTTACGTTACAGATGAAGAACTTGCGCGTTTAAGTTCACTGCACTCCGGCTATCGCTTCGAAAGGGTAAAGGGAGAGTTAATAGTAAGGGCACCTGTAAAAAAATACTCTGGTTATCTGGAATCGGAATATTTGGGTATTGTAAGAGAATGGTCTAAAAAGAACAATGCCGAGGTTTACGGTTCTTCGGCAGGATTCAAGCTTCCAAACGGTGATATGCGTTCTCCCGATGTAGCCGTGCTTCTACCCAACCATCCCTTTTACGGGAAAAAGGTAGAGGAGTTTATTCAGGGAGCACCCGATTTTCTAATAGAGATTCGATCCGATAGTGATTCTCTTTCCGCCCTTAAAGAGAAGATGGCGGAATGGGTAGAAAACGGGTGCAGGCTTGCTGTTCTGATCGATCACTTTAACAGGAATGGTTATGTATATAGGGCGGATGGGAGTGTAACAGAGTATCCCTACGAGGCGACCATCACAGGAGAGGAGGTACTGGCGGGCTTTTCTTTCTGTCCTGCTGAAGTGGACAGGTGATAGGAGTTTTAAAGGCAAAATTGTTTTATATTAACCGAGAAAATTTGGCAAATCCTCCCTGATAAGAAGAATATCTCCTTTTCAATGTCGTTAAGAAACGATGTGGATGAGATTAGCCCTCCTCGTCTCGTAATTGGGGACACCCACTCTTTCAGCGCTCATTCACTGGTAAGCCTTTAAAGTAAGCTTTTAGGATACAGAGTATTGCAGTTTAGATAAGCAACCGGACCGGGTATTTTCCCCATACTTTGTCGGAAGTGATAACCGGTATGTTTCCAACGATTGCCTGTGCTATAATCAAACGGTCGAAGGGATCTTGATGATGGAGTTCAAGATTTTGAGTAGCATAAATTGAATATTCATCAATCGGAAGTAGCTGCATTCCATTTCTTTTTATATTTTGCTCGACAAATGTGAAAAGGCTAGGACGTATTATTAATTTCCCAATCCGGATTTTTATCGCCATTTCCCACAGAGTTGCATGACTGACAAGTTTTTCAACCAGCGAATCACCAATCAACTCCCGTGCAACAGGTTCTATTTTTGAGGATTCAGTATTCCACCAGATGACGATTTGCGTATCCAGTAGTACTTTCATGTTGTATATTCAGAGAAAACTTCAAGGGGTGCGTTAAAATCATCGGCCATCCATACATTTCCCTTTGCCGTATCCGGTATCGAAGTGTGATCAGGTTCGTTCGCCGAAATTATTCGGGCGATAGCCTTATTGCCCCGTCGTATAATTATTTCTTTACCGGCTTCAACTTCCCGTAAAAGACGAGATAGATGGGTTTTTGCTTCATATACACTTACTTCTTTTACTACCATGCCGTAAATATAACATTGACTATCTAATTTGGTCAAATAAAATAATATTTTTGACAAAAGGTCATGGTTTCTCTTTGGCAGAAGCAAAATCGATACATATAATATTGGTATGTCCCCTGCTGATTTCCCAAAAACTACCTCAATAACAGAAGAAGAGCTTATGCAAATAGGCTCTGAGCACAAAGACTATCGCTTCGAAAGGGAAAAGTAAGAGTTAATAGTAAGTTTGTAAACGACACATTTTCGGAAAATCCTATTGACTACCGGGAGGATGGAAGCAGGCACGCAGGAGAGGACGATATGGGGATAAGAGATCAGCACCCCAATCTGGGAGAGGATAAAATTCTTGATATTAACTTTGGTGAAAATATGTTGGGAGAAGTCCCTGAAGGAACCTGGATAATGAACCTTGACGGAAGTGACATTGCTTATTTCGATTTGGCTGTAAGTTATCCCTTTGATAAATCCTTAGGATGGTGTGGATTTGACTTTGATGATTATGATGATTCACAGTATATGGGATTTGATAGTATAAATGAGCAGGATTTTTTAATATCAGCATCTGAATTAGATGGTGATTGGTACCTTCTCGATGGGGAAAATCCAGGTAAACTCGATATGGATAAGTTCTCGCTCACTTATCGTCTTTTCAACGTTAATTTTTACTTTGAGTTTTATCTTGAATGAAAATATTTATAATATAGCTCCCTCTTTCTCAAGAACATAAAAATATTCTTGTTTATTCCCGGGATCGGCTATCCGGTATTCCTTCACCCCATGTCGCTGGTAGAGCTCCTGCTTTATACTCATATCCTTGCGGGAAGTGAAGAGGGATAGGATTTAGATAATCCAGTCTGGTAGAGACGTAGAGGGGACATTTGCCATGCTACCCCGTCAATAAGTTCCCACTCAAAGACTACCAGACTTCCCGAATATTTACCTTAACACCCTCAATACCATCATAATTAATTTCGTCGGTAAAATCTCCAGCTATAATGTACCTATTTTCTTTAAGAATATATTTCCGCACCGAATGGCTTTGAGGATCAACAAGCCAGTACTCAGGGACTCCAACCTTTTGATAGAGGTCGAGTTTTAGTTTCTGATCCTTTTCTTTTGTAAACTCGGAGAGAATCTCAACAACAAGATCGGGAGGACCGATCACCCTGCTGGGAGAAATAATCGACTTTCTATCTTCGTGGATTACCAGTATATCGGGCTGTACAATATCTATCTCTGATAGTTGATTATCTGTGGGCGCGTTAAAAACCTGACCGAGATTTTTTTTCTCAATCTGCTCATAGAGTTGGAACTGTATGCGCCGGGAAATAGTCTGGTGGTATGTGCCTGGTGCAGGGGACATGTAGTGCTCTCCGTCTATAATCTCGTGAATCTTCCCATCATCAGGAAGAAGCTCGTAGTCTTCGTAGGTGAGTTTTGTCTGTGAATTGATGATTACCGCCATATCTGTTCGATAATCATAATAAATAAAAGGCTGTTGATCAAGTTAAATGGCTTGAAATAAGCGCAGTTCATTAAGCACCTGCGCCCACCATATTCTGCTGCTGGTCGGAGAAAGCATTAACTGACCACACCGTGGTCAGCAGGTGTAAACATTGTGGTCATCTGGATTGGTATTCTTATAATTTCTCTAATTGCAGGATTTAACAATCCTTTTGGTTAGCTAAAATATATTCTTATATTACAAACATTTAGCATATCAGCTTAATCTATACTATAATATTCACCTCAATCATTCTACATGGCATAAAAATTGCAGATTAGCATCGGAGATTTTAAGGAGGAGAGCGATGAAGAGTCCACGAATTAAAATACTCAATCTATCATTAATTTTATTTTTTCTGATTACAACGATATTGAGCCTTTCCGGCTGTAAGCAGAACGCCATGGGCGAGATGTATAGTGAAGATTCTATTTCTATCAGTTGGACAATACCGGCAAGTTCCAGGGCTGTATCCGATGCGGTAATTCAAGAGGCGGATAAAGTAATTGCTGTTCCGGTCTACGAACCGTTTATCGTATCACCGTCAATGATCGCCAATGCAAAAACTGCAGAAATCGATGAGACAGGCGGTTTCGTGCTCACATTCGAGGATACAGAAAGGGAAAACAGGCGGGTCTTAATGCTAATCGATTCTACAAAACCCAAACATGAGCAGATTCTTGCATTTGTGGGGCTGGGGGATTCTGAAGATAATCTCATCCTCTTTCCTGTGGATTCCGCCACGGAAGATATAGATGCCGGTGAGCTGGAGCAGGAAAACGACGAAGCCGTCTCCGAGCAATCCCTGGAAGAGAACAGCTTAAGCTTTGAGATGAATCTCTCCAACTTGAGGGAAATAGCCAAACTGGATAATATGCTTAAGGTTATCAAGAATCTATATATCAATTATGATAACACCAACGGCACATTATATGAAAATTTATTTTCATATACCTGGGGGGTTGAACCGGAACAGGTTAAAAACCAATTTTCCAGTCCTGCGAATTATACTTATGATGAGTACTCAATTCAAATATCCACCAGTAATCCCGACATTACCTTTGACGGTGTCTACAATCACGACTATATTATAGAAATTGTGCCTCCTGAGCCTGTAGTTTATGTTGATAATAACTCTCACACCCTTTTTACAAGCGACTGCGGAACATGGGAAAACTTTGAAGAGAGAGAAGACGGGAGATACGCCAATACGAATGAGACTCATTTCGCTTTGTATGAGGAGATAAGTCGTAACAGGGTAGCTTTCGGAACAAGCGGGCTTCATTTTATAAATTATCCCCAGGGCTACTGGCTCCTGAAAAAAGATAGTGAGACACTGGCTTACTTCGATCTGGCGATATCAAAGCCCTTCAAACCCGGTACCGAAATACCAGTAGTGTATCTTCCTTCGTTAAAAATCGATGTTGATGCCGAAAATTATGTAACCGCTTTTAATATTACCTGGTATCAGTACAATTTTTCAAATGAACAATATGAAGAGCTAACCGATTTAAGTATGTTTAAAAAAAATTGTCGAACATGTGGGAATCTCCTATGATGATATTGATGAACCATACAGTGAAATCATTGGTCTTGAATCGGTAACCGAGACCCAGGTAGAACCGCAAGAGCCGTTTAAGTTTTTCGGCGACAGTTCGAGCACAGAACACGTACTAACGGAAGTGCGAATGGGATATCGAGTATATGGAGTTGACTACGGCATAATGGTGAATAGTTTTTATTAAGAAAGCCTAACGGCGCGAACATCATTTTAATCGATGGAAAACGCAGATAAGAGATGTGAAGAAAATTTCTATCTTAGTCTGGACTTGACTAAGTCTATTATTAAATTTATTTTGTTTATATGATTACAATAACTACCCAACAGGCAAAAACCCATCTTTCTCGATTCTTAAATAAAGTATTAGAGGGTGAAGAGATTATTATCAAACGGGGCAACACTCCTGTTGCACGAATTGTTCCTTTGGGTAAAAAGGCAGAGAAATCGCGTCTCTCTGTAGGGCAAATCACATCCGATCCTGTTAAACTTTCCGATGATGCTTTTTATCCTCTCACTGAAGATGAATTGAAGGATTGGGGTCTGTAATTGGAAGCAATACTGGATACATGCACACTCATCTGGTTGTGTTGCGAACCGAAAAACCTTTCACTAAAAGCCACAGAGACAATCGATTCGGTAGAGAACAGTCTCTCAGTCAGTCATGTATCAATCTGGGAAATGGCTCTTAAACAAAGATCGGGTAAAATGGTATTCCCTAAGCCCCTGCGCCGATGGATTTTTGAACAAAGGGCGATTTGGAGGTTTGAATGGATTCCCATCTCCCTCGATCATATTCTTAGAACCACAGAACTGCCGGACCATCATAACGACCCTTTTGATCGATTGCTTATCGCTCAAGCTTTAAAAGAAAATATTCCCATAATTACCCCGGATGTCTATATAAGACAGTATCCGGTGGAAACTATCTGGTAGAAGGTGTAAATTTTACTGCGATGCGATAGGAAGTAACATCAATTCATTTTCTATAGCAATCCTTAAGATTCCGTACACCAGCTTGTAATCGAAAATCTTCCGGAATAAGAGACTATTTTCATTTTCTGTGCCCTTTAAATAGTCAATAAGCACGGAAGTATCAGTAAGGACCATCTCCCCATCCGCATTTGTTTATAGTCATACTCTTATTCAAATTCAAATTACCCCTTAAAAACAGGGAGATCCTTCATTTTTCTATAAAAAAACATACTCCTTAAGGGCTGTTTCGATTAGCTCTAGTTTCGTCTTTATATTCTACGAGTATTTAAAAGCCTCCTCGACCAAAGCCTCATCAAGCACAATATTAGTTCTCATAATACACCTCTCTGTTTATATTGTAATACACTAATTTTTTTAATGCCAATTTCGGCTCGCCAATTAACTGACCACGGCATGGTCAGCAGGTGTCAACATTGTGGTCACCTCGCAGTAAATGTTAACAATTTTACTTGTTTCAGGGTTTGGTGGTCTTGGCGGTCAAAAAATATTTCTTTATGCAATAAATACTTATAGTATAACCCAAATTTTTGCAAAAAAAGAACTCTTATCACTCTACATGGCATAAAAATTGCGGAAAAAATATCAGCAACTTTAAGGAGGAAAAATGAATAGCAATCAAATAAAGAAAACTTATCTTGTGTGCATACACCTATCCCTGTTTTTTCTGCTTTTAAGCCTTTCCAACTGTAAACAAGCGGCAATGGGAGAGATGGCTCGTGCAGAATCTGACGATGGGAACTTTAAAGTTTCGGGGAAAATCGATAAAGCCCTGGCCTCCAAATCCATCTCCTCTGGGGGGATTGTTATTTCTAAGGCTCCGGAAGATTACCAGATTGTGTACTGTTATGGGGAAGACAGGATTATTGATGGTGGTCGTATCAAGAACAGGGAAACCACCCAAATTAATTCCGATGGGCAGTTCTCCTTCGAGATTCCTGCCGGTAATATCTTCGTAGCTTTTCTGATCGATCCTGCAGAAGAGTACCGAAAAGTAGTGGGTGTTATCGGTATAGGCACCGGCAGTCAATCCTACTGGAAGTCTATCGATGCCGAGCAGATAGAGGGGGATCTTTCTCTTGGGACCATTAAGCCTGATGCAGATATCTCCGATATTCTTATCTCCGAAAACGATCTTCAGTCGTTATCCGGACAAATTGACAATCCAGATGAGGAATAAACACTGGCACATATCGATGATTCGATTCGGTTTATTAAAAATGTTATTAACACCTCATCAGTGCTTTCCTGGGTCGAGTCGAGCTATGTGTTCCATACAAGTGATAGAACTCTTATTATGGATAAATGGGCTCAAGCCGGTGCATTCAATTTCAGCGGCTTCCAGTTGTTTGTGGAAGGCGAAACGCTTAAGGAAGGAGACAGCATTGAGCTTTATCCACCGGAACCTGTGTCCTTCGGAGATGGGACTCTCTTCGACAGCTTAAATCCCTGTACAGGCGGATATTATAATGGGCATTTTGAGTTTGGCTGGGGAGAGAAGCCGTCCTCTCTCTTCCAGGAAACTCCCGAGGGATACTGGATGTTGCTTCATAACAATAATAAGATCGCTGAGCTTGATTTCGGGAGTGTAAAACCGCTTAAAGACGGGAAAATAGCAATCCTCCATCCCATCATAAGGGTAAATACCGCCTCGGACAGCGATAAAGTTGAAAGCATAGAAGTAAAATGGTACGGCCTCGATGAAAATGGTGAGTACTTTGAATTGCAGCCAGAAACTCTTGCAAAGCAAATGAGCTCTAACTGGGGAGTTGAGATAAGCAACTTCTCTGCTGATGTTAGAGTTATCATCGATTTAAGTACTGAAGATTTCGGAAAACCGGTTACAGGTTTCTCTGAGGAGTGGCATGTAAACGATACAAATCCTGCAAGCGGATATTACACAGAATATATCGGAGTTTCATTCAGAATAAACGCAATGGGAGTACGGTTTGCCATAAGAGAAGATCTCGAGTAAGAGAGAACGGCGTCGCAGTGGAAGTTTGACCATAATGAAACAAGTTTTTATCATTACAATACCAGTTAAGTTAATAACCGGTGTAGCCGGTTAAAATAAAATCACAACTTTACAGGAGGTTTCCTATGCTTAAACGACTTAAAGCACTTTTATTTATAGCCTTTTTTGTGGTTGGTGTTACCGGTGTTGTTACAGCCGAAAACATCGGGGAGAACTTCGAAGGAGGCGGAGTAAGCTTTTAGGGGAATATCAATTTTCATTTTGATCCCGGAGAGGTATTCAACAAAGACTCGAAGTGGAATTACTTTAGTTTTAACTTCAATCCAGGGATAAGCTTTCTGGTGGCGGATTATGTTGATGTATGGTTCGGCCCGGATTTCTATTACAGCCGGAATCAATGGGATAAAGATACCGTTTACAATAACCTTAACTGGTGATTATGGGCAGGGTTATCCTACTATATAGTGCCGGATCCGGAGGCGGGCAGCGGTGAGGTTTTTTCTGTTGGACCGAGGTTTGGAATAAATTTCCAGCATGGGCTTAACGATAAAGAGGACGGAGAAACTGTAGAAGATAAGAGTCTTTATATTAATTATAATATTTTAAGAATACCCTTAAGGCTTTTCTATTTTATAAAAGAAAGGGTTGCCCCTTATATTGAATTACAGCCAGGCCTACAGTATTCAGCGAGAGTAAAGGACAGTGCTGGTGAGGCAATTTCTGCTGATCAAAGGGGTACCTTTATAGAAAACTTAAGGTTTCCCATCAATTTCTCAATCGGATTTTCCACCTGGGCTCCCACCAAGGATGTTGCACTTTTTAGAGACTAAAGGGTTTTTTAAAACTTTTCTCTCTACACCGGTCGCTGCACCTGGCGGCCGGTTATTTTTTTTGCCTTTTTAAAACGATATATCTGAAGATATTCCGGGTAGCGGCTTGCCTCATCGAGGATGTAAACATGGATGTACATATTTCCGGGATCGGCTATCCAGTAGTCCCTCACACCGTGTCTCTGGTAGAGCTCGTACTTTATGCTCATATCCTTGCGGGAAGTGTAGGGGGAGAGAATCTCTATTATCCAGTCAGGTGCTCCGGTACAACCCTTCTCGGTGAGCTTGCTCTTATCGCACATAACAGAGATATCGGGCTGTACCACGGTTTTAATTTCATCATCTGCCTGGCCAGGGAGTCCGGCAGCAGGACATCGAAGGGTGCTGCATAGACTTCACAGGGGTGTTTCTCAAGGAAGGGAGCGATTTGTGTAAGAAATCCTATCAAACATTTTTGATGAAATCTGTTCTGCGCAGGACTCATATTCCAGGCTACCCCATATATGAGCTCCCACCGCTCATCCTCGGGCCATGTCCTGTAATCACCGTAGGTGTAAATACGGTCTTTCTTTGAATCAGGTTCTCCCATCTTTTTCATACCTCTTATTATAGTATAACAGGAGAAACTGCTCTACTGATTCAATTTATGATGGGAAAATAGAGTTACCGAAAAGTTGACAAATTAGGATGTCTTCTGAATTTTGTCGATGAGTCTGCAACATAGTGCTCTATTATGAAGCAACCTTTCGTGTTAATGGCGCTGAGAGGCAAAAGTTCATCGGTGGAAACTTTAAAGAGATTTAATCCCCCTCGATCAGTTTTTTTCTGAGGGTGTCTATTTGTTCGAGTATTTTTTCAGCTCTGTCTACCGAATCTTCGGCTTCTGTCGTGGTAATGTGTTCGAAATCTCCGTAATCCACATCAGCTCTTCTTGAGAGCAGTATCTTAAAGCTCTTTATGACTTCTACCGGAAGGAGACCTGTTTTTACAAATCGAAGACTTAACATGGTAACAGCGCCGCTGTGGGATTCTGGGTTTACCCCTTCAAGGATAAGAAGTGCCCTTGCAGCGTTTAGTGCCGAATAATAGCTTCTGTTTATGGCTGTTTTAAGGCGTGTTTCTTTAAGATTTGCCCGTGCATCTTCTAAAAACTCGGACGCCTTTTCAAAACGAATCTCACTCAGAACTTTTTTGTCTTCACTACTTAAACTCATATTAAGATACCTTCTCTTTGAATATTTTCATAAAACGGCGTGTGGTGTCTCTTCTCGAGTTCAAAACTCTCGATATCTTTTATTACAGGGTCGAAGGAAAGCCCGCTCCTCATCTCTTCTTCCACAAATGCATCAATGATAGTGCTTTCAACTGCAGGGGTACGCTCTGTAACAATCACCAGGACATCGAAATCGGAGTCTTCGGTATGGTTGCCCCTGACTCTGGAGCCAAAGGCATACATAGAAACAAGAACATCTGCAAGCTTCTTTTTTAAAACTTTATTTATTTTTGTTAGTGCTTCATGAGCGTGGGAATACATTGGTTTATCCTGATGTTGAAAATGATAGTATTTACATTTTAGAGGGTCAACGGGTGCTCGCAAAAGTGCAACTGTACACAGTCAGGTGCCCACCAAGAATTGTAGCGAAAAGCGGTGTTTCTCCCGCTACCGGGGCTCTGGTAATCTCTTTATATTCTTAAAAACGCCGAATCCTGTATAAAAAATAATGCAGGATTGATTTATCCTTGCCGTTCGAAGGGCCTGCCTGACCCATTCTGCTATATTAGTCGATATATTTCTACTCAAGAAATCAACTGGCTTTTTTAATTAAATGATATCAAAGCACAGCATAATGGCAACCAAGTAATAGTTTTTTAAAATAACTAACCCTCGGCGTCATAATCTTGGTCTTAACTAAGTTTAATCTATAATTTATCATTTTTATATGATTTCAATAGCTACCCAGGAAGCAAGATCTCATCTTTCCAGGTTCTTGAATGAAGTATTGGAAGGTGAAGAGATTATTATCAAACGGGGCAACACTCCTGTTGAAAGAATTGTTCCTTTGGATAAAAAGACAGAGAAATCGCCTTCCTCTGCAGGGCAAATCACATCCGGTTCCGTTAAACTATCCGATGCATAATAGACGAAGAGCTTATGCGAATAAGCTCTGAATACAAGGGTTATCGCTTCGAAAGGGTAGGCGGCGAGTTGATAGTTAAAGCGCCGGTTGGAAAATACTCCGTATACCTGGATTCGCGTTATCTTGTGCTTGTTGACAAATTGGCGGAGAAGAATAGTGCCGAAGTTTACGGTTCTTCGATAGGATTTAAACTTCACAACCCAGGACTAATTTATGACAAACTGAAACCCAACTAAATAAAACGCACCTGTAATCCGGTTATTCCGGCAGCTTTGCCCTGACGATTGTCGTGGGTAATAAAGGTGTGACAGCCATACTCTAACGCTATAGCTATATGCAGAATATCCAAGGTGCGTGATCCTGTGGCTGGAGTAATATTTTTGGATATATGTAGTGCTCTACGGTAAACACCACTCCATTCGGGATGAATACGTGCGAGTAATCCTGAAGAAATATCACTGTCTATATCCCCTACTATTTGCTCAGCCTGTTTTTCCTGCATCTCTTTTCTATAAACTTTAAGTGAAATAGCATTTTTTATTTCCAGTTCATGCAAAGATGAAAAAAGTATCGCTGTTTGCAGTTGTTCTACTAGATTAGTCACCTCCTGGGAGAGATCTTCAGGATGATAAAGTTTCACTAAAAGGCTTGAGTCAATGTAGCAGCTCAACTTTCTTCGCCACGGCTTTCAAGTATTATTTCACTCAGTGTTGTGCCGCCTGGTTCTATACCTAATTTTTCCCGCCTTTTCTTAAAATCAGGAAGCTTCACAATTTTTTCTCTTGAGGTTGCCGGTACTATTTTAGCAATTGGTTTATTACGCCTGACAATAAT
>QNBH01000061.1 GCA_003645645.1 Spirochaetota bacterium | reverse complement strand
TAAACCTGAATAAAGCATAAATACATCTTTTGCTGTAGTTCTCCGCAAACAGTGCATTAAGAAGCTGCCTCTTTGCCTCATAGAGTTTCTTAAGCTCCCCCTTCTCTTCAATATACCGCAAAAACGCCTTTACTACCAGTGCAAACGGATTGGAACTTTCTTCAAGCTCATCTGTCCTCCCACGGTAGTCGATAAGTTTAACCAGGATAAACTCCATCTCATGCTTGAATCCCCATCGATTAACCAGGTAGCGGTCAGGACGGTAGCCGGCATCTGTGTCTGTAAATATAACGGCGCTTATCACCTCTTTTCGGTACCTGTCGAAAATGCGGTAATTGTAGTTTAAACTCATTTTCCAGGTTTGCCGGATGCACGGCTGTTACAATAATGTACAGATATCCATCAGCAATCATTCCAATAATCCTGCCGGCAGTATCTTCGACAGGACCAGAAATCGATTGGGTTAAAGCAGGAATACCGGTTATTTAGGCTTCTTCCAATTCTCCTAAGTATATTACCTTCTTCTTCTCGAATTGCTGCTGAAAGCTATTGCAAACGTTTCTGATAAGATGTTCGTTCCAAGCTCGGCTATTGGCCTAACCATTACAGCCAGTCCTCCACCGGGTTTGTCTTCTAACTCTATATCCATTGATGAAAGAAAAGAAACCTGGTATTCTTCATCTTTATTTATTTTGGTACAATCGTACCAGATAACAATAAAGTTAGATTTTAATATGCCGTCAATTCTCCTTGTAGGGCATACCCAACTGTGGTATATTACCTTGAAAACAAATATAGTAACAGATTACAGGAGGGTCATGTTAATGCAAGATGAAAGGAGAGAAGAGCCTTTAAGAAGATCGGAGTACAGGCTATTGGGTGGAGTTCATCCTGCTGTACTTGCAGCCTGGGCGGCCTTGATAGCCACGGTACATCTTTTTCCTGCAATACCAATAATTGGGACCGGCAGCACTTTCAGCGTCAGCGTTGCTCTTATTCCCCTGGCAGGAGTTTTTTTCGGACCGATCGGAGGGGGAATATGTGCGGCGGTGGGTAATTTTATCGGCCAGATAATCGCCCCCCATATTGCATGGCTCGGTATAGGTACTTTTCTGGTTGGAACCGTAAACGCTGTAGTTGCAGGGCTTGTAAGCAGACGAAAATGGCATATTGCAACAGGGGTTATAATTACAGGCTATATTCTGTGGTTTCTAACTCCCACGGGCAGGCAGGCTGCCATATTCCCGCTTATTTTTTACACCCTCGGACTCGTCTCTGTAGCCGCAGGCACAATCATCTGGAGCAGGAAGCATTTATTGAAGGATAAGCCTGTTTTAGGTGGGTTTGGGATTTTCTTATCTTCCTACGCAGGATTTGTAAGTGCGGCGGGATTGGCGAACTTCTTCGGTATCCTGCTGTACAATTGGCCTCCTGCAATGTGGAAGGGGCTTGCATTTGTATCTCCCTGGGAAAGAGCGATTTTTTCTTTAGGTGCTTCTGTAATCGGAATGCCCCTCTTGATAGCTCTTCCCAGAATAGGGGTTTACCTGGGAGCAGACCTGGAACCGGAGGATGAGGAGGAAGGGATTGGTGACAAGCAACAGAAAGAGGAGGATACATAGAAGGTATTAGAGATGGAGATAATAGATATTCACGTACACATTACCCCGCCTGAGATAATAAGAGATGAGATGAAATACCGAAGGAGGGAGCCCCATTTCGATCTCCTATGCAGCAATCCTGCCAACAAATTTGTAACAGCAAAAAGACTGATAGATCACATGGACGAAACAGGTGTTGCAAAATCGATCGTATTCGGTTTCGCCTTCAGGGATATGGAACTATGCCGTTTCGTAAATGATTATACTCTCGAAGCCATTCGCAGTTACCCCGAAAGACTATACGGGTTTGCAGTGATCAATCCCCTCCACGGAGATGCAGAAAGAGAACTGGAGAGGTGTATTAGCTTAGGGATGGTTGGGTTAGGCGAGCTCCTGCCATGGGGTCAGGAGTTTGACATAGCCGATAAAAAATCCATGGAAAAAATATGCACCCTTTGTGCAGAGAACGAGATTCCGGTAATGGTGCACGTAAATGAACTGGTAGGTCATTACTACCCGGGAAAGGGAAAAGTCTCTATTGTTGAGGCCGAGACACTCGCCCGAAACTTTCCGCATGCCCTATTCATACTGAGTCATATGGGAGGAGGATTGAGCTTTTACGAGCTTATGCCCGAAGTAAGGGAAAACCTGAAAAATGTTTATTATGACACTGCAGCAGTTCCTTTCCTCTATGACAAGCGACTCTATGAGGTTGTTAAAACTGCAGGATTGTTGGAGAAGACACTTTTCGGAAGTGACTATCCTCTTCTCAGTCCGAGCAAGTATCTTAAGGATCTGGAAAACACGAGCCTTTCTGCTTCAGAAAAAGCCAAAATCCTTGGGGGTAATGTTAAAAAAATAGTTTCTGTGAAGCAGTTGTAGGGCTCAAACATTAAAAGGCAGGTAAGGAGGGATGGCAAAGCAGGTTATAGTACGGTATTTCAACATAATAAGGGATAGAGCCGGCAAAAAAGAAGATAGAGTTATTCTAAGGGATGATTCAGGTAGAGATGATATTCTGAGATGGTTGAGGGAGAACCATGGAGAGGAGTTTAGAAAATTTGTGTTTACAGAGGACGGGCAACTTAAGCCACATTTACGACTGGTAAGGAAGGGAAACGGAGGAGGGGCTGGAGTTGATGAGGAGATAAAAGATGGCGATGAGTTTTACCTCTTTGTAGCAATCGCAGGAGGGACAATTGGCGGAGCGGGTCATTAATTATCCCTCAATAAAAAAAGAAAATAGTTACGATTACATAAATTTTTAAAAAAAAATTGACATTTCCACAAATCCGCGTTAAAATTAAAAATTAAGAGGAGAAATTATCTTTACCGGTAAGAGAGCTAAAAGTCTCCTTAAAAAATCTTATAACAAGGAGATGAAAAATGTTAATACTAATATCAGATGCTTTTGATCCTTCTTTAAAGGATAAGCTTTCTGAGTTTGGGGAGGTAACCGAGGATAAGAGCCGGCTAAAGGATGCAGAAATCGTACTGGTCAGAAGCAAAACCAAATGTACTAAAGACTATATCGACGGTGCACCAAACCTCAAGGTGATAATCAGAGGTGGTGTTGGGACAGATAATATCGACAAGGAATATGCCCGGAGTAAGAACATAAGGGTATACAACACCCCCAGAGCCTCTGCCATCGCTGTGGCGGAGCTTACATTTGCGCTGATGCTCGCAGTACCGAACAGGCTGATAGAGGGTCATAACAGCATGAAAGATGGGAAATGGCTTAAAAAGGAGCTTAAACGGAACGAGCTGTACGGAAAAACATTGTGCCTCGTGGGGATGGGTAATATTGCAACCGAAGTGGCAAAGAGGGCTAAAGCGTTCGGTATGAAAGTGGTTGCCTACAGGAAGTCGGGGAAACCCAGCGAATGGGCGGAAGTAAAGAACACGCTGTCAGAAGCGGTAGAAGATGCAGAATATGTATCTCTCCATACACCCCTGACCGATGAGACAAGGGGCATGATAAATAAGTCTGTAATTGATAAAATGAAGGACGGAGTTGTACTGGTAAATACCAGCCGGGGAGATTGCATTGTTGCCGAAGACGTAGTTTCCGCCCTTAACAGCGGAAAGCTAAGGGCATACGCAACAGATGTCTGGCCTTCCGATCCTCCGCCCGGGGAATATCCCGTATTAAAGGCTCCCAATGTAGTAATGACTCCCCATATCGGTGCAAGCAGTGAAGAGAATCTTTTAAGAATCGGAGATGAGGTATACAATCTTATCGGAGAATATACAAAAGGAGGAAACCTATGAGCAGAAAATATAATTTCTATGCAGGGCCTGCCACACTTCCCCTGCCTGTTCTGGAACAGATAAGAGAAGAGATCGTCGATTTTAAAAATATGGGTATGTCCATTATTGAGACAAGCCACAGAAGCAAAGAGTACGAGGAGGTACATAACGATGCGGCTTCCCTGATAAAGGAGCTTCTCGGTGTACCCGACAATTACCAGGTTCTCTTTCTGGGTGGAGGCGCAACACTTCAGTTTTCCATGGTTCCGATGAACCTCCTTAAGGGAGAGAGGAGCTGTGATATTGTATTGAGTGGAAGCTGGGCAAAGAAGGCATACTCTGATGCCAAAAAACTTGGCAAGGTTAATGTACTCTTTAACGGGGAAGATAAAAGCTTTACTGTCTTGCCCGATCCTGCGGGGGTTAAACCCGGCAATGGAAGCTCCTACGTTCATATTACATCGAACGAGACGATTCAGGGAGTCCAGTGGAAGGACTTTCCCGATACAGGGGATGTTCCTCTGGTAGCAGATATGTCGAGTGATATAATGAGTCGACCTATACCTGTAGAGAAGTTCGGGCTCATCTATGCCGGTGCACAGAAAAACATGGCTCCGGCAGGACTTACAGTGGTAATTATCAGGGATGATCTTGTGGAGAGAAGCCCCGATGATCTTACTGCATATCTGAGTTATAAGGTTCACGCCGAGAAAAACTCTCTTTACAATACTCCCCCTGTTTTCTGTATTTATGTTCTTAAGCTCGTTATGGAATGGGTAAAGAAGCAGGGTGGTATTTCCGCAATGGAGGAATTGAGTAAAAAGAGAGCCTCTGTTATCTATAAAGCCATCGAGGAGAGTGACGGATTTTACAGATGCCCCGTTGATCCTTCCTACCGATCTGATATGAATGTCGTCTTCAGGCTCTCCACAGAGGAACTTGAGAAGAAGTTTATCCAGGAGGCTGCCGGAAAGGAAATGATAGGTCTTAAAGGGCACAGGAGTGTTGGGGGGTGCAGAGCTTCAATCTATAATGCAATGCCGATAGAGGGAGCCGAAAGGCTCGTTGAGTTTATGAAGGAATTTTCCCGGAAAAACAGATAAGCTTGAATAAATAGTGGGGGCTCTTTGAACATACTTATTAAAAATGGTCTCATAGTAAATGCAGGAGAAAGTGTCAGGGCGGATCTCTATATAGAAGAAGATAAAATAAAAGCTGTCGCTAGCAACATCACCTCCAATGCAGATGAGGCAATCGATGCTGAAGGGATGTATGTGCTCCCCGGAGCTATAGATCCACATACCCATATCTCAATGGAAGCCGGCGAAATAACAACAAAAGACGATTTTAAATCGGGCACTGCAGCGGCTGCATGTGGAGGCATAACCACCATTCTGGATTTTCCCGAACCGGCAGAAGGGGAAACTCTTCTAGATTGCATCGAGAGAAAGCATAAACTGGCACAGGGAGAGGCGGCAGTTGACTACTCCTTTCATCCAAGCATTACCCGTTCTTCTTCCGAATTGATTGAGGAAGTTGAAAGGGCGATCCGCGATTACGGAACACCCACTTTCAAAATCTACATGGCCTATGATATAAGAGCTGATGATCTTACCATTCTTAAGGTTTTGCAGAAAACTGCTAAATACGGCGGCCTGGTAATGGTTCATGCGGAAAACCACTCGATTATCGAGTTTATGACCCATAAGCTTGCAAATGAAGGGAGGACCGATTTAAGGTATCACCCCGAGAGCCGTCCTTCTGTTGCAGAAGAGGAGGCGGTTTCGAGAGCTATCAAGCTTGCAGAGCTCACCGGCGCAGGACTATACATCGTACATCTCTCCACCCGTGATGCTCTTGCGAAGATTAGAGAAGCAAGGGCAAGGGGGGTGCGGGTTTTTGCAGAAACATGCCCTCAGTATCTTTTGCTTACAGAGGAGAAGTACGAGCTTAAAGGCTTTGAACCGGCAAAGTATATTATCTCTCCTCCTTTACGGACAGCGAGGGATAACTCTGCATTGTGGAATGGTATAAAGAGCGGAGATATCCAGGTTGCAGCTACAGATCACTGTCCTTTCGATTTTAAAGGAATGAAAGACCGTTACGGAAAAAAAGATTTCAGAAAAGTTCCAAACGGAGTTCCGGGTGTGGAGACCCTTCTTATGCTCCTTCATTCGGAGGGCGTGGTGAAGGGCAAAATATCACTGGGAAAGATGGTAGAAATCCTTTCAACCAATCCTGCACGCATTTTCGGACTTAAAGAGAAGGGGGCCCTCCTTCCGGGAAAAGACGCCGATGTGGTGGTTTTTGATCCGGGGAGAGAGTTTACAATCGATCACAGAAAATTACACATGAATGTGGACTACAATCCATACAAAGGATTTAAGATTACAGGTATGCCCCATCTGGTGTATTCAAGGGGCAGACTAGTAGCCAAATGGGAGGGGAAGAAGATGCAGTTTGTAGGTAATCCAGGATGGGGTAGGTTTGTAAGGCGGAGCATAAATTAGAGCATACTAACCGGGTCTACATCTATCTCCATATAAACACCTGTGGGCACTTTAAAAGAACTTACCTCTTTCGATAGCAGTGAGTGTGTTTTTGAGAACGAAGATGTTTTTAAGATAATCTGAAATCTGTAGTTTCCTGCAACGAGTGAGATAGGGCATTCGGCAGGTCCCAGCACTTCGGCAAAATCCCTGACAGCCCTCCTGATTTGATCTGAAAACTTCTCTGCGATGTTTTCTGTTTTACTTCGGCTTTTTCCGCGAAAGACAATCCTGAAAAGCCTGGAGAAGGGTGGGAAAGAGAGAGCCTCTCTTGTTTTAAGCTCCTGGTCATAAAAACCCTTCATATCCATCTTTACGGCGTAACGGATTGACTCGTTTTCGGGCCGGAAGGTCTGAACCACAACCTTCCCATCGGGAAAAAATCTTCCGGCTCGACCTGATACCTGCACTATCAGGGAAAAGGTGCGCTCGGCAGCCCTGAAATCGGGGAGAAGAAGACCAGTATCGGCCAGTATGATTCCCACAAGCTTGACACCGGGAAAGTTCAGCCCCTTTGCCACCATTTGAGTGCCCAGAAGAATATCTATCTTTCCCGAATGAAAATCATTTAAGATCTGTCTCATCGCGCCTTTCTTCCTGACCGAATCTGTATCTATCCTTACCACTCTCAACTCGGGAAAGAGAGCCTGTACATCCTCCTCTATCTTCTCTGTTCCGAACCCGGAGTATCCCGTATCGAGAGAATTACAGGCCGGGCATACCTGAATGGGTCTGGTGCTGTATCCACAGTAATGGCAGAGCATGATGTTTCTCTTTTTATGAAAAGTGAGGGATACCGAGCATTGGCGACAGGTCATCGTATAGCCGCAGGTCTTGCAGTGGAAAAAATAGGAGAACCCCCGCCTGTTTAAAAAAAGTATTGTCTGTCCGCCCTCTTCGTGCACCCTTTTTATTTCTCTGATTAAAAGACCGGAGATGCTGCGATTCTCCCTTTTCATATCCACCAGGGAAACATCCGGCATTCTGCCGCCGGACAGACGTTCGGGAAGGGAGAGCCTTAAGATCTTTCCGGTGTTCATAAGATGATAAGCTTCTACAGATGGGGTGGCACTGCCCATCACAAGCTTCGCCTTCGAGGCAGAGCATCTGTACATGGCGACCTGGCGGGCGTGATACCTCGGAGCAGCTCCTGATTTATAAGAACTCTCGTGTTCTTCGTCTATTATTATGAGTCTTAAGTTTTTTACAGGAGCAAAAACAGCGCTTCTTGCACCAACAACGAGCGAAGCCTCTCCCTTTTTTATTCGCATCCATTCCTTAAGCCTCTGGGATGGTGTCAGACGGGAGTGAAGAATTGCCACCTTCTCCCTGAACCTCGTTTTTACGGCTTCCATAACCTGATGGGTCAGAGTAATCTCTGGAACGAGGTAGATGGCACTACAACCCTGTTCGAGTACTTCCTTTAAAATATGCAGAAAAACTTCGGTTTTCCCTGAACCTGTAACCCCATAGAGATAGAACATGCCGCTTTGGCTTCTTTTTATCCTCTGTACAGCTCTCTCCTGCTGGGGAGCCAGGGTGTGTTGGGTTATTGAAAGGGGCTCTTCCGGTTCAAACACAGGTAGGGTGGATTCCTTCTTCCCACCGGGAAGCATGGCCGAGAGCGCTTCTCCCACAGAACACAGGTACAACCGGGAAATCCATTCGGCAAGTTGAATAAAGTCCCTATCAAAGATAGGCTCTTTATCGATTATTCGATCTATTTCTTTAATCTCAAAATCTCCCTCCGGAAGCTCCTCTCTCTCTCCAAGCACATAGCCAACCCTGAGCTTGTTTTTTATAGGTGCCATTACGCGTTGTCCGGGAGAGCAGGGGTCGTCTTTCTTAGGATGATAGAGGAAGATACCGGAGTTGGGAATGTTGAAGGCCACTTCGAGATAAAGGTTGTTTTTTTTAAGAGACATGATTCTCAAGCAAGGATTTAAGTCTTTTAAGATCGTCCCATACCGGTCGCCTTAACTCGGAATTTCTTAAAACCGCACTGGGGTGATAGGTTGGGATAAGGGGAATCCCACGAAAGTTGTACACCTTCCCCCTTAGTTTACCCATGCCGAGTTCCTCACCTGTTAGTATTCGAGATGAAATTCTCCCGGCGGTCAGGATGACTTTCGGCTTTATAAGCTCAATCTGTCTCAGTAAAAAGGGTAGGCACGATTCGCATTCCCCTGGCAGGGGATCACGGTTTCCCGGAGGTCTGCATTTAACTATGTTTCCGATGAAGCAGTTTTTCTCTCTGCTTAAGCCGATTGCCTTAAGCCATTTGTCAAGATACTGTCCCGCCTTTCCCACGAAGGGACGGGCTGTCTTATCTTCATACTCCCCGGGGCCTTCCCCTATTACCATAACAAGAGGATCTAATACCCCTTCGCCGGTTACTACGTTGGTTCTTCCCTCCCAGAGGGCACATCGTTTACATGAATCAATCTCTCTGCGAAGTTCAAGCAGCCGGCTTTCCCTCGAGTTCTTTCCGCTCTTAAAGGATTCCTTTGACGCTGGAGTCCTATCCAGTCTTCTGTATCCGGAACGGATGTAATCCTCTGCAAGATCGAGGATTTTCTGGTATTCCCGTAGAATCTCACTCATCGTATTCCACCCTGGTTAAGAATAATCCCCTTGCAGGCATGGTCTCTCCTGCAAGATTCCGGTCTCTTGCAGCAAGCAGTTCTTCCATTACCTTTTCATCCCTTCCACATTTTTCAAGCTCCAGCATGGTTCCAAGAATGGATCGTACCATTTTCCAGAGAAATGCATTAGCTGTTATTTTAAATATAAGATAGGGTGATTCTATATAGAAGGATGCTTCATACACTTCCCTGACTTTGGAATTGCTCCTATCCCCTGCAGCGGAAAAGGTGGTAAAATCTCTGGAACCCACAATGGAAGCTGCATAACGATTGAGAAGCATGACATCGGGTCTACGCTTAAGGAGAAAGCAGTAGTTTCTGTATTGCGGCGGACAAACCTCTGCGGTAAGGAGCTGATATTTGTAGGTTCTTCTTTTAGCATTAAATCGGGAGTGAAAGTTCATATCAACCTCTTCGCTGCCAAGAACCTTTATATCCGACGGGAGGTAGGAATTGATCGCTCTGGCAAATTCCCTTCCTTTAATTGAGCTTATATCGGTGATGAAATTGGCAACCTGTCCGGTGGCATGTACCCCCGAATCGGTTCTGCTGGAACCGTAAATTTTGATCGGATGGTGATGCATCCTGGCAAGTGCTTCCATGAGAACTCCCTGAACTGTCCTCCCCTTTTTCTGATACTGCCATCCGTAAAATCCGTTGCCGTCATAGGCAAGTACAACCCTGATGTTACGTTGACCCATTTTCCCCCTCTTCTTCTATTTCTTCGGTTATTTTGGTACGCACATCTCGTGCAAGATCCAGAAGAATGGAGGGTTTATTTTTCGAAGCCTTACCCATTCCGAATATTCTCGACAGGGTTCTCTTTGCATTATTAAGATAGGTCTTACGCATCTCGGTATCCTTTCTCGGCCCGTATTTATACTCGAGATATGCTGAAAGATAGAGTACTCCATCATAACCGTAGTTCTTATCCAGATCAGGGCCAAGGTTAGGTATAGAAGCCATTCCCTCTTTGCCTGATTGTTCATACTCTACAGAAAGGATATAGAAGAAGCGTGCCTTTCTATAAAAGAGCTTTGAAAGATAATCGTAGTTTTCTAAAGGAAAGTTCTGATCCAGGTCATTGAATAACCAGGCTCCTCTCAGTGCAGAAATTGCCCTCTTTATGGTGGGGCTTTTTTCGGGAGGGAAAAAATCGTAACACATGATAGCTAAAAAATAACTTGCTGCACCCTCCTTAAGGGTCCGGTGCTGTTCGAATTCCAGTTCCGGGAAAATAAGCTGAATACTCGATATTCTCCTGTCGGTATCCTCTTCAATTTTGTTTTTGGTCGGCTCCTGTATTTCTGAGAAATCCATGGGATAGGCGGCGTAGTAGCATTTGGGACAAACCATTACTGGATAGATGAGAGGATAGACAGCTCCGTATTTTTTTGATGGTTCGTAGAGCCGTCTGAGCTCTTCCGTGAGATCTCCGGCGATAAGCCGACCCCTGCCCGTTCGTAGATCTTCTTTATAAAAGTTGGCCTCACAGATCGGACATGCGGTTGGTTTTTTTGAGAAAAAAGAGAGACTACTGGTTTCTACATCTGACATATCACCCCTCGATAATAACTACAGCAATAGCGTTATCCTTTTCATGTGTAAGAGAAACTAGAAGGTTCTTTCCTCCTATTTTTTCAAAGGCTTCTCTGGCTTTTCCGAAAAGGCGAATATCCGGTTTCCCATTATAGTTATTCTCAACCTGAATCTCCTTGAGTGCCAATCCCTTTAATCCGGTTCCCAGTGCTTTACCAAAAGCTTCTTTTGCCGCGAAGCGAGCGGCCAGAGAGAGGACAGCAAGGCTCTCCTGACGTTTTCGAACAGAAGCAAGCTCATCCGGATGGAAGTATCTTTGTAGAAGACCTTCAACTCTCTGCCATTTTCGCATACGATTTACATGAACAACATCTATTCCTATACCAAGGATCATTTATTCCTCAATCTCCCTCAGTGTAATCTCTACCTCCTGGGGTTCGAACTGCAGAACAAAAATTCCGGTGGGTACATCCGGTCTGGTTTTGAGAGTGTAGGTGCCTGCGGTGTTTATCTCAGAACAATCGACTACCAGTCTAAACTGTTCCGGTTTTAATTTTTCGAGCAGGATCTGGGTCCCCTGACATTTGATTGTTCCGGTTGGCAGGCTATGGTCTATCCTAAGATCGGGTGCAAGATCAATAGTGATGATATCCACAGGATCGAATGTTTTTAGAATAACAGCCTCCTGAATGATGCCCCTGAACTCAACAACTCCTCCTCCCGGAAATACTGTCAAATCGTTTTCCCTTTTTAATGATACCCTCTGGGTAAAACTTTCTCTTTTCTCAGATAGATCGATCTCCTCAGTATAGATCTTTTGTATTTCTGATATCAGACCTTCGGGACCTTCTGCCTTTATTGCAGGGGGATTGATGAAGTACTGAACCAATTCATAACCATGGAAAGGCAGGCCTTTCAAAGTTGGTACCACCTCTAATGTTTTGGTTACCTTCCTTTCTATTTTTAAGGTTACCTCCAAAGGTTCCACTTTTATTTCCAGAGGCTCTATCTGGAGAGCAGTTCTCACTTTTCTTATTTCCACAGGAACACGATAAACTCCTTCTGATTTAATAGGAGTGAGGTCAAGGTAGGCCTGAATATCTTCTTCCATTACGAGATGGATATCATTTTTTGAACCTCGCAGAGTAACGCGGACACTGCGGGGATAATTTTCGGCAGGAGTGTATTCCTGGTTGACATTAAGTTCCAAGGGAACCCGAAAGAACCTCTCTTCCATGGTGCTCATTCTGTAGAATAGGAACATTAGTATGGCTGCAGCCACAGAGAGGATTTTTGCCGGCCAATCTGAAATTATTTGTTCCAGAAAAGATTTACTCCTCAAGGGTAGTCCCCTCAACCTCCTCTTCGGACTCTTCCCCGAAGTTTAGCAGAGTTTTTAAGTTTTTTCTTATCTCATCGATGCTGAGATCGTAGAAGAGATTTGCATCGTAGGCCATGGAAATTGCTCCTGTCTCCTCGGAAACAATGAGAATTACCGCATCGGAGACCTCTGCAAGTCCCAACGCAGCCCTGTGCCGGGTACCGAAGCTTCTTCGGATATCAGGTTGTTCTGATAGTGGAAGGAAACAACCAGCCGAAAGAATCTTCCCACCCTGAATGATCATGGCCCCGTCGTGAAGGGGAGTATTATGCCCGAAGGTGGTAAGGATTAAGCTTGTAGATAAATCGGCATTGATTCTGGTGCCTGTATCTATTATGTTTTTTATGCCCACCTTTCTGATAAACACTATCAAACAACCTCTCCTTCTTCCTGCGAGTACCTCCACGGCATTTAGTACAGAATCGATGTGGTAGGGTTTGGCGCTGGAGGTAAACTGGAACCATCTCCCCTGTCCGATCCGCATGAAAATATTACGCAGTTCCGGTTGAAAAACGATTGCAATTATAATGACTATAACAGTGGCAAGTCTGTTCATGAGCCAGAGCATTGTATCCAGTTTGAGAAAAAAGGTTACAGCATAGATAAAAGCTAAAAGAAAGGCTCCTTTTATTAGCTGGATAGCTCTGGTTTGAGCCAGTATCTGATAGATCCGATATATTAAGAACGATAAAATGCCTATATCAAGAACAGGCCTGATTATATCGCTGAAGATCCAGAATTTCGAAAGCCATTCCATTATAAAGTGTATCCCCTGCTATAATTCATGGTCAAGTATATGGGAAAATTAAAACCTCCACAATATAAAACCTTCAGGATTATGAGCGCCTCCGGCTTTTAAGGCCTCTGATTTTTTTAAAGATCTTCACAACCCTTTCTGCTTCTTTTTTATCGAGTAATGCCCTGGCAAAAATATCTCTAATAAAACGCCCCATCTCATCTTTCCCTGTTAAAGTAAAAAAACCTATCTCTTCCAGACAATCTGTTACAGTGGCAGTAAGCTTTTTCAATTCGGCATGATCAATGGGATGAAAATTGCCCATTCCACCCATGGCTCTTATAGACTCCCTGTAGATAATATAAGTAATGATCTGAACCGCATGGGATAGATTGAGCGAAGGAAACTGAGGTGAGGATGGTATAGTAACAGCCAGATTACAAAGAGAGAGCTCTTCATTTGTTAATCCGTGTTCTTCGTTGCCGAAAACAAGGGAGATTGTCCCATTCCCTGTGTCGATTATCTTTCTGGCAAGCTCTTCGGGTGTAAGTGAAAAGTATTTTCTCCATTTCCCCCTCCTGCGCGTAATACCCGCCGAGAGTACAGAATCGGAGATAGCATGTTCGAGGGAATCACTGAAAACAGCCTGGTCATAAACATCCTTTGCATGAACTGCCAGGGTGGCGACCCTTAAAATATCAAGCTCTTTTCCTTTTACTATTTCAAGTCTATTTAGTCCCATTGTTTTCATTGCTCTGCATACAGCGCCCACGTTGGTACCATCCCTGGGAGAAACGAGAATGACCTTAATGTTTCTCTTCAAATCAATCATATCAGATAAAATATTTCCTTCTTATGTAATACCACGAAGCTTGTGCTTTCTTAAGGAAAAGCATTTATCAAGGGAGCTCACTAACCTCAAGTTGCATGTGAGTCTTAAGAACCCTTAAAGCTTGGGTTAGAGGAGCTCCCCAACGAGCCATCATCTTAATAGGAAGTACAATCCTTGTTGCATTATCTATAGTTTAAAAAGGAATATATTTTCTGGCAAGGTTTATACAGCACAGTATGGCCTCTTTCATGCTCAGGTGATTGACAACTCCTTTCCAGGCAATGTCGAATGCGGTTCCATGATCCGGGGAGGTTCGAATAAAGGGTAGTCCGAAGGTAATACTTACAGTCCGGTAAAAGTCGTAGGTTTTTGCAGCTATATGACCCTGGTCGTGATATAGAGACACCACTATGTCGTATTCTCCGTTAAGAGCAAGATGAAAAACGCTATCTGCAGGGATCGGCCCGTGCACATCCATCCCCATCTTCTCTGCTTTTAAGCAGGCCGGCTCCAGGATAACTCTCTCCTCCTCTCCGAATAGTCCCCCGTTCGATGCGTGGGGATTTAAGGCAGCCAGTGCTATTTTAACATTAGTGTATCCGATGGAGTGCATACATTTTTCCGCATCAATTATACTTTTTACTATACTTTCTGTATCCACTCTATTAAGGGCTTCTTTCAGTGAAAGATGGCGAGTGTGGAAAAATATATTAAGCTTATCTACTGAAAATACGGTATAACTTTTATCGCTTTCGGAAAGGGCGGCTAGCATTTCGGTGTGTCCGGCAAAGGGTATTCCTGCTTGTTTAAGGGACTCTTTATTTAAAGGAGCGGTGACCATACCGTGTATTTTCCCTTCCTTTGCAAGAGAGACTGCATCTCTTATATACAAACCGGCCGCTTCCCCTCCAAGTGGAGAGACCTTTGCCCGGGGAAGCTTTAAAGTATCTCGAAAAAAGCCGGTATCCCACATGGGAATCTCAGTGGAAATTACCGATAGCTCTTCAGTATCATGGATCGATCTAAGCTCAATATCAGCACCTGTTAACTTCGCGGTTTCTTCGAGTACTCTCCTGTCTCCTATAATAAGAAAGCCCATATCACTTGCAGAGAAAGCTTCTCTCACCTCCCGAGATAGAACGCTTTTAAGTACGATTTCAGGGCCGACGCCTGCAGGATCGCCCATAGTAATACCGATTATTGGTTTTCTATTCTTTTCCCTTGATCTCATCTTTTATAGCATAGTATATTATTTTCTCCGGCGTGTGTATATTAACAACAGCAGTATAAAATCAAGATCGTGCTCCTGTTAGGGCTCTAAAAAAAGATAACTTACCAATGGGAGGCTTTATGAACGAGGTTTTCTTTACAGACATGCATGCAAAGTACGGAAACTCGATCGAAAATAAACTCAAGAAGCTCTTAAGAAAGGCAAACTTAAAGAGCTTCATCGGGAAGAAAGAGCTCGTGGCTCTAAAGGTGCATGTGGGGGAAAGAGGTAACACGGGATTTTTAAGTCATAACTTTGCACGTGTTATTGTAGAAGAGGTTAAAAATGCAGGTGGAAATCCCTATATCACCGATACGAATACCCTCTACAGCGGCGGGAGACATAACGGGGTGGATCATGTCGTAACGGCTGTTCAACACGGGTACTCCTACGCTTCGGTGGGCGCACCCTTTATCCCTGCAGATGGTATCAGAGGTCTTGATTACATTCCAGTAAAAATTGAGGGAAAGCATTTCAAAGAGGCTAAACTGGCCGCAGGCATCGTAAAGGCGGATAAAATTATTTTTTTAACCCATTTCAAGGCCCACATAGAGGCAGGAATAGGCGGAACGATAAAAAATCTCTCCATGGGATGTGCCTCCATAGCAGGCAAACAGGAACAACATTCCACCTCAAAACCGGAAATCAAAGAGAAAAATTGTACTGGTTGTAGACAGTGCTACTGGGCCTGCCCTGAAGGCGCTATCACCATGGTGGATAAAAAGGCCGTAATTAACTACGAGCTCTGTATTGGATGCGGCCAGTGTGTTGCTGCCTGCAATTATGAGGCGATGCAGGCAAAATGGGATTCTGAAAACAGGGTGTATCTGGAAAAAGTCTGTGAGTATGCAGTTGCAGCAGCCAGATATTTAAAGGATAAGGCCCTATATCTAAACTTTGCCATCAATATAACCCCCGATTGTGACTGCTGGCCGGCAAGCGATGTGCCTATTGTGGAAGATGTAGGTATTTTCGGATCCTACAGTCCCCTCTCCCTGGAACGGGCAACACTTGAGATGGTAAGTAAATCCAGGGCCAATGAGAGAAGCAGTTTCAAGGATAAAATAATGAATGGGCCAAATGTTTTTCAGGAAATAAGAGAGCATATTCCAAGCGACAGACTCCTCGAGTATTCCAGAGAACTGGGGTTGGAAGATGAATACAGACTTATATTTGTTAAATAGCAGTAATTCTTTGGTGAATAAGGCAGCCTTAAAACCCGGCCCGCCAGCCCCCGGATCACCCGCAAGGAGCGCTCAATACCGTTCACCGGCGTTTGATGCGTCAGTACTGCTTGCAACCCTTTTTCGTTGACTCTGAAGGTGAGTTTTTATAATATTTAGGCAAATGCTTAAAATATACAAATTGGGTGATGAAATACTGCACAAGAAGGCCAGCATGGTACCCGACTTCGATCAAACTTTAAGAGATCTCGTAGAGGCAATGTTTGAAACAATGCATCAGGGTGATGGTATCGGTCTGGCGGCTCCCCAGGTTGGAGTGCTGAAGAGGGTTTTTATAAGCAATGTGACCGGAGATGAACCGCGGGTTTTCATCAATCCGGAGATTTTAAGAACATCCATCGAACAATCGACATACGAAGAAGGTTGTTTAAGCATTCCCGAAATTTATGCAGATATATTAAGACCTTCCGCTGTTACAATTCAGGCATGGAATGAAAGGGGTAAGCCCTTCAGGTTTGATGCAGAAGGTCTTCTCGCAAGAGTGATTCTCCATGAAAACGATCACTTAAACGGGATTCTTTTCATAGACAGAGTTAATGCCAAAAAAAGAAAGAGACTGGTTAAGTTGTACGACAGGAAAGTTAAAAACGGATGCGCATAATTTTTGCAGGATACCCGGAGATAGGTATTCCATCACTCGAGAAACTGAGTAAAAAGCACGAAATAGCAGGCGTTCTCACTCATCCGGATAGAGTCTCCGGAAGAGGTAAAAAAAGAGTACCTCCCCCTATAAAGGTAAAGGCGGAAGAACTGGGCATTCCTGTTTTTCAAACAGAAAAAATCGATAAACCCTTTATGAATATGATATCCTCCCTTAAACCGGATATTCTGGTTGTAGTTGCCTACGGGAAAATACTAAAAAAGGATTTTATCGATCTGTTTCCCAGGGGAGGAGTAAATCTTCATCCCTCCCTTCTTCCTCTTTACAGAGGACCTTCACCTATCCAAGCAGCCATTTTAAACGGAGACAGCGAAACCGGGATAACCGTGCAGAGGATAGCCTTGGATGTGGACAGCGGTGATATTTTAGACCAGCTCAGGATACCTCTCTACGGAACGGAGACTACCTTGAGTCTGACGGGGCGTATTTCTATTCTCGGTGCAGATCTTCTCCTCAGGGTGCTGGATGATATTGAGAAAGGAAAGGAAACCGCCACTCCTCAGGATAATGAAAAGGCAACTTACTGCACTCAGATCAGGAAAGAAGACGGGATTATTCGATGGGACAGACAAGGAGCTCTAGAGATAAGCAGAATGGTAAGAGCCTTCAATCCATGGCCAAAGGCTTATACCTGGTTCAAAGGTAAAACTTTAGCCATCCTGGAAGCAGGAGTTTACGCCGGAAGGATAAACGATAAGGCGAGAGGGCCAGGATACGTATACGGAGTAGACAAAGATGAAGGAATTTTGATACAAACGATAGACGGCATCCTGGCTGTAAAGAAGCTACAGCTCCAGTCAAAAAAGCCGCTTGAATGGAGGGCATTTATAAACGGAATACGCGACTTTCCAGGTTCTACACTCGGAGTTAAGAGATGAACTATTTTAATAATAAGCTCAAGGAAATACTTCCTAAAAG
>QNBH01000060.1 GCA_003645645.1 Spirochaetota bacterium | reverse complement strand
GATCTCCATGAAGATAAAGTCAATACAGGATAGAATAACTGTGGATACTCTCGGCACTGCTCAGAGAACAACCAGTATTGAAGTAGCGGAAGCCGATATGGAAGGTTTCTATATTCTATCGCGATGGATATCCCCCGACGGGAGATATTTCTATTCCCTGGCAGTGTGTAAGAGGTAAAAGGATGAGACAAGGATAAGGATATATACAGTCAATGGGTAACCGATAGACTACATTATACCGATTATAGATCGGGAGATCATCCTCTCTCACTTATCTATGGCTGTGTATTCAAACGGTTATACTATATTCCAGGTTGCCGCCGTTGCCGTTGGTTCTGCCTGAGAGGTTTGTCTATGTAACCGATATGATGGGTAAGAGGATCACCAAGTTTCTGGATAAAGCCTATGCAGAAGAGATGGGAATCCGGAATGAAGGTGAAAAATTTTTCGCTTACCGATGTGGAAGTTCGAATTTAAATCTTAAAAGTATTTCTCTTCTTGGGTTCTGGTAGAAAAACTAGAAGAATTATGCTTATAAGCGGAACAAAGCTTAAAACCGTTAAAACTGCCCGAATGGAAAAAACATCTGCCAGTTTTCCGGTAAGCGGAGCAAGCAATCCACCGGTACCGTAAGCAAGACCCATCATAAGACTGGAGACCATGGATCTCCCTTTTGGAGCAAGTACCTGTGCCATTGCCAGACCCAGGGGAAGAGTGGCGAAGATAAAAAAACCGCCAATAAAAACAGCAGGATAAATCAAGGCTCCAGATACCGCAAGAAGAAGGTAGAGAGAGGGGGTTGCAAGTCCATGAGCAATAAGAAAAATTGGCTTGTATCCAATTTTATCAGAAAAATGACCTGCTACAAGTCCGCTTATAGCACCCGCCAGAGTAAACAGGGAAACCATGGTACCTATTGCTATCAGAGGGTGTCCTTCCTTTGTAAAAAGTATGGGAATAAATGTTAAAAAGGACTGGCCTACAAGCGACCTGAGGACCATTACGATCCAGATAATTACAATCGATTTCCACACTTCACCGAAAGCTTCATTGAGAGAGCCGATAAAGCCGAACTTTTTAAGATCTCCCTTGCGGGGAGGCGGAAGCATTTCAGCAATGGCAAAAACGACCAGAAAGCCGATAATCATTGTAAAAGGGAGGGCCTCCAGACCCAAATATCCCACGAATGCCGTTATAAAAAGAGGCCCCACTGCAAAAGCAAGAGTGCCTCCAAGATTATAGATTGCCATGGAGAGTCCCATATACCTGCCCGCATAGAGAGAAACCATTCCGGCGGAAGCCGGATGAAACATGGATGATCCCAGGGAACCGAGACAGATAAAAAATATTAGAGTTGCAAAGCCCGACGAAAAGCTTACGAGTGGAATAAAAATAAAAGAAATGAAGAGTCCTCCTAGAATAAATAAGCGTGGGTAATAGTGGTCTGATATATAACCAACCGGAGGCTGGACAATAAAAGCGAGAAAACGGCTCATACCTGTAATAATTCCTACCTGGGTCATACTGAGGAGATACTTTTCTACAAAAACGGGCAAAAGGGGGTTTATAAATGAGTAGTAAAAGTCTCCCAGGAAGTGGATGAGAAAAAGAGCGATAATCGCTTTTATTCCTGATGCTTCAGGTTTTAGCATGATCTCTTCTCCGGGTAATATAGAGACTCTGAGGATGGTCGTTTATCTTTAAATAGCTTCTTTACCGATCTGTCCGGAATACGCCATGGCACCTATAAAGCTCAGGATCAGTCGGCCGGCGAATATTGCCGTTAAATTTCGTACATCCAGACCAGGGACATACTCGACAAAATCAAAACCAGAGATTCTACCTTTTTTTGCAATACCTTTTATTAAACCGGTAATCTGGTAGTAGGTCAAACCTCCGGGGGAAGGATAGAAGACTCCCGGAGAAAGGGAGGGATCAAATCCGTCTGCATCTATACTGAAATAATACCCCTCTGCTTGGGGTATCATTTCAATAATCCTTTCAACACCGATCCGGTGCAGTTCTTCTGCAGAGACTATAATACTTCCGTACTTTCGTGCGAGATCAACTTCCTGCTTTCTGGCACTTCCAGATCCTCTTAACCCTATATGTACGATTCCTTTTATCCACGGCATTTCTGAAGCACGTCTCATGGGGGAGCTGAAACCGTATTTAAAACCGTCCCGTTCGTTTCTGAAATCAATGTGTGCATCAACGTGCACAAGAAACAAAGGACCATAATCTTTATAGGCCCTGAGAACGGGAATGGTTGTACCGTGATCACCTCCCAGGACAAAGGGTACAACACCCTTGTTGAGTAGAGTTTTTATAACGGAGGATGCATTTTTTAAATTTTTTGAGTGCTCCTCGGGATTCATAACTACATTTCCGCAATCAACAATCTTTAAATCATGCCCTGCGAAAATATCACCACCGAAATCGAAATCATAATGATTAAGTCGGCCGGCATATCTTTTTGAATGTCTGCGAATAGCATCCGGTGCAGTAATCACCGTCCCCTCTTCCGGATCTGTAACAGAATAGGGGCTCTTATATGGGATGCCTATTATGGCTGCGTCTGCTATGAGTTTTTCCACATCTTTACACCCGGGAAATCCTGCAAAGGAGGGAAGTCCTTCAGGTACCGGTTCTGTTATTTTTTTCATTATCAATACTCCTTCTATCATTCAAAGCTTTTATCCGCACATCCCCCACAACTACCCCTTTCTCCAGAACAAATACCGGATTTAAATCCAATTCTTCTATGCCCGGATATTTCAAAGACAATTCTGATAGTTTTACAAGGAGTTCTGCCAGAGCAGTTTTATCGCGTGGTTTATCTCCCCTGAAAGCCGAAAAAACTCTCCCGATTTTAAGTTCAGACAGCATATTAATCGCTTCTTCGATATCAAAAGGAGCAATTCGAATGGAAGAATCCTTTATTATCTCGGTAAATATCCCCCCTGCACCTGCCAGGACTACAGCGCCAAAGCAAGGATCCCTTTTTATCCCTGCTATAAACTCGAAACCCCGTTCAATCTGCCGGTAAAGCATCACCCCTTTAAACTCCAGTTGGGAGAATCTCTCCTCCATTTTTCGATAGGCTTTTTCTAACATGCTTTCGGTTTCAATATTAAGAATAACTCCCCCGTAATCGCTTTTGTGAATTACCTCTGGAGAGACGATTTTCATTACAGTGGGAAACCCTATTTTGCTTGCTGCAGAGTTTAATTTACTAAAAGAGCTGATAAAGGCGTGTTCGGGAAAAGGGAATCCTTCTTTTTCAAGAAACTTCACAAGATCTGGTTCAAGAATGGGCGAAGTTAGGGGGAGTCGCTCCGAAACAGGTTCCTTAATTTTCTCGCTCCGTCTCTTTTTACGGTAATATTGGTGCATCTTTGCGAATGTAT
The DNA here is from genome assembly GCA_003645645.1 of Spirochaetota bacterium. Lineage (GTDB taxonomy): Bacteria > Spirochaetota > Spirochaetia > SPDA01 > B32-G16 > B32-G16. The sequence goes on along the minus strand of QNBH01000060.1, from coordinate 14,327 downwards.
AAACAGCTCTCTCTCCGGTTGGGAAAGAGGCGATCCCTCCTGCTCTGAGTTTCTCGATTCCCTTCTCCACAATCTTTCCTGCCATAAAAACCGCTGTTACGGGTTTTCTCTCTTTTCTACCTGCGGCTGCTTCTATTATACCATCTGCTATAGCTTCCGAGTCGAGAAAGGGAGTAGCCACATTTATCACTATTGCACTGTTATATCCGTGCTCGAGTACTGCTTGCAGGGTGAGTTTGAAGTTTTCCGGAGTGCCTTCAACAGTAAGATCGATAGGGTTCAGTAGAGAGCAATGGGGGGGTAGAAACCCTTTAAGTTTTTCTTTAAGTTTATCATCAGTCGGTCTAACATCCAGAGAAAGTTCTTCCGCTCTGTCGCTGGTTAATATTCCTGGTCCACCCGAATTGGTAACTATGGCGATTTTCTCTCCTTTTAGGGGCGGAAGAGTGGAGAACCCTTCACAGAGGTCGAGCAATTCTTCTATTCCAGGTACACGAACAATACCTGTTTGCCTGGCCATGGCCTCGAAGATTTCATCCGAACCGGCAAGTGCACCGGTATGAGAAGTGGCGGCCCTTAAGCCCGAGCTGCTTCTCCCCGATTTTACAACAACAACCGGTTTAACGGAGGATACCCTTTCTACTGCTTCCATAAAATCCTTGCCGTTATTAAGGCTCTCGAGATACATGGCAATTACAAGAGTTTGAGGGTCATCCTGCAGATAATTAAGTAGCTCGACCTCTCCTATGTCTGCACGATTGCCGTAGCTTACAAACTTTGAAAAGCCTATCCCTCTGGTCTCGGCCGATGCTAAAACGGCTCCTCCGATGGCTCCGCTCTGTGTGATGAAGGCCGTTGTCCCCGGCAAGGCATGAACTTCGATGGAGGCGAAGAGTGATGACGTGGTATTCATGATTCCTGCACAGTTTGGTCCGATCAGCCGTATGCCGTATTCTCCAGCAGTCTCCTTTAACCTTTCCTCTTCGGGCGTATTTCCTACCTCGGAAAACCCGGAGGTAATCACCACCGCAACAGAGATCTTTCTTTCTCCACAATTCCTTAAAACGGTCTCTACATAGGGAGCAGGTACGGCAATTACCGCAAGATCGACTCCCCCTTCGATATCCATAATCGAGGGAAGGGCAGGAATGCCCGAAAATCCTTCAGGTTTTTCCGCCTTTGGATTGATGGAGTAGATCTTCCCTGCGAACTTTCCACTTATCATCTGGGTTATTATCTGGTGAGCTATTTTGTTTTTCTTTGCAGAGCCAAAAACAGCCACCGATTCGGGATAAAACAGATTATTAAAGGCTCTCTGCAAGCTTTGCTCCATACTCATACCCCTGCCTGAAGGTTTTAAGGCTAAGCTCGGTTTCTCTTTTAATTATAGTAAGAATTGATTTTTCTACTTCGGATTGGGTTAAGAAAGTAAGCTCTTTATCTATAAGAGGAATCAGTAGTACAAACACTCCCAGAAGAAAAATGTTGTAAGGGCTAACCGGGTTATCTACGAAAAAAAGGTTTTTTGTTTTCTTAAGAAACAATTCCGACGTTTCTTTTTGGGAAGGATATGCTTCTTTCTTAAGAATCATTTCGGAGGGAATAAAAGAATAGTCCAGGATAACGGCAGTTCCAAGCTCCTTAAGGTAAGAGATGGAATTGATACTCTCTCCTATCTCCATGCCGAGGAGAATATCGGCTTGACCGGAAGATATTCTTGCTCCATAGATAAAGTTTTTATTATCGGATATTCGAATCTCCGATGTAACTCTTCCTCCGCGTTGAGCCATCCCTCTTGAGTTAAAAACAGAGACCTTAAGTCCGTGTTCCGAAGCACATTGTGCTATTAAATTTGCCAGTGTAACTACTCCCTGACCACCCAGCCCGCTTATAAATATATTTGTTAACATAATACTCTTTCCTCTACTTTATTTTGCCTGTGCTTATTGCATCTGTGGGACAGGATGTAATACACAGGGTACAACCGTTGCACTGATCTGTATCGATTTTAACTATTTCCCTGTCCTCATAATCAGACACAAAAAGAGCCTGACAGCCGGTCTCTCTGAGGCATCTTTTACAGAAATTGCACAATTCCGGATCTACCACGCAGACACTCTCTACCTCACCCCTTCTTGCCACAGTTATCGCACATTCCTTCCGGGCAATAACCACTCTGACTCCTCGGGCCAAAAGAGCCTGACTTAGAACTTCCTCGGAATGCTCCTGATCAAAGGGGTTTATTACCTGCAGATCATCTATCCCCATTGCTTGTACCAGCCTGGATATATCAACCTGCCTGGTATTAGCACCCTGAAACCTCTCTTCCGTACCGGGGTTGGGCTGGAATCCGGTCATACATGTCCAGCCGTTATCCATAATAATTAGTAAAAAACCTGTGCGGTGTTGAACGGCGTTTATGAGGGGAGGCATTCCTGCATGAAAGAATGTAGAATCTCCTATAGTAGCTACCACAGGCTCCCTTATCCCCCCTCGAACAAAACCCTGTGCAAGCCCAATGCTGGAACCCATGGAGACCTCTGTCCAGCATGAGTTAAAGGGAGGATTCATCCCCAGAATGGTACATCCTATATCACCGGTAACAATAATCTTATTTCTATCCATCCTGTTTCTCTTAATCGCCCTTACCAGCGCCATAAAAGTGCCCCTGTGTGGACACCCTGCACAGAAAGTAATGGGGTGTTTGATAGAGACCGGGGGTAAGTCATTTCTATTCTGTTTATTGCCCGTTATTTCGGAAAAACCGATAGAAGGAGTTTCCACGATAGGTTCATTTTCATGTTTCTTCCTTTTTCGGTTTCCCCTGACCAGAGCCTCCAACCCTTTTAATATCACCTCTCTTTCGTATTTACCTGTTCTGGGCAGTAAACCATCCATTTTCCCCAGTATGGTACCGCACCAGCCCAGTTTGTTCGCAAGGCTTCGGATCATTATCTCCACCACAGGTTCCAGTTCCTCGAGAATCAGGACTCTTTCTGATTTTTTAAGCATTTTAATCACTATGTTCTCATCGAGTGGGTAGATGGATTCCAGAGCAAGATGGGGAACATCTTCAAAGTTCATAAGCTCTTCATTGACATAAGGAATAAGACTACCTGAGCTTACAACAGAAAATCCGGTTGAGTCACTGCAATTTCTGCAGTTAAGCCTGTTTATCCTCCTATCTGCTACAATTCTCTCTGCCTGTTTGAGTCTCAAGAGAAGTGTCTCATGCTGGCCCACGCATATTGCAGATCCTGCTTTTGTATATTTAAAAATGTCTCTTTCGAAGGACGCTTCTCTATCCAGTCTATTGTATGAGTAATCACCCTCTACCATTTCCTGTGCATGAGATACCGAAGTTACAAGCCGCAGGATTACGGGTAGCTCCGTTTTCTCCGAAAGCTCGAAGCTAAACCTGGTAAGTTTATATGCACTCTGGGGAGTGGAAGCCTCCAGAAGAGGAAGACCTGCCTGTAATGCAAAGAGGCGGGTGTCCTGTTCGGGCATTCCTGCTTCCGCTCCCGGATCATCTGCAATGTATATCACCAGCCCCCCCCTCGTACCAGAATAGGCTACAGAAAGTATGGAGTCAGAGGCAACATTACAGCCCGACATCTTCATCGTTGTAATAGCCCTTTTGCCAGTCCAGGCTGCTCCGGTTGCAACTTCGAAGGCTACCTTTTCGTTAACGCTCCATTCCACATAGGGTGATGGGTCGTTTTTTTGAGAGAAGTTGAAGAGTTCAGTCAAAGCCTCCGAAGAAGGTGTACCGGGGTAGCCTGTTGCAATGTCAATTCCTGCAGATAGAGCACCATAGGCGACCGCCTGGTTACCGATTATCATTTTTTTCATTTCCGAATACCTCACGAATGTAAACTTAACTTTAAAAGAGCTCTCTGTAAAGCGCTAATTTTCTCATTATATGCAATATAGTATCAGTATAATAAACAATAATATGAAAATTGTACATTGCACAATATACTACTACGGATTGACGGGGCAATTTTTGCCTGCTGTTTAAAAAAAGTTTGAGTATTTAATAAAGAAACAATACTGCGAATAATGAAATGAATAAATTGTTTATTTTATAGAAACATAGTTTCAAATTATTAAATCGTCGTTATAAAAAAATTTACAGATATAAAAAATGGGTTTTTAATTTAATTAGTAAGAGAAACTTTCTCTATACACAAAGCAAGTGGATTGGCTCTGATTAAGAGAGTAGACTCAATTATGAAAGATATTGTTTCCAGGAGACGATTTATTATTTTCTTGTTCGCATTATTTATATTTATTCTAGTCATCCTAGTGGGCTGTTCCGATACGGGATACACATGGGGATGGTACGAAGTACTTCCGATTACTCCTCAAGGTAAAATACACCTGAAATTCCTTGTTGGAGGATTTCTTTCCACATTAAGGATTGCCATAATTTCGATTGCTATCTCTATTTTTGCTAGACATGTGACTATTCATCTCACTTCCCGGATTGTCAAAGAAAGTATTATTAAGGACAATTAATAGAGTTTACGTCGAAGCATTCAGGGCAATTCCACCCTTGGTAATGATTCTATGGGTTTACTACGGATTACCGGTTCTATTAGGAATTGGACTCGATCCATTTCCTGCCGGAATTGTAGCACTTGCTCTGTGTGATAGTGCATTCGAAGCCGAGATATTCAGGGGGGGGATTCAATCAATAGAGAAAGGTCAGATAGAAGCCTCCCATGCCCTGGGTTTAAGTTATTTCTCCATGATGAGAGATGTAATCCTTCCCCAGGCAATCCGAAGGGTTTTACCACCACTGGGAAATCAGTTTTTGTATATGCTAAAGATATCTTCTCTTGTTTCCATAATCGGCTATAGTGAGCTTACACGCAGGGCAAACGAGCTAACAGTGACTGTGTAGACCTACGGTGGGTTCTGAAAATTGCGTGTTATCATCAGACTCCGGGCAAATCACCACCCCACTTCCCATTGAATGCATGAGGTTATGGATAGAAATGTTAAGGGTAAAGAGGTTTAAAGAGCAAGAAATCGAAAAAATGACAAAGGTAAATCCAGCTATTCTGCTTGGCCTGGATTAACAAAATAGATCCGACTTATAAAGCAAGCGGTTTTGACGGTAGTTGCTTAAAAGGTCGAATGATAGGCTCTTCTCAGTATTTGAAATTTGTTTTTGAAGAAATATTTGACATAAACGATTATAGAGTGTAAAATGTAAGTTGCGTATGTAGAAAATTATTTTCGGTATAAGGAAAGCTATGCAACTATTATCATCAGTATTAAAATCATTAAAGGTTCTTGACCTTTTTACTGAAGAAATGCCCGAACTAAGTCTCACACAAATAAGCAGGCTGGTGAACTCACACAAGAGTTCTGTTTTCAGAATCCTCAATACCCTGGACAGGGCAGGTTTTCTCGAAAAAAACAAGAAAACAAACAAATACAGGCTGGGCTTAAAGCTCGTTGAGCTGGCAAACAGAGTTTTAAACAGTTACAGTTTACGTGAAATAGCCAGCTCCTACATGGAAGAACTGGCGGAAAAAACCGGAGAGATCATTCACCTCTCGATCCTGGATGGAATGGAAATCGTATACCTAGAAAAAAAAGGGCAGGGTCAGCCGGTTACGGTTGGTACGAAGGTGGGGGGTAGAAACCCTGCTTATGCAAGTGCTATGGGAAAAGTTCTTTTAGCCGGACTTCCCGAGCAGGAATTTAGAGAGCTCCTTGGAAAAGTTACATTAAAGAAGTTTACTCCCAATACCATTTCCGAGGTACCCGATTTGATAAAAGAACTTGAAACTGTAAGAAAACGGGGATATGCAGTTGATGATGAGGAGACCTTCCTGGGTATAAGATGTGTTGCCGCACCGATAAAAGATAGTGAGGGGAAGGTGGTAGCAGCAATGAGTGTAACTGTTCCAAAACTAAGGATGAACAAGCGACGAATGAGAGAACTACGCAGGTTGGTTATCGATACAGCTCAAAAGATTTCGGAAAGGAGTGCCGGAATTAAAGAAGGTCTTATAAAAAAAGGATCATGAGAATCCTCCCGATTTAAAAGCCTGATATCAATTAAGGATATAAAGTGCCCTGGAGATTGTGCTTCGAAGCCCGTTTCGTCCGAAAAACTAATTGTTAACGGGGATGCGCATACTTTAATCTCTTTAAGAGGGGAGGCAGCACTTAAGTACTATTTCCGTGGCACTGTAATATAACCATATTACCAAGCTTAAAGGAGTAGAAAATGTCGATCGAAGAACTTTGTAAAGCAGTGGAGAGGGGCGATCAGGAAGAAAGCAAACAGATTGCCCGTCAATTAATCGATGGTGGTGTAAATCCCTTGAATATTATCTCTTCTTTGACGGAAGTTATGGAAAGTATAGGGGATAAGTTTTCACGGCTGGAGATATTTCTTCCCGAGATGATGATGTCCGGGGACGCGATGGCAGGAGTAGTTCAAATGATGGCTCCCCAGATCAAGGCAGGAGAAGCAGGGAGCACAAAAGGCAAAGTTATACTTGGCACGGTAAAGGGCGATTTGCACGAAATAGGGAAAAATATTGTTAAGCTTTTACTGGAGAGTAACTTTTTCGAGGTAAAAGATATAGGAGTGGATTCAGATCCCGTTAAGTTTGTGAAAGAGGCAGAGGCAATGGGAGCGGATATTATCGGAGCTTCCTCTCTTATGACCACTACCATGCCCCATCAGAAAGAGATTATCGACATCCTCAAAGATCAGGGACTGAGGGATAAATATAAGGTGGTTATTGGGGGAGCACCCACCTCCCAGGAGTGGGCAGATGAGATCGGGGCCGATTTATACTGTCCCGATGCCGGTTCCGCACCGAAGCTCATGGCCGAGCTGCTTAAAATAAAGGTAAGGTAGTGAAAGAACTCTTCTTGCCCCGTTGAGATACCGGCAACCTGAGAAAATGGCCTGTATTCAAGGGGCCGCTTAAATATTTTTAGAGGAGGAAACAGAATGTCTAATCCCTATCGTTTGTGGGAAATTTTAAAACGCTCCAATACAGGAGCTTTTTGTGATGAAGATGATTTTTTACCCAAGGTATTCGCTCCAAAGGTAAAAGAGGTAATAAAAAAGTATGAGATAAAGTACGATCCAAAGACACCCGTCCCTGCAGATGATGATCTGGCAGACCGTGTTTGGATGGCGGGATGGGAGCTTTTCAGGGATGTAGGACTTTACAACACAGATACTCACAGAATAATTAAGCTCTCAGATGAGGAGATAAAAGAGGCTCTATATACTGCATCAGACCGGTATTGGGTAGGTGCGGGTAAGGATGCCGTGCTCTGGAAACATCGAAAGGTGGAGGATAGTGAACCGCCCTTCTGTATCTACAGCCCCGACTGTCCTGTTTCGGAAGAACTGCACTATTCCATGACTTTAGCCTATCTTCAAGAGCCGCTCCTGGATGGTTTATGTGCTCCTATTCTGGAGGAATCCATGGGGGAGAAGGTTCGCTCTGCTTCACCCTTCGAGATAAACGGATGTACCCAGCACATATATAACATGAGACTTGCTGCCAAACAGGTGGGCCGCCCGGGCGTATTTTTTGTAGCCGTGGGCACGGCCGAGCACGACAGCGGGCAAATTGCGGTATCCAACAACGAGTGGGGCGTTAGAACCACAGATACCAGGATTATCGGCACTTTGACGGAGTTTAAGACATCCGATTCGCTTTTAAACAGGGCAGTGCACTGTCTGCAGTACGGTTGTTATAACGGAAATCTCACCGGTCCCATTTACGGAGGATGGTGCGGAGGCTCGGAAGGGGTTGCAGTAAGCCTTGTGGCATACAGCTTAAACGGTCTGTGCATCTATGGCTCGATCTTCAATCAGCACTTCCCCTTTCATCTTAACTACGGCTCGAATACCACCAGGGAGCTCCTCTGGCCGATTGCAGTAGCAGGTCAGGCCATGGCCAGAAACAGCAAGCTGCTATATACTTCCAATGGATTTGCAAATGCCGGTCCTATGACGGAAATGGTCTTCTACGAAACAGCCTGCCATGCTCTTGTAAGCACGGTCAGCGGCTGGCATCTCTGGGAAATGGCTTCTGCCAGGAACAAGTATCGTAACAGAGCGACTCCAATGGAAGCACGGATAGGGATGGAAGTAGGACATGCAGTTGCACGCCAGGAGATGACCAGAGAGGAGGCAAATGAGATCACATTGAAGCTCCTTGAAAAATACGAAAGAAGAGCCGCCGATGCACCCAAAGGGAAGGAGTACCAGGAGTGTTATCATGTAGATACAGCCCTTCCAACCCAGGAGCATTACGATATGTATCGGAAAATAAAAGACGAGATTGCCCATATGGGCATAGAGTTTCCCTTTTAAAGAGACTAAAAAAATGGCTTTTGCAATCGAAATCAATCAGGATGTAGAAAACATTCCCTATAGTGATAGAAAGAAAATAAAGGCAGTTGCAGATAAAAGAGGTGATCTGGTTGATCTTATGTCTGGAAATCCGGATATGGAAATGCCGGCATTCATAAAAAAGAAGCTTAAAGAGAAGATCGATTCAGTGCCCATGCGGTATACAGATTACTATGGTCTGCCCGAACTTCGCCGCAGACTCTCCGATCGGATCAGGACAGATAGTGGTATTCTGATCGATCCGCAAGAAGAACTACTCATTACTCACGGTGTTCAGGAAGCCCTGTATTCAGTTATGAGAACCATACTCCGTAGGGGCGATGAGGTGCTTATACCTACACCTCACTATGCAAACTATTTGCTCAATACTTTAGCCTGTGGAGCCAAACCTGTTTTTATCCCTCTTGAGGAGAAAAACGGCTTTATCCCCAGGATAAAAGTTCTAAAAGAACACCTGACACCAAGGACAAGAATGCTAATCTTCTCCAATCCAAACAATCCGCTGGGAATAGTATGGCCTGATTCAACAGTTGAAGAATTGGCCCGCTTTAGCCGTACCAATAATCTTATTGTACTTGTAGATGAGATTTACAGGGAGTTTGCCCAACCTGAGCCACCCATAAGTATTGCCTCCATTCCCGGAATGAAAGAACGTACATTTATTTTTCGAGGATTCTCAAAAACCTATTTTATGATGGGGCTCAGGGTCGGTTATGTGATTGGACCGGCCTCTGTTATGCATCATGTAAGACAACTACACTATATCCTGCTTCTCTGTCCCTCTACATTAGGACAGTTCGGTGCTCTGGCTGCATTGGACTGCCCGGAAGAAGAAATTAAACCCCTGCACTGGGAGTTCAGAAAGAAATTGCAGTTTCTCTTCAAAGGAATTATGGAAATCAAAGGGGTAACCTGTGTCCCGCCCAACGGTACATTTTACCTTTTTCCCAACTTCAGTCACTTCGGAATGAGCTCGCTTGATTTATCCTTGAAACTCATAGAGGAGGCGGGGGTGGCAACTCTTCCCGGAACGGAGTTTGGTTCAGCAGGGGAGGGATATTTACGGTTGTCTGTGTGCGCAAAGATGGGTCAGATCGAAGAAGGGGTTAGACGCTTGCAGAAGTTTGCGGAGAAGTACTCATGAGAGTAAATACTCGTTTTCAGAATACACCTGGAATCAACCTCCTGACGGATGACCAGTGTGAAGAAATCTACCTCGCAGCTCTGGAAGTGCTGGAACGTGTGGGTGTTATGGTCTATAACGAGGAAGCTCTTACCCTCCTGAAGGAAGCGGGGGCACGGGTTAAGAGGAATCATGTAATACTCCCCTCTTACCTTGTTAAGAAGGCCCTTTCAACAGCACCTTCCAGAATTGCCATCGGAAATCGTAATGGTGAGAGGGCAATGTTTCTTGAGAAGGGCAGGGTGTATTTCGGATCTGGTTCGGATACTCAATATACTATGGATATTGGAACCGGTGAAAGGCGCTTGGTTGTAAAGCAGGATGTAGTAAATGCCGCTCGTGTAATAGATGCTCTTAAAAACATCGATTTTGCAATGTCTCTGGGGATAATATCCGATGTTCCCCCGCGAAGCGCCTATATACATCAGTTCGAAGCTCTTCTTCTAAACACGGCAAAACCTATTGTTTATACAGCAGGCGGCAGGGAAGATGTTGAGACCATACTTGCAATGGCAGAAGTTGCTGCCGGAAGCAAGGAAAAATTGGAGGACAATCCCTTTCTTATCTGTTATGCAGAACCCACATCGCCGCTCGTACATCCAAGAGAGGCAGTAGAGAAGCTTCTTTTCTGCTCTCAGAGGAGAATGCCCGTCATGTATGTACCGGCTCTGATGCTGGGTGCAACCGGTCCGGTTACCATGGCAGGGGCTCTGGTCGTAACCAATGCCGAGACTCTAACAGGACTGGTTATTCACCAGCTAAAAAATCCGGGTGCTCCTTTCATTGCAGGGGGCGCTGCTCCAGCGCTGGATATGGGTACCTCATTATGTTCTTATGGATCACCCGAAGAACATCTAAGCTGTGCCTTCAATGCCGCCATGGCCCGTTTCTACAATCTGCCCTCCTTCAGTACTGCGGGTTGTTCGGATTCGCATCTATTCGATCAACAGGCGGGGATGGAAGCAGGTTATTCTATTTTAATGCAGGCTCTGGCAGGGGGAAACCTGATACACGACCTGGGTTACCTTGGTGCGGGGATGACATCTTCTCTGGAGATGCTCTTACTAGGAGATGAGATGGCAGGAATAGCGAGACATATTTTGAAGGGGCTTGAAATATCAAAGGAGACCCTGGCCATGGAAGTCATAGAAAAAGCAGGCCCCGGTGGAACCTTTCTCGGTGAAAATCACACCCTTAAGTATTTTAAAAGTGCTGTTTACTATCCCGGACTGTTAAACCGCTTCGATTATGTACGCTGGAAAAAGGAGGGCGCGGAGAGTTTTTACGATAGAGCCACCAGGAAGGTAAGGGAGATACTGAAGAGTCACCCGCCGTCAGAGCTTCCCTCAAAGGCAGCTCAGGAGATCGAGGCTATAACTGCAAAAATAGACAACACAAGATGAGATTAAGAGTTTTATCCGCTGAAGATACCCATCGAATCCACAGGGCGGCTCTGCGAATCCTTAGGGAAGTGGGAATGCACGTGATGGATGAGGATACCAGAAAAACATTGCTGAAGGCCGGGTGCACAGAGAGTGAACCAGGGAATATCCTCTTTCCGGAAAAACTGGTCGAAAGAACGATTTCTACAATTCCCTATAGATTCATACTATTCGATCGAAATGGTAAAATTTGCATAGACACTGCAGATGAGGAGCCTAATTTCGGCCCTGGACTTAATTGCATATATGTACTGGATCACAGAACGGGAGAACACAGGGAGTATCTGCTTGAAGACGTCAGGGAGGCAGTCAAGGTATGTGAAAAGCTTCAAAATCTGGATATGGCGAGTGGTCTTGGAAACCCAGTGGATGTTTCTCCCGACCGGCAGGCTCTGGAGACGGTAAAAGCACTTGTTGACGGAACCTCAAAGCCCTTCCCGTTTATTGCACACGATGAGAGAGAAGATGAGAAGATATGGGAATATCTGGCCGGTGTGGCAGGAAGCTGGAATAAATTGGCAGATAAACCCTTCGCCCTTGATCTAACAGGTCCCTATTCTCCTCTGGAACTGGGCGTAGAAGCCTGCAGGAGGCTTAAGTTTGCTTCACGCAGAGGGCTCCCGGTGGTCTGCTACCCTGCCTTTCTTCCCGGGGCTACGGGTCCGGTTACATTGGATGGAGCAATAGCACAATCTTCGGCAGAGATTCTGGCGGGACTGGTAGTTCATCAACTCGAATGCCCAGGTTCGCCTGTCATTACAGGATCATCTGTAATTCCCATGGATCTTCAAACAGGTATGATCGCCTATGGCTCTCCAGAATATGTTCTTGCCGGAATGGGAGCAGCGGACTATTTTTCTGATCTTGGAGTACCCACCTGGATAGGTGCCGGCTGTTCCGACTCTCATATCCCCGATGCACAAGCAGCTTCAGAAGCGGGAATGAATATCTTTGCAGCTTCCATGTGCAGAACCTCCTTTATCCATAACCTGGGATTCCTCTCGGGCGGGAAAACGGGTTCTCTGGAGATGCTCGTACTCTGCGATGAGATTGCAGGCGCTTTAAAGCGAATAAAGAGAGGAATTGCCGTTTCGGAGGAAACTATTGGAGTGGATGTGGTGAAGAGGGCTGTAAAAGAGCGCTCTTTTATCGTTGACCTGCACACTTTAACTCACATGAGAGAAGCCATGAGGGCATCACCACTGTTTAAGCGTATTTCTATTGAAAATTGGAAAGAGGAAGGGGCAAAATCCACACGGAATAAGATTAAAGAGATATTAGCTTCACTAATTTCCTCCTAAAGACGTTTCATGGAAACCACCTCCAGCGTTCAATATATAGCCCATAGCCCATAACCTGATTATAACAGGAATCTCCATTATGTTACCTTGAAATCTCGATCGACTGCGTCGAAATTTCTGATTCAATCCGTACGGTAAGCTTCTCAAGACTTTTAAAAGAGATCTAAAGCCCGAAGCTTGTCTTTACTGCAGTTATCGCTTTATCCCTGTGCCGCCTGTCGATTATATAGGAGATTTTGGTTTCGGAGGTGGTAATTGTCTTTATCTCTATATTCTCCTTTGCCATGGAGGCGAATACTCTGGCTGCAACTCCGGACTGGGTCTCCATCCCGATTCCCTCCACTGTTAATTTGGTTATATCGTCGAGTATATCGATTTTGATATCTTTGTGTTCGGAGAGAAAATCATTTAGCAGCATCTGTGTATTTTTTAGGTCTTTTATCCCGAGTGTAAAAGATATATTAACAGTATTTTCTACCGGCGCAGTCTGGCTTATCATGTCTATGATAATGTTTTCCCTACCGAGTTTTTCAAAGATTTCTGTAATGAGTTGTGGTTTGCTCGGTATGTGATTTATGGTTACCAGAGCTTCTTCATCACTGGTATAAAGGTTTGTAATAGTACTTTCTTCGCCAATCATATGCTTCATCGTATACAGGCCGGGAGTTTTCCGGAGGATGTATCTTGCCGCCTTAAGTGCACCTTCTGCAAAGACCTGGCGAGAGTTGGATATATGGTTTAACTCCACTATCTCATCTTTGCCTGCAAAAATAACGTTATGTTCACCCACGATGGTGCCCGCTCTGATCGCATGAATTCCTATTTCATCGGGAGTTCTCTTTCCGCTTCGGGTTTTTCTTCCGAAAACGAATTCTTTCCTATTTGGAAAGACTTCATTTATTGTATTGGCCAGAAAATAGGCTGTACCGCTGGGAGCATCTTTTTTCTGGTTATGGTGTTTTTCTATAATCTCAATATCGAAACTGTCTCTCAGAAGAGCAGCAGCCTTTTGACCGAGCTCTGCAAGTAGATTTACCCCCAACGACATGTTTGCAGACAGAAAAATCGGAATACTTTCGGAGTGTCTTTTTATCTCTTCTAGCCCTTCTTCTGTAAAACCGGTGGTAGCAATAACCAGTGGGGTGTTTTGAGAAAGAGCTCCTTCCAGCAATTGGGCAAGGCTTTCCGGCGTGGAGAAATCTATGATAACATCACCCTTGATATTGCACTCTTTAAGTGATGGGAAAACGGGAAACCTGTTCTTTACTGCAACATCACTCGGATCAATTCCGGCTACAACTGTTACCCCTTCCTGCTTTTCCGCTACCGCAGCTACGGTTTGTCCCATTCGACCGTTACATCCGTTAATAATTATTTTTATCATTATACCCCTCCTTAAGTATCCAATCTTTATCTAAAGCCACTGAGTGATTTTAAAACAAAATGTTACCAGATTACAGAGCTAAAGGCAAGAAGCCAGGGATAGAGGCAGTACCGACGCATCAAGTGCAGGTGAACGGTATTGAGGCGCTCTTTGCTGGTGATCGGGGGGGCTGGATTTTAAGCTTCTGTGGGCTTAAAGGGGGGATGAGGAGAGATCATCTGGGGTCCGGGGACTCATATTCTTCCCACACATGGGCCAGCGAGCCGTCTCGAAGCACGATCATCTACTCCCAGCCTCTCTTGCAGCACAGCTCCATCACAGCCCCCACCGAGTACAGCCCGTCGAGAAGCAACATAATCGGCAGTCGCCGAAAGGCACGGTGCAGCCGCTCGGCCAGACGGTAGAAAGCACGCAACTCGCAATCCTGCTTCTCCCCCCAGTTCTCACCCTGACCATAGTCGAGGAACTCGCTCATAAGAGGTATTCTCATCCCATCCCTAAAGGCCAGGTTAGCTTCCGGAACGTAGAGGTAGTACTGAGTACGCCGGGCCTTCTCATCCCCGACCCGCCTCTCCAGATACTGTTCGTCCCATAAGGTGTAGGT
>QNBH01000059.1 GCA_003645645.1 Spirochaetota bacterium | reverse complement strand
GATACAGCTTAAGAATCTGTAGTTGCTCGTTGTAGTAGTATTTGATGTACCAGGCGTGCTTCTTTAGCGTACCTACCGCTTGGGAGGCCGGGCAGGCATGAGTGCCGAATAATATAACAAATTGGCCTAAGAACTTTCTTAAACTCTTAAGCCTTTCCGCTTAATATAAAGTATAATGAAGACAGTTGTTTGAGGGCGGGACAAATTTCTATTTACTATAGCTTTGTTTGTCCCGCTTCCTCTTCCTCCTTTTCCTCCAAGTTTAAGAAAAAAATATGGGACATTTTAAGAATTTTTTCAACTTATAAGCGGGAGTCTACAAGGCCAATATTCCAGTATACCATCCATTCAAAAAAAATGTAATTTAATTGCTAACAATAAGTTAAACAAACCAGCTTTCGTAATGCCGTTATGGCTAAAAACGAGGGATGACTCCCAGTGCAAATTGGTATATGTTTTATTCAATGATATTAAAGAATCGGAGGCTCCCTTGAAATTCCCCACCTTTAACCGCTATCTTACGGGTGTATGTGTTCCAGTCTCTGCGCTGCATTCCGGAGAAAGTTGTGCTACGGGAGAGTTTCCAGACTTGATCCCCTTTGGTGAGTTTTGCAAAGAAGCGGGGCTCGATGTAATTCAGATCCTTCCTGTAAATGATACAGGATATCACAGCTCACCATACTATGCACTGAGCGCGTTTGCCTTAAATCCCCTTTATTTACGACTTTCCCTTCTTCCCGAAGCGTGGCTATTCATGAGGGAAATAGATGCTCTGCGGGCAAACCATGGAGGGGATAGGAGAGTAGGCTACAGCTCTGTGATAACAGATAAGCTGGCTTTGCTTAAAAGAATATACGAAAGCCAGGTCGAGTCCATAATCAACCAGGAGGATCTTAACTCCTGGATCGAGAAAAATCCCTGGATAAAAGAATATTCGGCTTTCTGTGTGCTTAAAGTACGATTTAACCATTCTCACTGGAAAGACTGGACGGAACTGAGTGATCCCACACCCGAAGATATAGAAATGCTCTGGAGCAACAATAAAAGGGAAACCTGTTTTTTCGCATGGATACAGTATCATCTTGAAAAACAGCTTCTTAACACGGCAGAGAAACTTTCAGAAATGAACATTCTGCTTAAGGGAGATCTTCCCATACTCATGAACGAAGACAGTGTGGATGTGTGGGCTTACCGCTCCAACTTTAACCTGGCTCTCAGGGCAGGTGCTCCTCCCGATATGTATTCTTCACACGGTCAGAACTGGGGGTTCCCCATTTTTAACTGGGAAAAAATGGAAGAAGATGGTTATTCCTGGTGGAAGAGTCGTCTTTTACAATCCGATAAGTTTTATCACCTCATAAGAATAGATCACATACTGGGATTTTTCCGAATATGGGCAATTCCGGAGGCAGAAGAATCGGGCAGCATGGGGTATTTCAAGCCCTCTGTTTTTATTTCCGGGAAAAGGTTACGGGAAAGTGGTTTCCCTGAACACAGGATAACATGGCTTTCTAAACCACACATCCAGGGCTGCCAGATAAGAGATGTTTTTGGGGAAGAAAGCGAGAGGATAATCAGTTCATATTTCAATAGAATAGGAGAAGAAAATCTTTTTCTCTTTAAGGAGAATATTAAAGGCGGGAAACAGTTGCTTCTGCTTCCAGAAAAAGATTCGATTAAAGATTTTCTTTATAAAAAATACACCGATAGAGCCTTGATCGAGGTTGAACCGGATATCTTCTCTCCTGCCTGGTACTACCGTGATTCAAGCTCTTTCAAGAGCCTGTTCGATGAAGAGAAGGTCATCCTGGAAAGAATATTTAACGATGCTAGACAGCAGAGCGAAAATCTCTGGGAGAAAAACGGTAGAAAGCTTCTATCTCTATTGACATCTACTACCTCCATGCTGGTATGCGGGGAAGATCTGGGTGTAGTACCTGCATGTGTACCTGGAGTACTGGAAGAACTGGATATCTTGAGTCTTAAGGTATGCAGATGGGTAAGGGATGATGAAAAAGAAGGTAAACCTTTTATCCCGGTAAATAGATATCCTTTTCTCTCCGTTTGTACTCCCGCTATTCATGACACTTCAACCTTAAGGCAGTGGTGGATAAAAGAAAGCAACCAGGAAGAGAGAAGAAACTTCCTGGATGCGCTGGGGGTAAGGGGAGATGGAACCGAAGAGTTTTCGTCCAAATTGTTTAGCAAAATTCTTCGAGGAATACTTAAAACCAGTTCCTTTCTCTGCATTATCCAGATTCAGGAACTTCTATCGCTCGACAGCTCATTATCACACTCTGATCCGGACGAAGAGAGGATAAATATCCCTGGAACTGTAAACGATAAAAACTGGACTTATAAAATTATACCTGCGGTGGAGGAGTTGATAGAGAAAAAAGAATTTGTAAAAACTATAGGAGAGATGATCAGCTCAAGAAAAAAGAGAAAGACGGCAACCCGCAAAGTGAGCAGTCTTTTGCAGGTGGCAGGGAAATGATCAGACATCTCTATGTAAGGCTTAAGAATATCGAAGCCGATGGCGAGGGCTATAAAGTGGAACCCCATTATGGAACAATTTATCGGAGTAATGGAAGGAGTCTCCTTAACCAGCTCTATCCTGAAAAAGAACTCCATGTATCCAGGAAGGTACGGGAGAAGTACAATTTCGATGAAGTTCTCTTTTCCATAACGGGTAATGTTATTTTTGCCAATTTCGGTGCTTCCCGTCTGTTTGCGCAAAAAATGAATGAAAAACGCGATCTTGTACGTTTCCCTGAGCTGGCTGTAAAGGCAGGTGAAATCAATGCAGTAGGATTGATAGATGAAATATTCCACTACGTGATTCACCTCTATCGGGAACAGACAGGATTCTCCTTCGAGCTGATGCTGGATAGCCTTAATAAGAAGCTTGGAAAGGATAAAGTCGATCATGCTCTCTATATTTTTACAGAGCAGTTTCCTCCCATGGAAGTCTACAGAAAAGAGATCGCTGCAGAGAAATATCTGGTCGGAGAAACCGAAGGAGTGCCCAATAAAGAGATCGTTCTCGAAGAGATGCTTCTTCTCTGGCTTTCAAACATAAATCCGGCATTCCTTCCCTTTAGAGAGCTTTTTGACGATACATACCTTAACTACAATTCCGTTTATAAGCAGATCACCGAGTTTTTTAAGCCCTTTTTCGAAACCCAGCCGCATTTCGGTCCGGGGAATCAAAATCTCATCGATATGCTTCGAAGTCCCATGGAAGCTGAGCCCAACTCCCTTCCGGGTCAACTCCGTTACATGCGTGAACAGTGGGGAATGCTTCTGGGAAAGTTTCTCTTCAGACTTCTCAAGGGACTGGATTTCATTAAAGAAGAACTTAAGTTTCGTGCAATCGGACCCGGACCAACCACGGCCTATAAGTATCTTCATCTTGAGGAAGAAGCCGAAAGATTCAGCATGGACAGGGACTGGATGCCACACGTGGTTATGATAGCAAAAAATGCTTTTGTGTGGATGGATCAGCTTTCAAAAAAATACGGATGTAGCGTTAACAGTCTAAAGGACATACCAGATGAAGAGCTTGATATACTTGCACGCAGGGGTTTCTCCGCTCTATGGCTTATAGGTTTGTGGGAGAGAAGCAAGGCTTCAAAACGAATCAAGCAGATAACAGGGAATCCCGAGGCAGAGGCTTCTGCTTATGCCCTCAACGATTATGAAATTGCCCGGGATCTGGGCGGCTGGGAAACTTTTCATGATCTGAAGGAGAGATGCAGACAGAGAGGTATCAGGCTTGCCAGTGATATGGTTCCCAATCATACCGGAATTGATTCCAGATGGGTTATACAGCATCCCGACTGGTTTGTTCAGCTTCCCTATCCCCCCTTTCCCAGATACACCTACACCGGAGAAAATCTATCATCCGACGATCGGGTGGGGATTTATATAGAGGACCATTACTATGACCGTACAGATGCCGCAGTAACGTTCAAACGGGTTGATTTTTACACAGGCGATACCAGATACATCTACCATGGAAACGACGGAACCTCAATGCCATGGAACGATACTGCCCAGTTAAACTTTCTTAAGCAGGAAGTTCGGGAGGCGGTAATAAACACCATCCTCCACGTAGCAAGGAACTTTCCCATTATCCGTTTCGATGCAGCCATGACCCTGACGAAGAAGCACTATCAGAGGCTGTGGTTTCCCGAGCCGGGCTCCGGGGGAGATATCCCCTCAAGAGCCGAATATGGTAAGACCAGGGCAGAGTTTGAACGGGAGATGCCCGTTGAATTCTGGAGGGAGGTAGTTGACAGAGTATCTGCAGAAGCACCGGATACCCTTCTTCTGGCAGAGGCTTTCTGGATGATGGAGGGTTACTTTGTGAGAACACTGGGGATGCACAGAGTATACAACAGTGCATTCATGAACATGCTTAGAAACGAAGAGAATGCCAAGTACAGACAGACCATAAAAAATACTCTGGAGTTTGATCCGGAAATTCTAAAGCGTTTTGTTAACTTCATGAACAATCCCGACGAAGAAACCGCCGTGGCTCAGTTCGGTAAAGGGGACAAATACTTTGGTATATGCACCATGATGGTTACCATGCCGGGGCTGCCCATGTTCGGGCATGGGCAGGTAGAGGGATTTGCAGAGAAGTACGGAATGGAATACAGGAGAGCCTACTGGGATGAAATCGAAGATATCGATCTTATAAACAGACACGAAAGAGAGATTTTCCCACTCATGAAAAAACGCTACCTCTACTCTGAAGTAAAGAACTTTCTACTCTACGATCTTTACACGCCCGACGGAACTGTAAATGAGAATGTTTTTGCATATTCCAACCGGGCATACTCCGAGGCATCTCTCGTTATTTATAACAATTCTTACAGTGAGGCGAAGGGATGGATAAAAACCTCTGCCGGCCGTGTTGAAAAGAATGAAGAGGGGAGAAAGGCTGTCAGGCAGAAGACTCTGGCAGAAGGGCTCAATCTAAAGAATGACCCTCAATATTACTGTGTACTCAGGGAACAACGATCCGGACTCTGCTATTTAAGAAAGAGTAGTATGCTAAATAAAGAGGGGCTGTACGTAGAGCTTAAGGGCTATGAGTGTCAGGTTTTTACCGATATTTACGAGGTACAGGACGATCAGTTCGGCTCCTTTTCTAAACTTGCAGAAGAACTTAACGGGAGGGGAGTCTCTTCCCTCGATGAAGCCCTTAAAGCCATTTATTTACGCCCCATTATTGATGCTTTCTCCAGGTTTGTTAATATAGGTGAGTTTAACTTTATAAGAGATGCTTTAAGGGAAGAAAAAAACGTCGCTCCCGAATATACGGAATTTATAAAAACTAAGTATTTAAATTTTCTAGAAAAAACAGGGGAATATTCAGGGAGTGGTTTGCCTAAGAAAGAACGATTTCTCCTTTACGCTGAAAGCATGAAGCATAATCTGGAAGCCCTGTTAAATCTTCCGGCTCTTCTTAAACAGCTCGACATCTCCTCAGAGAAAAGCTCACCGCTGCGTGCCGGCATGGGGTTCCTTCATAGGGGGTTTAGCATCACTCCCGAGGCACCGTTCGTATTGGCCGGATATGTTTTCTGTAAGTCTTATGGAGATTGGCAAATCGAAAATATTGTTGAGGAATGGCAGATAGATAAACATCTCTGCTCGGTTTTCATGGAGGGAGGACTTGAACAAAACCATGCAGAAAGAAGTGTTTTGCTCTTAAAGACTCTGCTTACCCATTCCCGGAAGCTGGATAAACTCTGCGACCCTGAGCTGGATTCCTTTGAAACAGCCCTGTTTATCCTCCAACATATATTCAGAGACGAGGAAGCACGAATTTTTTTGGGCGAAAATAGATACAAGGGGGTGCTTTTCTTCAACAAGGAAGCCTTCAGGGATCTGGTTTGGTTCCTCTTTGCCGTTGCTGTAATCGAAATAACGGGTGAGAGGAAAAAAGAACCGGGCAGGGAAACGGAAAGAGGTATTTCCCATGCCTTTGAAATTTTAAAAATCTGGTACAGAGCGGAAGAGGCCTCCGGATATAGAGTAGAGAGTTTATTCAGTGAGCTCGAAAGGAAAACCGGGAAGTCCCGGAGCTGATATAAAGTCTTTTTTCAATAAAGTTCTCCCGTTAGATAATAGAGCTCGGTCAGTGCCTTTTCGTACTGGTATTGCACAAGGAGAAGATCAATAGTTGCCGTTATTTCTGCGACCTTAGCCCATCTCTCTTCCTCCCTTGTGATAAGCTCATTCTGAAAAGAGAGAAGGGCGTTTCTGTACCTTTCTTCGGCCAGCTCTTTATGGGCTTCTTTCTCCTTCATCCTGTAATAGCCCGTTCGTACCGATTCCACGGCAGAAGAGACTTTAAGTTCGAGCCCTTCTATCAAGTTTTTTATTCCTTCCTGGGCTATTCGAATCGACTCATCCGCAGATGCAAGCTTTGCCTTCGATTCTCCCGAATCGAAAACCTTCAATCTTGTACCTATGCTTAATATCAGATTAGCATCCCAGGTATCAAGCCAGTTTGATCCCACAATGGGGACCCTCCCTCCGGTGATATCCAGGGTTAAATCCAGAAAAAGCTCCGGGTGAAACGGAGAGCTCCCCTTTTTAAGCTCTCTGTCCGCCAGAGCCTGTCTGAGTCTTTTGAAAAGTATATTCAATTCGGGAAACCTCGTAATCGCCTTCTCTTTGAGCTTTTCAACATTCAATTCAGGCAGCTCTGTATGGAAAGGGGTGATCAATTCCATCTCCTTTACATTAGAACCCGTAAGGTAGGAAAGGGTCTCCCGGGATTGTCTCAACCCCTCCTTTGACTCAATTTTTCTGCCTACAATGCCTGCCAGGTTTGCCTTTGCTTCGAGCACCTCTTCCCTGGTTATAAGTCCCTCGTCGAAAGAGGTTTCCCTGTCTTGCGTAATCTGGATCAACACTTTTTCCGCCTCTTGCATGAGCCTTACGGAGTTTTCTGCAAAAAGCACACTGTAATAGACTTCTCTTGTATCCCTTGCCTTTTCAAGCCTGACCGCCTCCAGTTCACCCCTGGAGATATCCCTCTCCAGGGATGCCAGTTCCACCCCTGCATTGATTTTACCCGATGTGAAAATCGGCTGGGAGAGGGTTGCCTTGAGTTTAAAATAGGTATTCTCCGCATCTTCGATAATAACATAATCCTGGTCAGGAAATGCCACGGGAGCTACCGACTGGGGCGTGGGGGCATATCCGAAGGCTCCCTTTGTAATTTTTATTCCTTCGGGCGGGTTGGACATAAGGGATGCAGAACCCTGGACTTCGAGTCTTGGCAATCTCTTTGATTTCGCCTCATTCAAGGCGTATTCTGCTTTTCTGCTCTCCATCTCTCTTATTCTTACCTCTCCGGATCTGGTAATGGCGAGTTCCACCGCCCTGTCCAGAGAGAGCTCTTCTACAAAAACCATCCCCGGAGCAAGCAAAATAAAGAACAGTAAAGGAAATAAACGAAGGCAAATCATACCAATCTCTCGATATTAAGTATTTGGATCGGTATCCACTGCATCGGGTATATTGAAGGGGTCTATCCATGATTTAATATCTCCGTTCCATGCGTCGGCGGAGAACTTGTTTCCTGGATCAGTAATGGCTGTAAATGATACCGTAACATTTAGAATATCTTCGCCTGCCGGAGCACTTTCTTCCGGTGATTCATCCTTCCACTGAACCAGGAAGGAGAACTCGCCATTTGTATCTGCCTGGGTGGTCTTGCTGTGATCTCCATTGTCGTCTGTATAGGAGAGGGTTACTTCAACTCCTGAGACTGGAATTGTCTGAACGTTCTTATCGGTATCTATAATCCTGTAAATACATCTCCCCTGTACGGTTGTTGAAAAATTGGACCTTGGTTTACGGGATACCACTATATCTTCGGGTATATTGACCGTCTGGTTTGAGGTTAGTGTTACCTCTTTTCGCTCATCCGCCTCGTAATTGGGATCGTCTATAACAATGTATGCGGTTTCTGTATCTGCACCTGCACTGTCCGGGGTCTCATCCCTCCAGGTAACATCCTGAAACCTGAACCTCCCCTGCTCTCCATCTATTTCTGTCGTAGTGGTTACGTAGTCTTCATCGTCATCCCCGGTGGATGCAAGATCGAGCACCACCCGTACACCGTTTACACCCTCTCCGCCTATGTTTACCACTCTGCCATTGACCTGGGGAGTGGAAAATGTAGCCCTATTCAGCAGGATATCTGGTACAAGGTTGAGAGTTTCTGTAATTATTCCTGCTACTTTAACCACCCTGGAAGAGTAATCTTCGTGGGAAACCTGGAGCCACACTACACCGGAATCTCCCTCCTGACCGAATCTGGGGAAAAGTTTCTGCCAGATTATCTTATGGCTGTAATAACCATCGTTCCCCTGGTAGCTCATGGTGGCTGTTTCCACTATAAACCCGTTCTCTTTTTCCGTATCCTCCTCACTCAGGTAAACCCTTACCAGAGCGCCGTTTATTCCACTCTTCGACTCCGAATCTTTAACATAACCCGCTATCTCGGCCGTATGGTATGTACCACATCCTGCAAAATAAATGACGGTAAGAAGTAAAACTACCGGCAGAGCCGGAAGCATTAAGAACTTTATCCTATTACTTCTCTCGCAACATATCATAAACCTTCTCCTTCAGTTTTCCTTCTATAAGCCAGTAGATAGCAGGAATAAGCACCAGGGTAACAAGAGTGGATGTAGTCAGCCCTCCCACCACCGCTCTTCCCATGGGAGCCCTCAGCTCCGATCCTGTCCCTATTCCAAGAGCCATGGGAAGAAGACCAAAAATTGTGGTGAGAGCGGTCATGAGAATCGGTTTAAGCCTGGTTCTGCCGCCCTGAATAATTGCTTCTCTAACGGGAACTCCTCTGGCCCTCAGAAGATTTATATAGTCGATAAGTACTATGGCGTTATTAACCACTATTCCTACCAGGAGGATGGCACCGATAAAGGCTATTAAATTGAAGGTTGTTCCCGTTACCATGAGAGCAATCACCATTCCGATTGCGGCGAAAGGAACGGAAAACATAACGATAAATGGATGAAGAAAGGATTCAAACTGGGATGCCATCACCATATATACGAGGGCTACAGCAAGAATCAATGCAAAGGAGAGGCTTCCGAAGGAGCTCGCCATCTCTTTGGCAGAACCCGCACTGGAAAGAGTTATTCCCAGAGGCGGCTCACCCAGACTCTCTATTCCTTCATCAATATCCGCCACCACCTTGTTAAGCGGTCTCTCTCCGGTAAGTGCAGCCTCTATCTTAATAATCCTGGTTCGGCTCTTCCGGTTGACGGACCTGGGCCCTTTCTCCTCTTTAATTTCAACAACATTTTCTATGGGGATCTTATTCCCCGCAGGATTTATAAAAAAGAGGTGCTTAATTTTATCCAGATTGTTACGATCCTCATCCTTAAGGAGGAGAATCACATCGTAATCCTCCTCCTCTGTAGTGTAACGGCTTACCTCCATCCCCTTATATGCTGTCCTTATAGTTGAAGCTATCTCCAGAGGAGTGATGCCGAGACTTAGAGCCTGTTTTCTCATGGGAAGAAACTGCAATTCGGGCTGACCGGATTCATGGGAGACCCTCACATCACGGGTACCCTCCGTACTCTCGATTATAGTGGCAATGCTCTGGGCATATTCGTTCATCACATCGAGATTATTTCCAGATACGATATAAACTATGGGACTTGTCTCTCCCGTGGCCGAAGAAGCAAGGGATGCCATACCCTGTATTTCAGTATTAAACTCTACATCGAGAACATCCTCTTCAATACGGGATGAAATCTCCCTCGTTATCTCCCATATACTCCTGGAACGGGAATCCTTATCTACCAGGGTTATGTGTATTGAGGCAAGATTACTGCCGGTGTTGACAAGTCCCGTCCTCTCTCCTCCCCTTCCCACACTGGAAGCCATGGTTTTAAGGTCTTTACCTGCAACACTACGGATGATCCTCTCAATCTGGATTACTTTCTGTTCCGTATAGGCGAAAGGCACTCCCGGCTTTGTCTCCAGACTAACTGCAAAACGAGCCTCATCTGCCTCCGGAAGAAACTCCATTCCCAGCAGAAGGACAGAACCCGCACTGATCCCAAGAAGAATTACTGCACTTATTATAACTATCAGACTGTGTTCCAGTGCCCAGATGATTACCTTCTCGTACGTTTCATCGAGCCATTTAAGAGCATTCTGAACAGCCCTTCCTATCCGGTTTAACCATTCATAGCGAGACTTTAATTCTACATCCGCCAGGGAAAGTTCGTGCAGTTCCTTGCCGTTGTCTGCAATGGTACCTATGAAGCCTTGTTCGATTCTTAAAAACCTTGCGCACAGTACAGGGATAAAGGTGAGTGCTACTGCAAGCGAGATGGCCAGGGCAAAGGAGATAGTCATTGATAGATCCTGAAACAGTAGTCCTGCAAGACCTTCCACAAAAATTATGGGTAAAAATACCGCCATGGTTGTTAGAGTCGATGCGGTGATTGCCTTCCCTACCTCGGAGGTACCTTCAACAGCGGCTTGCTCTGGGGAATACCCGGCCAGTTGCTTTCTGTAGACCGATTCCAGAACAACGATGGAGTTATCCACAAACATCCCTATCCCGAGGGTAATACCCATCAAGGAAACCATATTCACGGTCAACTTACCGAAATCCATAAGAGAAAATGTTGCAATTACAGAGATTGGGATAACTGTTGCTATAATGAGGGTAGATCGGAAGTTTCTTAAGAAAATAACCAGTACGAGAACTGCAAGTAACCCACCCTGCCAGGCTGCGTTGGCCACTCCACCGATGGATCGAATAACAGAGGTGGACTGGTCGGATTGCACTTCGATTTTCACAGAGGGTGGAAGAGTTTTTTCGAGATTTTCTACTGTTTGCCGCGCATTCCTGTTTACCTCCACGGTGTTATAACCAGGCTGCTTGTAAACCGATATGACGACCCCTTCACCCTCTTCCGTCCTCACAAACTCCTCCCTGGGTAAGGAGGCAAGCGAAACATCGGCCACATCACCAAGGAATACAGGAACATTTCCTTTATAATCTACAAGCACATTCTCTATATCTTTTATATTTTTAAACTCGCCCACGGTGCGCAGAACAAAGTACCTGTCCTCGAGGCTTATAAAACCTCCAGGAAGGTTGATATTTTCATTCCTGAAGGCCTGAAGTATTCTGCTTAAAGGAATTTCTAGCTTTCCCAGTGTATCCAGATCGAGCCTGCAGAGGACCGCTCTCTTCTCTCCTCCAAACAAGTCGACCCTCGCAACACCCTTTATCTTCTCGAGCTCAGGTACAATTTTATCCTCCACAAGACGCCTAACATCAATTCCCTTCAGACCTGCAGATATATTAAGAGTCAAAGAAGGAATATGTTCTGGGTTGAACTTGTATATACCAGGCATTTCCGCCCCTTCGGGAAGATCATCCTGAATGGTATTAAGCTTCTCTCTTATCTCGGGTACAACCGTCTCCATATTGGTGCCCCAGGTGAAGTTAATTATCACCATGGATACCCCCTCGCTCGAGGTCGACGATACCTCTTCGACTCCGTTAAGGGAGGAGACCACCTCTTCGATGGGTCTGGTAACACTCGATTCTATCTCGTAAGGGCTAACCCCCGGATAAACCGTAAAGATCGCCACTGTAGGCATGGTTATGTCCGGAAACAATTCCAATCCCAGCCTCGATAAAGATACAAGACCGAGGATAAACAACCCCAGAAACACCATGCTTACAGTAACAGGATGTTTTACCGATGCATGGGGAAGCTTCATCTTTCTACAACCCTCACTTCCTGGCCATCCTCAAGGAAGGCATTCCCTTCGACGATAATCCGCTCGTCTGGATCGACTCCTGAAACTATCTGGATTACATCGCCGCTTCTTAAACCTGTCTCAACAACCTGCATTACGGCATGGTAGGACTGGTTTTCTTCAAGAGTAAATATCACCTCTTTACCGTCCCGAAAGACAACCGCACTGGCGGGAACTGTCAGAACGTTCTCCATTTCGCTTAAAACAATCTCTACATTTACATACATACCAGGCCTAAGGAGTCCTTCCGGGTTGCCTACTGCAACTTCTACTTTAAAGGTTCTGGTAGCCGGATCTATAACTTCGGAAATGGATTCAACCATCCCGGTAAATGGGTAAAGATTTTCATATGCAACCGGATAAACAAGCGCTTTAAGGGACTTCTCTCTTCCATTGAAACGCTGGTAGAGTTTCTCCGGGATATTTACAACGGCATATACAGGATCGTCCTGCACAATCGAGAGAAGAACAGTATCGGTTCCCACCATGTTACCCTCTTCAACGAAAATCCTGGCCACCGTGCCGCTCACAGGAGCCTTCACCCTTGAATAGTTGTACTGTAGCAGAGCCAGTTCGTATTGATATTTTCGTGCCTCCATGTTGGCCTTAGCCATCTTTATTTCCTCCTGGCTCGCACCTTCTTCCATCAATTTTAGATTCCTCTTTGCATTCTCAAGCTCGGTTTCTGCAGCACGAAACTGGCTTTCTGCCTCCTCGAATCTTGCTTTAGGGACTATTCCTGCTTCGAAAAGACGTTTCGTACGCTCAAAATTGCTTTTGGCAGTTTCAAGATCTTTTTCGGCCTGTTCCACCTTGGCCCTGGCATTTTTCAACTCCTCTTCCCTGACCCCTTTTAAAGTTTTCTCATACTGTGCTATTGCACCTCTGTAAGCTGCATGGGCCTGTTCCATCTGAATCCTCACCATCTCATCATCAAGCAAAACCACGACGGTATCCGGCTCTACTCTCTCGCCTTCCACCACATTTATCTTTTCAATTTTTCCGGAGATTTTAGGTAACACATTTACAGTCTTTTGGGGTTTAAGTGTTCCGGGATAGTTTAAGGTTTCTCTGATAGTTCTTCTTAAAGGATAACTTACAATCACCGGCGTACCTTTAGCTGTTTTCTCTTCCTCGCTGCTTAAAAAAATAAACTGTCTTGCAAGAATACCGGCTAACAGTAATGTTAGTATCGAAATAATAATAGAAAATATTAGAATCCTTTTTTTCCCTTTCATACCTGTATGAACGATCATTCTTTAATAGAAAATACCTTAAAAATACAAAAATATCAACATAGAAGAGCCCCTTTTCATTTCTCCCTGAAAATCAGCTACTCTTCCCCCTTTACAACCTTTCTGGAAAAAATAAGATACCCTGTATGGGCAATCATTTTATCCACCGGTCTGAATCGGGCCGGGTTCAATTTATAGCTTCTTTTTAATATCTCCTCAACCTCGGTTAAAACACATCCATGGGTCTTAAGCCCTTTCAGAATGTAGCTTACCTGATTTGTCGTGGGAACAAAAAAGCAGAGATGTCCGCCCGGCTTGAGTGCATTGAGTACAACATCCAGCGCTTCCCACGGCTTTTTTATGTCCAGGAAAAAGCCGTCAAGATTACTCTCGTGTATTCCATCTTCAAGTAGTTGATTGTGAATAGTAACATTCTCAAACTCTGCGCCGTCTCTTAAGTTTTTCTCTGCTAGTTTTACAAAATCCTTCTCCTTCTCATAGGAATAGACCTCTCCCTCTCTTCCCACTGCCCTGGAAAACTGCAGTGTCATGGCTCCCGAGCCGGTACCAGCCTCCCCGACCTTCTTGCCGGGTGAGATATCCATTTTTAAGATGATATAACCCGACTCCTTGGGATAAATTATCTGTGTCCTGCGCTTAAGACCAATACTTAAAAAATCGTGAATATCGCAATCAAAGAGATAGTATGTTCTATCCTGAACCGTAAATGCATGGCCGATCGGAATCCCCTTGAGTTCTTCGATCTCTATGTGTCCCTGGGGCAGGAAAAGTTTGCCGGACTGCTCTATATCGATAATTCGCTTAAACCTTTTCCCGTCGGTAATTATCCTCTTGCAGGCCATACCCTGTGTCAACCGCTATTCTCCTGGAAAGTTTCGTATATTTCGCGGGCAATGGGCATCCTTCTGCCCGTTCCAAAAGCTCTCGGTGAAACTTTTAAAACCGGAGGTGCTTGCCTGCGCTTATACTCGGCCCTTCCCACCATTGTCAGTACTTTATGAACGAGTTGAGGTTCGAATCCCAAATCAACAATCTCCTGGTGAGTCAGATTATTAAGTATATATAGGGTAAGAAGTCTGTCCAGCACCTCGTAAGGAGGAAGAGTATCCTGATCCTTTTGATCGGGTTTAAGCTCTGCCGAAGGGGCTTTGGCAAGAATAGAGTCGGGAATAATTTTATCTTTGGAATTAATGTGTTTGCATAGTTCATAAACTTCTGTTTTAAATAAATCGCCTATAACCGCAAGCCCTCCTGCCATATCGCCATAGAGAGTGCAGTATCCCGTTGCCAGTTCTGATTTGTTGCCTGTAGCAAGGAGGAGTGAGTCCCACTTGTTGGAATACCCCATGAGGAGTGTACCCCTTATTCGAGCCTGAATATTCTCTTCTGTTTTATCGGGCTCTCTACCCCGAAAAACCGGCTCAAGTTCCTCGAGAAAGGAAGAGAAAATCTTTTCGATCGGGAAAACATCCAATCGAATGTCTAATTTCTTCGAAAGCGATTCGGCATCTCTAAAACTTGCCTCCGATGAGTAAGGGGAAGGCAAGGCAAAGGCACGAACCCGGTTTGCACCCAGAGCTTTTACCGCCAGTACGGCAACTAGTGCACTGTCTACCCCTCCGGACAGTCCCAGATGTGCTTTGTTAAAACCACACTTATCCAGATAATCTTTAAGCCCGATGATCAGGGCACCTTCTATATCTTTATACTTCTCCTGATTTAGTTTTAGTTCGGGGTATTTCCTATCCTTTTCCAGTTCGAATATAGAAAGCTCCTCTTCAAACTTCTTACCCTGAAAAATCAGTTTACCTTCTGAGGATGTAACCATGGAATGACCGTCAAAAATAAGACTGTCGTTTCCTCCGACCATATTTACATAAACAGCCGCAACCCCCGAGGTTTTCCCTATACGGGAGAGAAGGAACAGTCTTATTGCCGATTTTCCGGTGTAAAATGGTGATGCAGAAGGTGAGACTATTAGAGTAGCTCCTTGGTTGAGATAATCCCTCACAGGGTCTATAGGATAACGGGAGCCTGGGGTTATCTCCTGCTCCCACCAGATATCTTCACAGATGGCAAAGCCTATTCGCTCGCCTTTGTATTTGAACAATCTTCTCTTAACTGCTGTCTCAAAATACCTTGCTTCATCGAATACATCGTAGGTTGGGAGAAGGCTTTTAGCCTGCGTGTGGACTATTTCCCCATCAAGAATCACTGAAACAAAGTTCTGCAGAGGTTTACCCGATTGTAAGGGATTTTTATCCACATATCCCACAACTACGGCTATGCCAGGTGGACATTTTTTCTGAAGCCAGCGAAGAGACTTTACATTTTCCTCTGCAAAGGCGGCATGATCGAGAAGATCCATGGGAGGATAACCACATATACTCATTTCCGGGAAAACAACCATCTCGGCTCCCTTCTTTGAAGCCTCTTCGGAATACAATAGAATTTTCTCCCTGTTTTTTTTGAAGTCGCCGATAATTGTATTGATTTGCCCTATTGCCATTCTCATAAAGAGAAATTAACAAAAAAGTCAAACCTTGACCACAGAGATTTTTATTTATAGTATGAACCAACCATGAAAAAAACACTGTTTTTAACCGGCAATTCTCTCCCGCTTATCAAGGAGCTGTCTAAAGAGTACCTGGACAACGAATACAACATCATAATTGCTCCTTTAATATGCATAAAAGAACCCGGAGAAGAGATAGAAAAAAGTGCACTTCTGGACGAAAGTGAGTTTTACCCTCATGATCTTCCGATTTTAGAGGGAGTTGAGAACCATCCTCTTCTACTCATTCCAATAGAAAGAGTATCACCCTTTTCGGTAAGAAACACCATTCTTGAGGGACTTAAAAGGTTCGAAAACATTGACGAGGTGTTGATCCTGTACTCTCCTACCGGTGATAACAGGCCCCTCCATCAGTTACCCGCCTCCACAGTAGAAGAAATAGTGGATACCGGCATAAAAGGGAATTTCTATATTTTAAAGCAGGTCCTCGATATCTTTTTAAGGAATAACAGGGGAATCCTCACTTTTGTTCTGTACCTTCGAGGTATAGATACATTACCGCCAATCGATGCTTCCATCTGTGGCTGCTTCCGCAAGCTTGTAGATTCTATTTTTACATTCTACCGCAATGAATCGATTATGATTAACGGAATAGAGTCAAAGTCTGCAGATCCTGTGGAATCGGCGAAGTATATCTGTAAAACCGTGAGCGAAAAGGCACAAAATACTTTCGGCAAATGGTATCGCCATTCAGGAAGGCAGAGTTTTTTACAGGCCCTTAAGCCCAAAACACCTCCTGGCTGATTGACTCACCCATGATAAATGGTTTAGTGTTTTAATTCATGAAAATCTGGATTAAGCTTCTTATTGGAACCATTATAGGAATATTTATAGCCCTTTTTCCCGAACACTCGGCAGCAAGCAGAGACTTGCTCTCCTTTTTCTCCGAGCTTACCATCAATATAGGAAGGTATATTCTGTTTCCGCTGATATTCTTCTCGCTTGCTATCGGTGTATACGAACTTAAACAGGAAAAACGAGCTCTAAAAACCTACACAAAACTAATTCTTTATCTGGTTCTCTCTACTGCTTTTATGACAATTCTGGGGACTCTTTCCGTTTTGATCTTCTCTCCCGAAAGAATACCCATCCTTATAGAAGAAGAGGTAAGGTATTCCGTTCCCGGCATAAGGGAAGTTTTAATGCAAATTTTTCCCAAAAATGCATTCCGGGTTTTTATACCTGATGGCAACTTTCTCTTACCCCTATCATTTCTTTCATTCTTCCTGGGTCTTAATTTTTCTTTCGACAGACTTGTAACGAAACCTGTGATAGAGTTTTTCGATTCCATGTCCAGGATACTCTATCATATCAACAGTTTCATAGTAGAAATTATCGGAATAGGCTTTATCGCTCTAACCGCATCCTTTCTTTTACAGATAAAATCTGCGCCCGAAATGAATCTCTTTACCCAGCTTCTCATCGTTATCTCAATTGATACGGTAATTGTTATCTTCGGTATCTATCCAGGATTGATTTATATTTCGGGCCTTAAAGAGAATCCGTACAAATGGTTATATGCGATCATGGGCCCTGCTCTGGGGGGTTTTATCTCGAAAGATATCTACTTCACTCTTCCCCTCCTGATCAAACACGGAAAGGAAAACCTCGGTATTCCCCGCAAAATAGGATCATCCAGTTTTCCAGTTTTTGCTATTTTTGGAAGGGCAGGCACAGCACTCGTAACAAGTGTCTCTTTTATCGTTATTATGAAATCCTACTCAGGTCTGGGAATAACCTTTTTTCAGGTACTTTGGGTAATTGTATTCTCCTTCCTCGTCTCTTTTGTCCTTGGAAGTTTTCCTGGTCTGGGTGTATTCGTTGCACTTTCCTTACTGTGTTCCCTGTATGGGAAGGGATTGGATGTGGGATTCCTGATTCTAAAACCTGTAGCCCCTATACTCGTGAGTTTTGGTGTTTTACTTGACATAATTACGGCAGCCTTTGTCTCATTTATGCTCTCCGTAAAAGAAAGAGTAAATACAGAGGTGGAAGTCCAGGAGTTTATCTAAAAACAGAGAAATAACAGTATGAGTGAATTGGATTAACAAATCAAATAAAAGATTATTTTAGAATTGTGGCGATAAGCGAGCCGATAGCACTCGCCATAGTCGCCAGAATAAAAAAGAACAATCTATCTATACGTTTATTCGTTCCATCTATACGTTTGTTCGTTCCATCTATACGTTT
>QNBH01000058.1 GCA_003645645.1 Spirochaetota bacterium | reverse complement strand
TCAGCGTATCTATTCCAATATTTTCTGACCTTATCGTACATCTTAACTGCCGTGGCTTTATCAATTGAGACAACCATTGCCTTACCCATGAATCCCCGGTTCATGAAATGAAGCACGATATCCTGAGCAATATCCTCAAGTCTGTCTTCCCGTGTGATAAGCTGGTATTCTTTAGAAAATTCCTGTTCAAATTTGCGCTGTTCAGCCTCATCAAATTCTGCATCTTCTAAAATTCGCTGAATGTCCTCATTCAGGCTTAAATTTACAAGCTGAACTTTTGGTTTTCTATTTTCATAAAAGAGGGGAACCGTTGCCTTATCATCAACCGATTGCCTGAAGTTATATACACTGACATAATCACCGAATACTTCCTTCGTTTTCTCCTCGCCGGCTATTAAAGGTGTACCTGTAAACCCGATAAAACTGGCATTGGGCAGTGCATTCCGCATATTCATGGCAAAAATGTCATACTGCGTTCGATGGGCTTCGTCCGTCATTACAATAATGTTTGACCGTTCTGAAATCACTGGGTGTGTAGTGCCTTTTTGAGTCCTGAACTTCTGGATAGTTGTAAATACATAACGATGATCTTCCCGAAGTAATCGTCTTAACTCTTCGCTTGTCTCGGCACGTTCCTGTCTTCCCTTTATGACTCCGGCGCGAACAAACCTTTTATATGTCTGGTCGTCCAACTCGTTTCTGTCTGTTACAATAACAAAAGTCCAGTTACCTGGAATCTTCCGCAGGATTTTTTGAGAAAAGAAAAACATTGATTCTGTTTTTCCAGCCCCTTGCGTATGCCAGAAAACACCGAGGCGACCCTGGTTTTCATTTATTTTATTGAACGCCTTGATAGCATTTTCGACACCCAGGTATTGATGATTCTTTGCAACAATCTTGATGGGCCTTTTTTTCTCATCTCTAAAAAGGGTGTAATTCTCCAGGATATCTAAAAACCTCTCTCTATCGCATACCGCCCTGATAACCGTTTCCAGAGAGATAATGCCCTGCTCACCTTCGGAATTAATCTTTTTCCATTCGCTGAAATGCTCCCATTCAGCAGAGATTGTGCCGACTCGACTTTTACTACCATTGGAAAGAATAATTACTCCATTAAACCAGAATATTTGAGGAATGGTTGATTTGTAATCTCGTAGATTATCGTCATAGGCTTTTTTAAGATTACGATGGCTGGCTTTTAACTCGATAAAGATAAGTGGAATGCCATTAATAAATCCCACAAGGTCAGCCCTGCGGGTATACATATCACCGGAGACCCAGAACTGGGAGGCAAGGAAGAAATAATTGTTATCCATATTATTCCAGTCAATAAATCTAACCCGCTCTCTTATATGCTCTTTATTTTCATTCATAAAAGAAACAAGAGCGCCGTTTTTCAGGAGATCGTAGACTTCCCTGTTTGCTGAAACCATACCCATAACACTACGGTCTTGCGTTAGGACTTTTATAGCCTCATCAAGAGCAACTTCAGGCAAGTCAGAATTAATCTTTTGTAGTACAGGTTTTAATTTGGAAACCAAAACCACGTCTGCTTTATTGTCCCGTCCAAGAAAACTTAGGCCATTCTCGTCAAATTCATGGAAGCAGTTCTGGACAGCCCAGCCAAGCTGGCTGAATAATTCCATAGCTGGTCTTTCCACTAAAGCTTCCTCTGTATATTTGCTATCTCTTGGTGTCATGTTTCCTGCTCCTGCATAGTAATATCTAAATCTGATACATCAAGTTCACCTGAGATGAGTTTGGGAAGTAAGAGGTCTCGGGTGCGTCTAAGGTTATTGTTGCGATTCAGCAGGCACTTGATTTGATCACGCATTGGATTAACCACTCGCTCGAATGATCCTGATGTTTGTCTGTCTGGGACAAGAACTTTCTTTTCCTTTAGAAATTTAAAGTGTCGGGAACAAGCAAAATCTGACAAATCAATAGACTTTAAAGCATAGTAAAAAAGTGGGACAGGCATCTTTTCTGTATTTGCTCTCAACAGTTGAGTGCCATCGGCACCACATGCAAATGAAAAATCAACATACTTCAGAACTCTTGTATGATCACCAAATACAATTATAGGAAGAGGAGTACTATACAAAGTTTCTATGTCAGTTGTATAACCTCCAGTGAAGTCTCGTCCTTGATCCACGACAGGAATCGTTCCATCTGATTCGTAATTTTGCTTTTTTACTTTCTTTCTTCTTTTTACTTTTTCCAGAATATCACCGACTTTCTTTACTTCCCACCCCTCTGGAATTTTGCCTAATTCTGAATTGACAAACTTCGCCTTTTCATGCCCCGGAAAGCGGAAGTTGACAAACCATTCCTGATAAATAAGCTGCGCCATTTCTTCAAGAATTTGTATCCGTCGGGTGTTGTTTTCAATCAGGTCGTCGTAAGCGGAGAGGATGGAGGAGATCTTCTGTTGATTATCAAGAGAGATTTCTGGTACTTCTATTTATTTAATAACATCTAATGTTGCCCGCTGGCGTCCAGAGGCTCCATACATACTCTTTTCAGCAGGTTTCCTTATAATGTCGGAGTAAGACAAATAAAAAAGAAAACCTGAATCTGATATTCCTTCCTTTGCTCTGAAAACAAAAAATTCAGTTGAACCAAAATATTTTTCTCCATCTTTTCCTTTTACTTGTGCAATTTTACCATTTTCTAAGCAAGGTGTTATTCTAGCAAATATAATATCATTTGATTGGAATCTACTTCCGCCTCCCTTATATTCTCTTGTCTTGCATGCTGTAATGTAGCGATTACCTGGAGTCACATCCTCCATTTCAATAAATGGATAAACTTCTCCTTTTTGCAAACTCACTTTTGGATTTATATATGCAAAATCACAAAATATCATATCCCTTATTACCCTAATAATTTTGATATGTTTTCTTGAATTCAATATTTTATCTACCTGCTTTTCTTGATGCTCTCTCAATCCACATACCAAGATTTTCCCTTCCGTTATCATCAATCCAATCATAAGTATCATAAATTTCTGACAAATATTGTCTTCTTCCATTTTTAAATATATCGAATGGATTTGTTCCTTTTCTATCGATGCTTCAATCAAATAAAGGGCATTTATGAATATATATACCAAGTAAACCATTCCTCTTTTTCAAACTTTCATCAATTTCATATTTTATCCATTTTCTTTTTGATGTCTCCGCTCCAATTAAAACAACAGTAACTGAGGTCCCATCTAACTGATCTTTAATCCATCTTTTTATAGCTTCGTCTCCGCTTCTTTTTATTTCTTCCCATTTGGCAGCATCAATAAACTCTGAAGTTTCAATAGATTTATTTTTTATCACATTGCTGTTTCTAACTTGTGCAGCCCTTACTGCATCTCTCTCATAATGAAAACTAAAAAACACTCTTCTTGCCATTTTAACCTTCTATTGTGAATAATATTAAACAATAAATAATAACCAAAACCGCTATTGAACCATAAAACCATCCTAAGGTTATTGAGAACATAATTCTAAATCTTGACTGAACTTCATCTTTAAATCTATAAGCGTTCATATCAAATAAATGTTCCTCCGTTTTCAATCTATTACTGATAACCCAATCATATAGCTTCCTATACATTCTCTCCTGCCACAAGAAATATGCATCTAAGAACCAAAATATTATCAATGGGATAAAGGCAATTAAAACTTGATGTTTTATCCCTTTCAACAGGAGAGTGACGACGACCAGAGTTATAGCCCATCCTTTTATTACAAATGAATTAAAGGCCATTCTTTTTATGATATCTTGAATTACGTCAATCTCCTTCAGCATGTATTCCTTCAGGTTTGCTTTATCCTCCATTTTTATTTCACCTCCAATATCTTTGTAATGTTTTCTGATATTTGCTCCTCCAGATCTCTTCCTTCTGCATTAAGAATCTGTAATTCCTCATTTAACTCTTCCAATCTCTCTTTAAAATCAAATTCATCCTGCTCTTCCTCAATAACACCAACATATCGACCCGGATTCAGACTCCATCCCTGCTCTTCAACCTCGTTTAGCCTTGCCACCTTACAAAGTCCTGGAATATCCTGATATTTTCCCTTTGGAAAATGTTCTTTAACAAGGCTTTCACTACCCTGATATATTTCAACATCTTCCCCACGATATAGTCGCACAATGTTGGCAATAAACTCTATCTGCTCTGGCAAAAACTCCCGATGCGCTCGATCAATCTGTTGATAGATTTTCCTTGCATCAATAAAAAGCACTTTATCTTTCCGATCTGAATTTCGTTTACCTTTATCTAAAAACCATAGTGTGCAAGGCAAGGTTACCGTATAAAAGAAGTTAGAACCAACGGCAATCATCACATCAACGGCTCGGTCTTGGATTAACTTTTTACGTAATTCCAACTCAGTAGCTCGGGCATCGCCTGCAGAATTAGCCATAACAAATCCAGCCTGCCCTTTTTCATTTAAAGCACTGTAAAAAATCTGTATCCAGAGGTAATTGGCATTATCCGCAGAAGGCATACCAAAAGGAAAACGCCTGCGGTCATTCTTGATTCGTTCTTTGTCAACGCGATTCACATTAAAAGGAGGATTAGCCATTACATAATCAAATTTTCCGACCATATCGTGAAGGTCTTCATAGTAAGAGTTAGCCTGTAAGACATCTCCCGATAGTCCATGCACCGCAAGGTTCATTTTGCACAAGTTAACTGTTTCCCGAGTTTTTTCTTGACCATAAATGCTGATTTCATCCACTGCACGTTTTTTATGCCTTTCAATAAATTCAGCACTCTGAACAAACATGCCTCCCGAACCACATGCCGGGTCAAAAATCTTCCCATGGAATGGTTGGATAACTGAGACAATAAGTTTGACAATAGATGTTGGCGTAAAGAATTCACCGCCCTGCTGTCCCTCTGCCATGGCAAACTTGCCAAGAAAATATTCGTAGATTTTTCCAAAGGCATCACCATCAATATCAGTGGGGATTGAGGACATGAGTCTAAGTAGCTCGGCAAGGAGATTGTTCTTGAACCGGTTGTAGGTTTTGGGGAGTACACCTCGAAGGTCTTCATTTTCTTTTTCAATAGCGGTCATTGCCTTATTGATAGCTCTTCCAATATTTGCGCCTTCAGGAAGGTTTAATAAATGTGAGAATCTCGCTTCTTTCGGTAAATACATAACACCAGCGGCTTGATAATCTGTCTTGCCGATTTTCCTGCGGTCAGTAGTCTTTTTTGAAAGAATCTTTTCTTGTTCTGTAAAACGATGATCTGCATATCGTAAGAAAATAAGTCCTAAAACAGGAGTCGAATATTCCGAAGATTTCAAATCCGAATTTGCCCTTAGCTCATCCGCTACATCCCACAAGCGTTTTTCCATTTCTGCAATATGATTTCTTACCATGTTGGATTCCAGCACCACAGTTTATGTCGTCATATACTCGGTTCGCAGTTTATGAGTTACATCGGCGAGCTTAGGTCCGAGACTTACCTTGTAGATGTGCGGATTTAACAGCCTCTTATGGGAGGAGTTTAGTCTGCGAAGTTCTGCTTTTACATATTCACGTACCTCTTTCAGATCAGGGGGAACCTTTATGACTTCTCCCCCTTTTACATACTGAGACAGAAGGGGCTTTGCATCACTAATATCGTCGTAATATTTGCATTTGTATTCCAGAAAAGGATGTATCCCCTTTATCCCCCTTGAAAAGTCAAGATCGAATCCTTCTAACTCGATTATATCCCCAATCATCTCTCTGCCGTGATTATTGAGCCGGTAAATCTGTTTTATACCCGGTAGATTCGATTTATCCATCCTTTCGGAAATCTTTATCCGCATCTCCCATTCCTTACCAGGAGCTCTTATACAGCACATCTTATAAACCCCTGATAAAGAAGGATCGTCATTGGCTGTAACCAGTTTTGTCCCAACCCCGTAGAGATCTATCCTGGCTCCCTGCATGTTGAGCTCATGGATAACATACTCATCAAGTTCGTTGGATGCGATTATTTTGGTATCAGTAAGCCCGGCTTCATCGAGCATCTCTCTGGCACGGATTGAGAGATAGGCCAGATCACCCGAATCGAGGCGAATAGCTGTAAGCTTCTCCCCCCTCTCTTTCATCTCCAGCCCCACTTTAATAGCATTGGGCAGACCACTACCGAGTGTATCGTAAGTATCCACTAGAAGAACAGTATTTTGGGGAAATATCTCTGCAAATCTTCTGAATGCAGTTAGCTCATCTCTAAAGGCAGTCACCCAGGAATGGGCGTGTGTACCCTTTACCGGTATTTTGTAGATTTTCCCCGCCTGCATGTTGGATGTGCCCGAACATCCTCCTATGTAAGCTGCCTTTGATGCGGTAAGCCCTCCATCTACTCCCTGTGCCCTGCGAAGGCCAAAATCTACTACTTTATCCTCCCCCGCCTGCAGACAGATCCTCGCTGCTTTTGTGGCTATAAGAGATTGAAAATTAACAATATTGAGAAGAGCAGTCTCAAGAATCTGGCATTGGTCCAGAGCGCCCTTTACCCGAATCAAGGATTCATGGGGAAACACCACAGTACCTTCGGCAACTGCGTGCAAATCCCCTGTAAATCGAAAATCCTTAAGATAATCGAGAAACTTTGTGCTGAACATCTTAAGAGAATCGAGATAGGCTAAATCATCTTCCGAAAAATGAAAGGTGCGAATAAACTCAACTACATCACTCAGCCCGAGGAAAACGGTGAATCCACCATTGAAGGGATTCTTCCTGAAAAAAAGATCGAATACCGCTTCATGATCTTTCATCTCCGAAAAATGGTAGCCCTGCATCATGGTAAGCTGGTAAAGATCGGTTACAAGAGGAGTTGAAGGTACGCTCATTTTATATTCTCCGATATTATTAGATTAAATGATCTGGGATTTCCAGACCCTTTTAACCCCTGCCGATTTCATCTCTTCCCAGGCCTTCTCAAGGGAACCCTCCAGATCAATTGCCCTGCACCCTTCTTCAATGACATGAACATCAAAGCCGAGTTTTCTCCCATCCAGGGCAGACCACTTTACACAAAAGTCTGTAGCCAGCCCCACAAGGAAAATACGGTTAAGCCCCCTCTCCTTTAAATAACCACCCAGACCTGTGGGGGTCTTGCCGTCATTCTCGAAAAAAGCAGAATAGGAATCCATCTCCCTACGAAAGCCCTTACGTATTATTAGCTGGTTATGCATTATATTGAGTTTCCCGTGGATCTCGGCTCCCTTCGTTCCCCACACACAGTGATCGGGCCAGAGTATCTGCTTACCGTAAGGCATATCGATATATTCAAAGGGTTTTTTGTCCTTCCACTCGGAGGCAAAGGACTTGTGCCCGGGTGGATGCCAATCCTGCGTCAGCACGACATTATCAAACCTTCCAGCAATCTCGTTTATCACTGGAACAACCTCATCACCCCCATTTACGGCAAGCGAACCGCCGGGACAGAAATCGTACTGTACATCCACTACAATAAGAGCATCTTTATCCGTTATCTTTACCGTATCTATCATAATCTTACCCTTTATTAATTTAATTTACTATCTCATGATGCCGGTTTCAAGTCTTTTATCCTAACGTGGCTTCAATATATTACCACTACTTGTAGTTTAACTTAAGTAATTATACAGGTGCAAGATGCAACTCATTTAAGATATCATTAAGCATTGTCTAAGCAAATTTTTTTTGCTATATTAAGCAAAATATTTTATTGTATATTGAGAGGATCTGAGCAGAAAACAGTTAACGGAGGGTAGATATCCCACTGGGCTCGGGAATTAGGAGTTATTATGATAAAAGCAGGTTCTATAGAGAAAGGAATGGTTTTAAGAATTAAGGATGAACCCTATTCGGTTACAGAGAGAGAGTTTGTCAATCCCGGTAAAGGCTCTGCCTTCGTTCGCTTGAAGCTTAAAAATCTTAGAACCGGAGCAGTTTTAAAAGAAGTTATTAAAACCCAGGATAGTGTCGAGGAAATTGATGTTGAGGACAGGGAGTGTCAGTATCTTTACTCAGATGGGAATGTATACCATTTCATGGATAACGAAACTTTCGAACAATTCGGAATTCCGGTAAAGGAGTTCCAAGACCTGGAGTTACTGATGAAAGAAGGGGATGTATATACCGTTGTCATGTGGGAAGATAGTCCAATAGATATAAAGCTACCCTATAAAATAGTGTACATGGTCAAAGAAGCGCAGGAAGGATTAAAGGGGGATACTGTAAGCGGAGCAACTAAAATAGTAAAGACAGAGACAGGACTCGAGGTAAAAGTACCACTTTTTATCAAGGAAGGAGATAAAATTCTCGTAAATACAGAATCCAGAGAATATGTAGAGCGGGTCAATCAATAAAGAACTTATTTTTTATTAAAAAAGTATATTTTTGATAAAATTAAAAAAAAAATACAAAAAATCCTATTGGTACACCTTACAATTACCATTATATTATAAATAAAGTCTTTTATTAAGGAAGTAATAAATGAAGATTACAACAAAAGGACGATATGCATTAAGAGCCGTTCTTACTCTCGCTCAAAACTCCCAGGAAAAACCTGTTTCCATAAAGCAACTTGCAAAGGAAGAAGATATTTCTCCCGAGTTTCTGGAGCAGATCTTTTTCAGGCTTAAGAAAACAGGTATGATATCTTCCACCAGAGGTCCCGGGGGCGGCTTCCGTTTAAACCGTAATCCTTCGGAGATCACGCTCACACAGATACTTACAGGAGCAGGCGAAGGTACCGGCTTTACTCCCTGTACAAGGGAGATAAACGGGAAGAAACCGTGCAACAGAGTCGATTTCTGTGTTGCCCACGAAATCTGGAAGGAAGCCACGGAGCACTTTAAAAAGTACTTTGACGGCATTACTCTCGAAGAGGTGCTTAAGCGCCAGAAGGCAAAACTGGCGGCACAAAAATAAACCATTACCCTTTAATATGAAGGTCTAACTGGGGGAAGGGTATCTCTATCCCCTGTTCACGAAATCGTCTCCAGATTTGTAGATTCGCCCAGGAGAGTCCTTCGTATTTATCGATAACCTCATGTACCCATGTAAAGAGCCTTAGCTCAATACCGGAGTCTGCGAATGACCACACCCTGGCATAGGGTTTCATGTTTTTTATTCCGAATGGGTTATCCCTTCCGATCTGCACAAGCACTTCCAGGGCTTTCTCCAGGTCGGAAGCGTAAGAAATCTGTACAATATTCACGATTATGATTCTCCTGTCCTCGTATGAATAATTGTATACTTTATCACCTATAATTTGCGAATTCGGAACAATTATCGATTCATTGGTGAGGGTGTTAATAACTGTTGAGAGAAGGCGTATCCTATCTACCGTGCCCTCAAAATTTGCAACCAGAACTCTGTCCCCTTCTTTTATCGGCCGTGTGAGAATAATAACTATTCCTGCAAAAAAGTTAGAGACCATGCTCTGCAGGCCGAAACCCACACCGATTCCCAGAACTCCGAAAATTACTGCAAGAGATGAGAGGTTGAGTCCTATCAGAGACAGACCTATCAGTACGACTATAACCATCACTCCGTATCGAATAAGATTCGATATGGAGAACTTCTTTGCTTCATCTATGGCTATTTTCTCAAGAACAGAACGGTTAACGAATCCTCTGGTGACCCTGGCTACCCAGGAAGCAACATAAAAAACCGGAATAATTAGAATGAGAGTAACAATCGAAATTCGGGTACTGCCCGATTCAAAGAAGGGCTGGCTTAAGAAGCTAAAAAACAATCCAACATAGTAGAATATTTCCGCACCCAGCAGTCTGCCTGCAAGAGAGATAAAAAGTACGGCATAGAGTAAACGCAAAATCCTTCTTACCCACATGTGTATTTTTGTCTGAATTTCGTGTTTGATCTTGCTGGACCGAAGCAGCCTGAGAAGAAGCTTAAGTATTATTCTGTAAAGAACAAAACATAAAAGCAGGGGAAGGAGAACTCTGAATAAAAGAGCCGATAAAGTAAAGGGAAACTCTTCGCCTCCGATGATTATAGGTGAGAGCAGGATTTTTCGCAGGGTATCAAGCATTTCCATATTTAGATTTATTTTCGGCAGCTTTTCCTGTTTGCGAAAGATCGATAATGCTTATAAGGCTAACCCCTGGATCCAACAAGGGTCGGGTCTTTACATATAATAAATTCCATTTATACTTATATATTATTCGCCCTTAATATGAACAGGGAAAAGATACTTAAGGCTTCTAAAATTATTAGAGACTCTCAATATCTTACCGCCTTTACCGGTGCCGGTATATCCATGGAAAGCGGGATTCCTCCGTTTCGAGGGCCCATGGGGTTGTGGAGCAAGTACGACCCTTCTCTCTTCGATATCAGCTATTTTTACAAACATCCGGAAAAATCGTGGAGATTAATCAGAGACATCTTTTTCGAAACTTTCAAAGATGCAAAACCTAACAGGGCACACCTGGTTCTTGCCAGATTGGAGGAGGAGGGCATACTGAAAACTCTCATCACCCAGAATATAGATAACCTGCACTTTCTTGCCGGAAGCAGGCAGGTTATAGAATATCACGGTAACTCCAGGGAGCTCCGTTGTATAGAATGCGGAGAAAAAACCACTGCAACCACGGAGATACTCGAGAGCCTTCCGCCGCGGTGTAACTGCGGGGGAATACTTAAGCCTGAGTTTATCTTCTTCGGGGAGGGGATTCCAGAAGAAGCGGTT
Organism: Spirochaetota bacterium; assembly: GCA_003645645.1. Taxonomy (GTDB): domain Bacteria; phylum Spirochaetota; class Spirochaetia; order SPDA01; family B32-G16; genus B32-G16. The sequence continues at coordinate 7,186 of QNBH01000058.1, read as the reverse complement.
CGCAGATCGGAGGAGGCCGTCAGAAAAACCGATGCTATGCTTGTAATAGGAACCACGGGAGAGGTCTTTCCTGCCGGTATGATACCGGAAGCAGCTTACTCAAAGGGTGCATCCATTATAGAAATAAATCCTGAACCTTCGAACTATACTTACAGAATAACAGATGTTTTTATAAGGGAAAAAGCCGCCCGTGTCATGGGGATACTGTATGAGGAGCTATAGTTCATGAAGCTCCTATCATCTCCAGAAAGCTCTCGATTCTTGTCATAAGCTGTCCGGAGAAGGAGGAGTTACCATCTACAAGATCCATTTCCAGTCTCAACAGCGGCCTCTTGAGGTGGGATTTGATTGCATTAATCGCTCCGTCGGAATGACGACAGCCCCAATGGGAGTTAAAAAGAACGCCGTCGATTGAATACTCCTCTATGAGCCGGTTAAGAAAACGGATACGTACATCTGGAGAGCCCATAATCGGCCAGGAAAGAGCTTTTAAAGCAATACTTCTGAAAGGGTCTTCCGGCTCAAGCCTCGGCCACCTTATCCGGGTAAACTCCTCTACAGCTATTACCACATCTCTTTTAAAAAGCATCTCGAAGCCGGGATGGGGATATAGAGGCAGTAGATGAATGAGGAGAAGCCGTTTCTTCTCTGGAGGAATGGGTTTACCCCTGTTCCTGAGCTCTTCGTACAGGGTCTTGAAACATTCTATCGCCTCTCTTGTTCCTGTAAAGCCGGTTAATATTGTTAGAAGCCATATAAGCCTGTGGTTATCCGGTAAGTAATGTGTTTTCCGTATCTCGTTTACCGCATTTATCCACTTCCTTGCCTCCTCGCTTCTAAAAACAGCTTCTTTGAGACGCTCCAGTGGTCTGCTTACTCCCAGATCAGAGGCCATCTCGAGATAGGTGCTTTTAAGCTGACCGGCTAAATACTCTACTGCCCCGTCTTGTTCGGGATGGGGAAAATCCAGGAAAAAGAACCGTGAGCCTGTCTTCTCCGACAGGCGCTGTAATGCCCGCATGTTACCGTCACACAGGGCGGATGCAGCGACCGTGTATCTTGGTGATGAAAACCCTCCCTCCAGTGCAAAGGCAAGGTGCATCCTGTGGAATGTGCACAGGCTTTCGGGTAAACCGGCTTCGGCAACTGTATGAAGGAACCTTTCTGTAAGTCCCAGTGAACCAAGTACTCCGCCGAGACTTTCAACAATTAGAGGAGCTATGCCGAGAGCCGCAAATATTTCACCGGGAACGAGGAGGGTCATGAAGGCGGATCGCCTCTTTCTAAAGTATGCATTGAAGAAACCCCTGTAGAGAATCCTATTCTGTAACCTTGAGTATCTATATGTTTCCCTCTCCCTTAAGAGGATAAACTTGTAAATAAAGACACCCAGCGCGGCTTTGAAAGGAGTGAGTTTAGATTTGGCAAGATTTTGTATTATATCCACGGTCTAAACTCCCGCCTTCTCCATACCCAGTATTGCCGCCCCTATTGCTCCTGCCAGTTGAGGATTCTCGGCGACACCGATTGGAACTCCCAGGTTTCTCTCCATGCTTTTAACCAATCCCATGTTAAGTGCACCTCCGCCGGTCATAACTACGGGTTCTACCAGGCCTACCCTTCTGACCATCCCCCCTATTCTTCTGGTAATAGCGGCAAATATTCCTCTTGCAATATCTGCCGGTTCCACCCCCCTTGCGATCAGAGAGACCACTTCCGATTCCGCAAAAACCGTACACACACTCGAAATGGAAGCAACCTCACCTTCTTCCAGGGCAAGGCGATTCAACCTCTCCAGATTCATCTCCAGAGCACCGGCCATCACCTCGATAAAGCGGCCTGTTCCAGCAGCACACTTGTCGTTCATCTGAAAATTTATGACCTTTCCGGTACCATCGATTCGAATCACTTTCGAATCCTGCCCTCCGATGTCGATAATGAGTCTTGCCTCCGGGAAAAGGTGATAGGCTCCCCTTGCATGGCATGAGATCTCCGTAATGGTATCCTGGGCAAAGGATATGCCCTCTCTTCCGTATCCGGTGGCCATAATAAAGAGGACTTCTCTCCTATCAAGTCCGGCCTCCTTAAGCATAGTTTCTAAAAGCAAGTTTGCGGTCTTCTCTGCACCGGGGCCTGTTTTCTTTATACCCGAAGCAAGCAGGTCTCCTTCCGGTGAAATAATTGCACCATCCACCGTGGCGGAACCCACATCTATACCGCAATAGGCAATTTTTCTCTCTTGCTGCATTTTTTCTCTATTACCTCTTCTGTTTTTCGCAGATGACACCTCATAAAATGCCTGCACCCTCGTTTTAATCTGCCCTTCACTCCGTTCAGACCCATCGGTTTCGATCTGGAGAACTCTTTCCCTTCCCATCTTTTCAAGAAGATTGGAGTGGTCGAACCCATGGAGATCACAAAAGGGCATCCTGAATTGAATAATACCCTTTAACTCTCCCTTTCTATTAAGCTTAACGAGTCGATCGATCCACTCTTCCCTGTCTTCCATCCGGGGACAGGAAACTTTTTTTAGGTAACTCTCCGATAGAAAGTGAAAGGGATCATCGATATTCTTCAAACTTACCTCTGGATAGGAATCCCATCGCAGGTCAAGACATGAATCGTAGATTACCGGTGAAAATCCTGCATCCTCAACAATGGAGAGCATCTTTTCGCCTGGTATGGGTGAACCCATGACGGCTATTTCCGGCCCCTTTCTCTCTGACAAAAGACCTTCTTCCGGTCTCCGAATAAGTGAATCGAGTTCCTCAATAGCTCTCCGGGGATCATCGTTGTAGAGTTCAAGTTTAAGTGCGGTGAGTTTGCTAACAGGTACTGCTGTACCTTTTCTTTTTAGGTTTTCGCTTAAGGTGTTAAAGAGCTCTCTTAGCCTGTGATAAAGTGTGATAGATTCAAAAAGTGACTCGTAAGCTCTTTCGGTGTTAATTCCAATAGCACGGGAGAAACCTTCAAGCTGTTTTGCATAGAGCTCGACAGCCTCCTTTCCGTTCCTTCTGGGCGGATTGAGGAAAAAAATGGAAGTCTGCTCCTCCTTTGATGCCTCGAGGTACAGTATATGATAGAGACTTCTCATTGCATCGCAGGAATCCGCTATGGCAATGCCGTTGTACTCTCCCCTTCTCTTTCTCCATATATCCAGAATGCCGTGAACATAGGGGCACACATTTCCGGAAAGAATTGAATCTAGGTGCACACAGAGATCGGTCCTTCCTATTATTCGTCTGGGTATATATCCTGCAGCATGGATTATCTCTACAGGGATGTATGAACATGTATAGGCAAAAGAAAGTTGTCTCACCATAAACCCGGGACTTTTTTGACAAATATTCTAACCATAATACAGAGGGTAAATCAATAGACCGGGGGGCAGCTCTTGAGTCTTTAAGAATCTTAATTGAGAGAGCGCAGGCTTTTACTACGAAAGAAGGTAGACGGGCTTAAGCCCGTCTACCTTCTTTCGTAGTATACAACCGCCTAAGTAATTTCCGCAAAGCGGAAATTACTTAGGCCTTGCAGGGCTTGCAAAGCCTTGGGCTTTGCCGGTGGTTGTTTACTTTTCTCTATTCACGTATGGTTCCCTCGTCAAGCTCCTTCTGTGTGGCTTCCCTTACCTCATTTATGTGTATGTCGAAATGTAAAGATTGTCCTGCCAGTGGGTGATTGGCATCCAGGGTAACCTCTTCACCTTCGATGTTTCTTACCGTAAGCAGTTGTGTACTACCATCCTGCATTTGAGCCTCTACCTGCATCCCTATCTGCAAATTATCGGGATCTCTAAATTGGCCTCTGTCTACCGTGAAGAGAAGTGCATCGTCATAATCACCGTACGCATCCCCGGGATCGATGGAGACGGAAAAGGATTCTCCTTCTTCTCTCCCTTCCAGCGCATTTTCGAGGCCCGGTATTATCCTCCCGGCTCCGTGAATAATGGAAAGAGGTTTTCTCTCCTCCGATGAAAAAAGAACTTCTCCTTCATCGTTTTTCAATGTGTAATCAAAACTTACAACCTTATTCTGAGTAACTTGCAAAGTTTCCTCCTTAAATGTATTAGAACATTGATAACGTCATTAAATTATATTTTGACTTGAGGCTTGAAGGTTAGAAAAAGTGCGGTTTATCAATGATCTTTTTCAAACATAATATTAAATTGATGCAAAGGAAAGTACTTTTTTTTCCGATCAGCCCAGGGCAATGTATCCGTCGCACCGCTTCTCTGTGCCTCCCCACAACATTCCAGACTCATCGCACATTATTATTTGCCCTCTACCGAATGACTCGTACTCCGTAGCAACCTCTATTTGATGTCCCCTGTCAAGCAGTCCCTGCAGGATCTTTCTATCGAAATCTTTCTCTACCAATACCTTTTTACCCTCAACCCATTGCCACCGGGGAGCGTCCAGTGCTTCCTGAGGATTGCAGTTGAAATCGATCATGTTCATCACCACTTGAAGATGCCCCTGGGGTTGCATGAAGCCTCCCATTACTCCGAAAGGCCCTACCGGCTTCCCCGATTGTGTAATGAAGCCGGGTATTATTGTATGATAGGGGCGCTTCCCACCGGCCATGGCATTGGGATGGGCGGGATTAACAGAAAAACAGCAACCCCGATTCTGAAGGGTAATCCCTGTTCCGGGTATAACCAATCCCGACCCGAATCCCATATAGTTACTCTGTATGTAGGAAACCATGGTTCCTTCCCTGTCTGCGGCAGCAACATAGACTGTTCCCCCCTTCAGAGGCCTTCCGGGTCGTGGAAGAGAGGCATTTTCTCCTATCAAGCGCCTGTGTGAAGACAGGTATGCATCATCGAGGAAGGCCTTATAATCGATTTCCATAAAATAGGGATCAGAAATATACTCCAGGGCATCGGAGAAAGCCAGCTTCATCGCCTCGATCTGAAGGTGTGCTGTTTGCGGATCAAATAGTGAAGCCTGTGTATCCTTTCGTAAAATCCCCAGAGCTATAAGAGCGGTAAGTCCCTGACCGTTCGGAGGGAGTTCCCATATATCGTATCCTTTATATCGAACCGAGACAGGCTCCACCCATTCAGGCTTAAATCCGGTAAGGTCTTCACCGGTAAAATAACCTCCTGTTTTATCGGAATAACTCAAAATTTTATTTGCAAGTTCGCCGCAATAAAAATCGGAAGCTTTGCTTTCCCCTATCCGCCTGAAGGTATCGGCGTAAAAGGAGGGGAACCAGAGAGAGCCGATTTTCGGGGGGCTTCCATTCGGTACGAACGATTCGAACCACGGAGCGAAAATCTCTTCACCTCTGCAAAGTTTAGAGTAAAAATTATAAGCCTCTTTCCACAGCACCCCCACAGTAGGGAAAACGGGAACTCCCGATTCTGCCAGGCTGATAGGTTCGTCGAATAAATCAGCAAAGGGCAGTTTCCCGAAGCGCTCCGATAGAGCCGCCCATCCTGCCGGCTCTCCTGGAACTGTAACGGGAATCCATCCAACAGGGGGAATCTCTTCTAAGCCCCTTTTCTCTAGTTCCTCAAGAGATAGCGAGACAGGAGCAGGCCCGCTCGAGTTGAGCCCGTATAACCTGCCTCCATGCCACACAATGGCGAAACAGTCCCCTCCTATCCCGTTGGAAGTCGGCTCGGTGATTGTAAGGGCTACTGCCGTTGCAATGGCAGCATCTACGGCGTTTCCGCCTCTGCGTAAAACATTGGCTCCGATCTGTGCCGCCAGGGGATGACTGGTGGCAACCATTCCGCCTGCGGAGAGTACAATATTCCTCTGAGATTGAAACCGATGTGAGAGTGGATCGAACTTAATCATTCTACTTAACACCTATCTTTCTTTTACAAAGTTCACAATAATTGGCACTCTTCCGGTCTGTATCGTTTAACATATTCGAGAAGTGCATCACACAAAGAGTATCCGTGCAGTGCCCAAGCCCGAGGGTATGTCCCAGCTCATGGACAGCCTCCTTCAATGCACGCTGTCGGAACAGCTCCTCATCTTCTGCAAGTCCGTAGAAAGATTGTCTTAATCGTGGTAAGGCCACAAGGGCCACTCCTGTATAGGGATCGGCAAGCCCGAAGACGAAGTTTAAACCGCAGGCATAGCAGTTCACGTCGGCAACTCCGAGAATGGGTCCATAGTCTTTGCGAGGAATATGCTCCAATGCACGGAGAAAATCTACCCCGCAGTATTGACCACGAGCACTGTTATACCATTCTGATGGTAGTGAAATAGAATCTCTTAAAGATACATCACAGTTTAAGGTATCTGTAAGTGCAGATTTAAGCCACAGCATCAGATCCTGGGAAACATCACCTATGGGAACAGCAAGGAGAGATCCTTTTATCATTACAACTCACCTTTAAACATTTCGGGACAATCAGCAGAGCTTTAACCCTCGTTAGCCCTTTTAATTTGCAGCTGTATCTTTATAAATATTTGAGCCGAAATAGAATGCAATAATCATGCTAACAATGGAATTGATACCCAGCCATAACCGATCATCCAGCGAAGTGCCGTCAACCAGAGACCCGATAAATATAAATTTAACTGCGGCTGATTGAAAGGTATCAAGAAAAAGATGAAGCCCTATCGCCAGGCAAATACCCATGGTAAAACCTTGAATAATAGTAAATATATAACTTCTTGAACGAGATTTTCTTAAAAAAACAAACCCCAAAACAGGTAGAAAGGAAGAGTGAAATAAAAAATTTCTGTGCTCGCCAATTCCTAACAGCCTGATATCATAATCGGGGAAGGGAATAAAAATTACAAAACCTATAATTACAGCACCGAGTAAGAAAAAAGCTTTAATTATGTTGAGTTTCATTTATTTGCTTAATCATTATTCTACCATGCTTTAAACAGGGATGCAATAAAAAGCTCCTGGTACAGCAATTCTCATTTTAGCAAATAGAGTCGATTTTTGATGCATTTAACCGCCTTCCCTATAGTAAAAAATTAATTTTTTCCCAGGGCAGCGCAGCCTTGAACCAAATCTCTACTTTCGTAGAACCGAACCAGATGCGCTGCTTTAAAAGCGTGAGGGATCGGAGGGGCGCCGAAGGCGGTCCTGGCATATAGTGTGAGATGGAGCAGTCCTGCCTGCGTTGAGGAGGTATGCAGAACTGTTTTAAATCCGCCCGGACGGGAGTGGCCAGCCGGGCGGATTTAAAACAGTTCTGCAT
>QNBH01000057.1 GCA_003645645.1 Spirochaetota bacterium | reverse complement strand
GGAATTATCAATGAGACCACCAGATTTCTGGTCTGGGGAGGCCCGATGGATGATAGTGCAGCCAGGCCCGCAGGAAAAAAGAGGGCGATAATTGCAGGTTGGAGAAAGATCATTATCAGAAGAATAGCTCCCGATGAAATGGCGAGCAATAAAATCGCTGCCCCGGAACAAAGAAGTATTAAAAAAATTGTCTTTTTAATCCCGATTCTATCCACAAGAAAACCGGAGAAAAATATGGCTACAATGCATATTATTCTGGAAATACCAAAGAGATTATTTGCATATACCGCCTCGAATCCCTTCTCTGTAACCAGGAATGCGGGGAGCAATGAATACACACCCTGTACCCCTCCCAGGGCGAAACAGAAAAAAAGCATTAACAGCCAGAAAGAAGGCTTTTTAAGCAAAGGTATTATATTCGAAAGATTCAAGGGTTGACCGGGGAAATTGCCCCCCCTGTTAAAGCGAAAAAACAGGTAAGCCATGAGGAGAGAAAGCATTCCTATTGCAATCAATACACCACGCCATGAAGTGAAACGTATAAAAAGATTTGCCATAAGTGGTGCTGCTACGAGTGATAAATTAGGACCGATTTCATGGACAGCCAATGCCTTCCCCCAGTCATCCCTCACCACCATGGAAGTTATCACAGAAATACCGGATGGAGCATAGAAGCCTGAGCCCATCCCCAGAAGAAAAAGACCTGTATAGATTAAAGGGAGCGAGGAGGAGAGGGCAACCAGGATTACAGTAACTCCTACCATGGCTGAAGAAAGTATTATGGTTCCTCGATGATTTATAACTGTCGACACATAACCAGAACATAGCATCGCTATGGCATAACCTATGCTTATATAGAGAAAAAATCTGGAAGCTACCGCGTGGGAGATATTGAAAGAGCGCTCCACTTCCAGGAGGAGGGGGGAGAATACGTATCGGGAAAGCATGTTGAAAAACACCACACCGGTTACAAAAAGAATATATTTTATCTGAAGGGTAAATCTTTCGGGTAATTGATTGTCCATCATTTTTTTAAGGATAGTCCTTTTTGCTATACTTAGTGCTCCGTAAAAAGAAACAAGCTTCCAGACACAACTTAAAGGTAATCAGAATCAGATTGGATGTCCAGCACCAAAGGCTGACTTATCAAGCAATCAAATTTCATTTAAAAAATCAGCTTTTTTCTTGACATAATATGTAATAATTTTCTATTATTAACCAGGAGCATTGTCTATGAACAACATCATTTTTCTAAGCATTATCAACTGGATCCATCTTCTTGCAACAGTATCATGGATAGGGGGGATGATTACCAATATACTGATTCTTACCTCTTCTGCAGGAGAAACACTGGAACCACCCGTAATGGGAAAACTGATGGGTGCCGTTATGAAGCGTTACCGCACTCTCGTTTATGCATGTATTTTACTGCTCGTTGTTACCGGTGATTTGATAAGTCGTATTAATCCAGGATATGAAGGATTTTTCCAACTTACTAACCCGTAGTCTATTATTGCATTGATAAAACACATCGTTGTGCTGGCACTTGTCATCCTGGCGGTATATGCTTTCGAAGGTCTTGGCTGAAAAGTATCACAGGTCGCAGCCCAGGGTCCTTCGGAAGAGCTGGCCAAACTGCGAAAACGCCAGTATGGCCTTGCCCTCACAGGTCTTCTTCTCGGGGTAATCATTTTTCTTTTAACAGGGATAATGGGCAGTATTTCGGTACTATCTTAAGCATCGATCTTCGATGCCCGATTGGTAAACTCTACTTTTTTAATATTTTTTATTGACAACCCTTAGAAACCACGCTATAATTTCTTAACAATTATCACGCCAAACCGGACAGCTTGTAATTGACAGCAATAAAAAGCCGCCTTTAAAGCAGGCGGCTTATAATATTTTCTCAAGTTTTCATAAATCGAAATATCTTTACATGCAGCCTTTTTAATGCTATTCTTTTGCCTGCTTATATGAATGCAATTGAAGTTGATAATCTACGCCGTATTTATCGTCCTGTCATGGGAATATTCCGGCGGAAGGTAAAAGAAATCGTTGCAGTAGACGATATCTCCTTTTATGTAAAGCCGGGAGAACTTTTTGGTATTCTCGGACCGAACGGAGCAGGTAAAACCACCACTGTAAAAATTCTTGTTACCATCCTCATCCCCACATCGGGGTCTGCAAGGATACAGGGCTTCGATGTAGTGAGGGAGGCGGAAAAGGTGAGACCTCGAATCGGTTTTATCCTTGGAGGTGAGCGCGGCCTTTACTGGAGACTCTCAGGAGTGGATAATTTAAGGTACTTTGCAAGCCTCTATCATGTTGATCCGGGAATCTCGAAATCCCGCATCCCCTACTTAATGGAACTTGTTGGGCTTGAAGACCGGGGGAAGGAGAAGGTTGAGGGTTATTCCAGGGGAATGAAACAGAGGCTCCACATAGCCCGTGCACTCCTGCACGACCCCGATATCCTTTTCCTCGATGAACCGAGCATTGGGCTCGATCCGATCGGAGCAAGAGAGGTACGGGAGGTCGTACGCAACCTTCAGGCAGAGAAAAAAACCATCCTTCTCACAACGCACTACATGTTCGAAGCCGATGCCCTCTGCCAGAGGATTGCTGTAATAAACCACGGTAAAATAGTAGCCCTCGATACACCGGAAGCACTTAAGGAAGTTGTAAAGGACCTCCATATTATCGAAGTAGAGGTGTTCGGTATTCCGTCGGAAGTGATCGAACGGCTACAGGCTAAAGGGTTTATTGAAAACCTTGCCGTGGAAAACGTGGAACAGAGACAGGTTCTCCTTATCCAGACCGCCCGTGGTTCCGAGGCGGTTCCCGATATTCTGGCCATTTTAAACGGTCTTCGGGTGGGGAAAATTTCAGTAAGGGAGCCTACTCTGGAAGATGCCTATGTACGGCTGGTAGGAAACAAAGGAGAGTAAAAATGGCAAGTATCCGCCCTTTTTATTTAACAAAATACCTTCGGGTTATAGCCTCAACCTTTGAAATGACTTTCCGACAAACCGTTAAAGATGCCTTTATCCTTTTTGCCGTTCTTTTTCAGCCTCTTATAATAGCCATGCTCGCCCTGTGGATGCTCAAAGACAAGGGGGGTCAATATATTATTTTTGTTGTAATAGGCAGCGGCATGACCGGACTATGGTCCAGTCTTCTCTTTATCAGCGGAAACGGAATTACTGTAGAAAGATGGATGGGTACACTGGAATCTCTTGTTGCAGCCCCCACTCCAATCCAGGTAGTGGTAATAGGGAAAAATCTTGCCAATGTTCTTCAATCTCTTGGCTCCATGGTGGTAAGCTATATACTGGTCTCTTTCATATTCGGGTATCCCTTAAGCATTGCCCAACCATGGTTGTTCCTTATCTCACTTATTATAACCGTAGTTTCCTTTGTATGTTTCGGTATTATAATCGCATCTCTCTTTATACTTAATCCGGATGTCCAACGCTGGCAAAATGGTCTGGAGTTTCCGGTCTACATTCTATGTGGATTCCTCTTTCCCATAGCTTTGCTACCCGGCTGGACTACGCCTTTAAGTTATTTACTTACCCCCTATTGGGCAGCACTCGCTCTTCATGCATCTGCTCAAGGGACGGGAACTATTGCTAATATCTCCTTCGCATGGGGGGTGATGTTAGGGTACAGTATTCTTTATCTTTTTCTAAGCAAGAGGCTCTTCAGGGTAATCCTTAAAAAGGCACGGGTGGACGCCACCCTGTCGATGCATTGATGGAAAGGTTTGATATATATGTTTCACTCTCTTCTACTTAACATCAGATTGTTTTTTCGGGGTGCAGTGCTCTCCTACATCGCCCTTTTCAGATGGTTTACACCCCCTGCCTACCTCGCCTCCAAGGTTATAGCTCCACTCAGTTACATGCTTTTTTTTGTTGTTCTCGGCACCTTCGCTACCGGAAAGGAAAGCGCATCTTTCTACATTATAGGAAATTCAGTCCAGATGGCTGCGATGAGCGGCATATACGGGGTAACGATGAGTATCGGGGGAGACCGATGGGACGGTACCCTTCCTTACCTCTTTGCTACTCCTGCCAACAGGCTTGCCCTGTTTGTAGGAAGAGCTGCCATTCATGTGCTTGACGGTATCCTCGGTGTTTTCCTCGGTCTGTTCTGGGGGATTACCTTGCTGGGTCTGGATGTCTCAAAGACCGACCCTCTTGTTCTATCTGTTGTAATACTTATAACCACCTTCAGTACATCAGGATTTGGCCTTCTTCTGGGTGCCCTGAGCCTTTTAACTCGAAACATAATGTTTGTAAACAACACGGTATTTTTTCTGCTCCTCATCTTCTCGGGTGCCAATCTAAACCTATCTCTTCTGCCGGAATGGATGCAGACTATTTCGTGGTCACTTCCCCTGACAAGAGGTATTGCTTCGGCAAGAAAAATTATTTCCGGTTCTGCATTTATAGAAATAGCTCCTTTAATGGGTACTGAGTTTCTTATCGGTGTTCTGTATATTCTTCTTGGATTTCTGCTATTCCGGTGGTTTGAGTTTAAGGCAAAACGGAAAGGTACCCTGGAGGTGATGTGAGATAGTGCTGCGTGGCATTGGTAAACAACCACAGGCAAAGCCAAAGGCTTTGCAAGCCCTGCAAGGGCTAAGTAATTCCTGCTTTACGGAAATTACTTAAGTGGTTGTATGCTCCGAAAAAAGGTAGAAGGGCTTAAGCCCGTCTCTCCACCATAGGTGGTGGCCTTCTTTCGTAGTAAAGACAAAAAAAGCAGGCGATGTGACAATGTGGTCGGCGCTCCTGAGGACAGGATTTATGTTCTTTATAGAACATTTTCTGACGCCCCGGGACTCTTCAGAGACCTTTCCCGGTATTTGAATCGGTCATAATCGCCTGCTAAGAATTATTCTACACCCAGTGACCGCTAAAAGAAAGTGTTTTTTTAGAAAAGAATTATACTGTTAGGAAAAATAATATTAATGAATCTAAACATCCGTTAAGGTTTTATTTTAACTGCCAGGTACTATAAATTTTTTGAAAGCCCCTTGACGAAGATTTTCTCTGTTTGCTATATTTTGTTATGACCACAAAAATTAGGTAATAAAATATTTACTTACCCCAGGAGGACGCTAATAATGCGACGGTTTATTATACTTCTTACTTTACTAACGACACCACTTTTTGCACAGGACTACCGTGGCCTATCCCTTTCTACCGATTATCCTTCTATTATAACCAGCAAAACAGACATCATTACGTTATCTCTTACTGTAAAGAATTACAAACTCCCACCCCAAAGGGTCGATCTAAGCATTTTGAGAGCTCCCACGGCTTGGGAAACTGTCTTTGTGGGAAATGGAAATCTTATAAGCTCGGTATTTGTTGCACCGGATGAAAGCGCCGATGCAGAGCTGTGGATCGATCCTCCCGATAATACACCGGAGGGTAGCTATAATTTTATCATTCGTGCTACAGGCAGAAACAATACATTCGATTTACCCATAACCATAAACATCGGTAAATCTCTGCCACGAAGACTTAAAATCGAACCGGAGTTTCCCTCACTTATAGGCACTCCAACAACGGATTTCTCTTACAGACTTTCTATAAATAATGAGAGTTCCCAGGATTCTCTCGTCAATCTTCGTGCCCAGGCTCCCGAAGGATTCCAGGTAACTTTCAAAAAGGCTTATAGGAATCAGGAAATAACTACAGTTCCGATAAAAGCCGGGAAAACAGAAAAAGTTGATATGGAAGTAAAACCGCCTGCAAATATCACAGCTGGAAAATATGAGATCGCCGTGCTTGCTTCTACAGAGGGCACGAGTGCAGAAACGTTGCTGACGATGGAGATAACGGGTCAGCCGAAACTTAAATTAACAGGTCCGGAGGGCAGACTCAGCGGAAGCGCAACTGCGGGTAGAGAGAAGGCATTCAAGCTGACCATCGAAAATACCGGAAGCGCACCTGCCAGTGACATTGAGTTCTCCTCCTGGGAGCCGTCCAACTGGAAGGTGGAGTTTAACCCAAAATCTATCGAACTACTCCCCGCTGGTGAAAAAAAAGAGGTAACCGCTCTGGTTACACCCTCTCAGAAAGCAATTGCAGGAGACTACAGCGTTACCTTCAGAGCAAATGCACGGGATGCATCCAATTCTGTAGATTTTCGCATAACAGTGAGAACCTCCACGTTGTGGGGTATTGTTGCAGTTATCATCATAGCCGCCGCCTTGCTCGTGGTAGTGCTGGCGGTAATGCGGTATGGGCGAAGATGAACACGAACAACAACACAGTAATAAAAACAGAAAATCTTACCAAATGTTACAATGAAACTCCGGTGGTAAATAATCTTAACCTGTCCGTGTACCGTGGGGAGGTTTTTGGTATTCTCGGTCCTAACGGTTCGGGCAAGACCACAACAATCCTTATGTTTCTTGGATTAACCGAGCCCTCCGGTGGAAAGGTAAATATTGTCGGATTCGATCCCCTTCGGGAACCTTTAGAAGTTAAACGTCGAGTAGGCTACATGCCCGATTCTGTAGGATTCTACGATGACATCACTGCCCGAGCCAACCTCAGATATACGGCCAGATTGGCAGGAATAGAGACTGAAGAAACCGAAAAAAGGACAAACGATCTTTTAACTCAATTAGAACTTATAGATGTGGCAGATAAAAAAGTTGGTACATTCTCAAGGGGTATGCGCCAGCGTCTCGGACTGGCAGAAGTTCTTCTCAAACAGCCGGAAGTAGCAATTCTGGATGAGCCGACCACCGGCCTTGACCCCGAAGCCGCCCAGGAGTTTTTACGGCTTATACGTGGCCTGAAAGGCAAAGGGATTACGATTCTTCTCTCTTCACATCTGCTACACCAGGTACAGGCAATTTGCGACCGTGTGGGTCTTTTCAGTCATGGCCGGATGGTACTTGAAGGCACTGTGGAAGAACTTTCCAGTAAGGTAATAGGAGGCGCCTACGATTTAAGCGTAGAGGCCAGTGGCAATGATCTTGAAGAGCAGATTCGTAAAATTCCCGGAGTGGTAGAAGTCGAACTTTACGGAGAGAATGAGTTTCATATCGAAGCCAAAGAAGATGTTCGTGAAAAGGTGGCTGCCGAAATAGTAAGAGCAGGAGGTAAACTCTTAAGTCTGAATATGAAGCGACACAGTCTTGATGATATCTATGCACGATATTTTGAGGAGGAGAGGGATGAAGCTCAAAGAGTTCAAGCTAACAGAGAGAAAGCGTAAGGGTTCTCCATTTACCGGATTGTGGACAGTCGTACTTAAAGAAATGGCAGATCACATGGGCGGTATCCGCATGCGTCTTCTTGTAGGATTGATACTACTTACTGCATTGGGATCGATATACAGTAGTGCCAGAGCCATAAGAGACGCTGTCGGGGAAGACCCATTTATCATACTTCGCCTTTTTACAACATCCACAGACCCACTCCCATCTTTCGTCTCTTTCATGGGTTTTCTCATACCTCTTGCGGCCATCACACTGGGATTCGATTCCATAAACAGCGAATACAATAAACGCACTTTAAGCAGGGTCCTCTCTCAGCCCATATACAGAGACGCCCTTCTACTTGGTAAGTTTCTTGCTGCACTTTTCACTTTAACCATCACTCTCCTCTCACTGTGGCTCATAGTTATTGGCGTGGGGCTTTTACTCCTGGGAATACCTCCAAGTGGGGAAGAAGTTTTAAGGAGTCTTGTTTTTCTTGTAGCGACTCTTGCCTACTCCGGGATCTGGTTGATAGTGGCCATGCTTTTCTCGGTAATTTTCCGTCAACCTGCAACCTCTGCTCTGGCTTCATTTGCGGTATGGTTACTCTTTGCTGTTTTCTGGTCAATTATAACCGGGTTAATAGCAGGTCTTTTCGGAGCCGGAGGGGAGGCGGGAAGAAGCGCTGCGGAGCTTACAATCTCCCGTATTTCTCCCAACACTCTTTATGGGGAAATAACCCTTGCCCTGCTAAATCCTGAAACCAGAGCACTTGGTCTTGTCTTCTTCAGCCAACTGCAGGGTGCGTTACTGGGATCACCACTGCCTTTTCTGCTGAGCCTTTTATTGATTTTACCCCACTTTACGGGTCTTCTGGCAGCGGTAATCCTTTTCTTTGCCCTTACCTATGTCATTTTCCAGAGGCAGGAGATAAGAGCGTAAGAAGGGTAAAATCCTGACATTTCATATTTCTCCTTAATATAGTGTAAAATCAACCGACATTGAAAATATTGATATTGAGCCGGGGTTTAGTATATCGATGAACATGAGAATAACCTGAGAGAAGATATTGTGATATGAGGATAGAGCTTCTTTGTATGATTCTATCTTTAATGAAGAGCCGGAAGAGAAGGATGAATCGATCGAATTGGATAATCTAAACAGGGCAGCAGGTGAATTGGTCACTATATTAATGAAAGGATCGAGTATTTTCTTGAAAAAAATAGCCTGAAACATAATTTAGAGGTAGAAGTTTTACAGTAGGTTGTATCGAGGTTCAGAGAAAAGGTTTTATCTTTATTGATACCGAATCTACTATCGATGATTTATCCAAAGGGGATTTTAAAATAAAAGCGAGCCCCTTTTTCTATGAATAAATTAAATTGAAAGAAGAGTTTTTAATTTCAACGACATATTCCGGTTATTATGCGTACTCAAACCTATCAGTCACTGACTTATTTATTGATAAAAAATTTGGAATTTTTGCATTAAATCAATACATTATATATGTAAAGTATTAAACAATATTGAGCTTTAACAGAAGAGGAGAGATAGCTATTATTATGAAGGATATGAGATTCCCGGCTCCGGAAGAACTGCAAAAAGAACTTAAAAAGTTTTTCAAAGAAAAGTATGGTGCAGAGTTCACAATAAACGCTTCCCCACAGCCTGCCCGTAAAGATGAAAAAGAAGCTAAAGAGGAAAAACCAATTGATATCAACTTCGATCTTAAACCAAAGGACATAAAGGCATTCCTGGACAGGTATGTAATAGGTCAGGAAGAGGCAAAAAAGATTCTCTCCATCGCTGTATGTGATCATTACAATCACGTCAGCCGTTGTTCGAAATCGGGTGGATGTGATGATTATACCAAACAGAACATAATAATGATCGGCCCTACCGGTGTGGGGAAAACCTATCTTATAAAAAACATTGCCAAACTTATCGGAGTACCCTTTGTAAAGGCAGATGCCACCAAGTTCAGTGAAACCGGTTATGTAGGCGGTGATGTGGAAGACCTGGTAAGGGATCTGGTCAGAAGAGCGGATGGGAATATCAAACTGGCCGAGTACGGAATTATCTATCTGGATGAAATAGACAAAATTGCCACTCCACGAAATATCATGGGCAGAGATGTAAGCGGGAGAGGTGTTCAGATGAATCTTCTCAAATTGATGGAAGAAACCGAAGTGCCTCAGCGTACCCCCTTTGATATCGCATCCCAGCTTCAAGCTTTCATGGAGTTTCAGACTAAAGGCAAGGTCGAGAAAAACACAATCAACACAAAGCACATCCTCTTTGTGGTCAGCGGAGCTTTTAACGGCTTATACGAAATAGTGGAAAGGCGTATAAGAAACAAGAGAATTGGTTTCGGGGCCAGTTTCCCCCAGGAAGATGAGAAGACAAACTTGCTGTCAAAAGTACGTTCTTCTGATTTTGTGCAGTTCGGTTTTGAACCCGAGTTTATAGGAAGACTGCCTGTTCATGCGGTCTGTCATGATCTGGATGTGGATCATCTTTACAAGATTCTCAAAGACTCGGAAGGTTCAATAATCAAACAGTATATAGACGACTTTAAGGCTTACGATATAGAGGTAGTTTTCTCAGAAGAAGGGATGAGATCGATAGCCGAAAAGGCAAAGCATGAACAAACAGGAGCAAGGGGGCTACTCACTGTTTGTGAAAAAGTCTTCAGGGACTTCAAGTACGAACTTCCTGATTCTTCAGTCAGACATTTCGTAGTTACAAAAGAGATGGTAGATAATCCTGCTTATGAGCTAAAAAAACTTTTTGAAGATTCCGCCTACATAGAAAAGCAGTTCATCCATGAGCATTTAAAACAATATGAGAGTGCGTTTTTTGATAGAACGGGAATTCGTATCACTTTTGATACACAAGCAAGTGATATGATTTGCGAAAGAGCTCGAAAAACTGGCTTAAGCATAAATGAACTATGTGATCAGATTTTAAAAAACTATGAATACGGGCTTAACTTGATTGCAGGCAACAATGGGAATAAAGAGTTTATTCTTACAAGGGAGGTCGTGGAGAATCCCACCCAGACCCTCGACCGCTGGGTAAAAGACTCCTACCAGCAGAAGAGAAGTTGATTTTCGAGCTTTAAAAACAATTACAGGTATTGACAACTATTTTATCTCATGATAATATTCTGGTATCTGGTTAACCAGAAACTGGTTCCCCAAAATTTGTGTTTTTACAAATAGTCCCTGGATCAGATGATCGATTGCGGTTGAAGATTCTTTGGAGAGTTAAGAAGAATAGATTTATGGCTTCTGAAGATTCAAAATTAGAATATTTTCAAGAAATAAATGTTCAAAAGCCTTCGGATATTATAATAGAACAAATCAGAAAGCTTATCCGAACAGGGGTTTTAAAGCCGGGTGATCGGCTCCCCCCTGAAAGGGCTTTGATGGAACGTTTCGGAGTAGGCAGGGGCTACGTGCGAGAGGCTCTTAAGCGTCTCGAGTTCTATGGTATTTTAAAGACAGAGCCTAAAAAGGGTACTGTTGTGGCCAGCCTTGGAGTAAGAGCTCTGGAAGGGCTTATATCCAATATTCTACGTATCGACCAGAAAGATTTAGAATCATTGTTCGAAACAAGGGCAATTCTGGAAGTTCAGGTGGCAAGACTTGCAGCCCATAGAGCTACAGAAAAAGATATAACGGAGATAGAGAATCTCCTTGAAGAGTTTAAAAGCAAGGTCCTGGCCGGCAACCGGGCTCTGGAAGAGGATCATCTTTTTCACCTTAAAATTGCAGAAGCTTCAAAAAACTCTATTCTTAGCTCTCTGATAAGTCTGATCACCCCTGATATTATCAACATGAACCGCAATGTAGAGGAAGAAGAAATAACCAGTAAGCAAAATACCTTAAGAGAACACGAAGCCGTATTCCTCGGCATTGCCGAACATGATCCGGAAGCGGCAGGGGCTGCCATGGAACAGCACATGATAATGGCCTACAGGAGAAGATTTGGCAAATGAACTGTGATACTACAACTCAACAAATAACACTCAACTATCAGGAATTGAAAGATATGGCTCTCCAAATACGGCGGGATACCATCCGCATGATATCCTTCAGGGGTTCGGGACATCCCGGCGGTGCCCTGGGTATAGCAGACATATTGGCAGCACTGTACGGCTATTCTATGGACCATGCCCCCGACAGGCTAAACGATCCGCATCGGGACAGGTTGGTCTTAAGCAATGGCCATATATGCGCAGCCTGGTACTCCGTTCTAAGTTTACAAGGCTATATTCCAAGAGAGGAGCTCTCCACTCACAGGGCAATAAATAGTCGTCTGCAGGGTCATCCCGCTCGGGACAAGCTACCTCTTCTTGTAGAAACATCCAGCGGACCCTTGGGCCAAGGGCTTTCCGTTGCCAATGGTTTAGCTCTGGCTAAACGTTTAGACGGTCATAGTGGAAGAGTCTATTGCATTGTAGGTGACGGAGAGATGCAGGAAGGTATTATATGGGAAGCACTGCTTACATCAAGCCATTTTAAGCTCGCAAACCTCACACTTATTGTAGCATTTAACAATCTGCAGATTGACGGAGAGGTGGCAAAAATCAAGAATCTTGAACCACTGGCAGAGAAGCTTTCAAGATTCGGTTGGAAGGTTATCGATATAAACGGTCATGATTTTGATCAAATTGTACAAGCATTTGAAGCAGCTAAAGGTGAGAAAAATCAACCTGCCGTTATTATAGCCCGTACTATTATGGGTAAAGGCATCCCCTTCATGGAAAACGATCCCAAATGGCACGGAGCTTGCCCTTCCCCTGAGGAGGCGAAAAAGGCTCTCGAGTACCTTGGTTATGCTTCAAATTATTCAGATTTTCCAGTACCCGAGGAGGCAGAATGAATTTCCGAAGTCATACTCCGGTTCGTGATGCATTCGGAAAAGCACTACTCGAACTTGGTAACAGCAATCCGGACGTGGTTGTCCTTACAGCCGACCTTACCGAAGCGATTCGTGTGCACTGGTTTGCCAAAGCTTTTCCTCATCGATTTTTTCAAATGGGAATATCCGAGAATGATATGATAGGAACGGCCGCAGGGCTCGCCCTTGCCGGGAAAATACCCTTTGTTACCACTTTTGCAGTATTCGCAACCAGTCTTGCCAATCTACCTGTACGGCTTTCCGTAGGGTATAACCAGGCAAATGTAAAAATAGCAGCAAGCCACGGAGGCATAACTGTAGGGGGTGATGGTGCTTCCCATCAATCTTTCGATGATCTTGCCCTTATGCGCATGATTCCTGGAATGACCGTAGTCGCTCCATCGGATGCCACAGAAGCGTATAAAGCAACCCTTGCCATTGCAGAACATAAAGGCCCGGTTTACATGCGATTGGGTCGTATTCCCACTCCTTTAATTACAACACCGGAATCACCATTTAATTTGGGGAAGGCCCAGGTATTAAGGGCAGGTTCGGATGTGGCCATTTTTTCTATAGGCACGATGCTATCGATTACCATTGAAGCAGCTCAAACTCTGGAAACAAAAGGAGTATCTGCAAGGGTCATAAATATTCATACTTTAAAACCACTCGATAGCGATGTAATCCTTGAAGCTGCCCGTGAATGCGGTTGTCTTGTTACTGTCGAAGAGCACACTATACTGGGAGGACTGGGTGGTGCCGTTTCAGAGGTTATTTCATGTAATTATCCCGTTCCCATAGAAATGGTTGGTATAAAAGACACCTTCGGTGAATCCGGCGGGCCTGAAGAGATACTCAAGAAATACGGACTTACTGCAAGGAATGTTGTAAAAGCCTGTTACAAGGTTATAGAACGTAAGAGAAATCGGGCATGAATTTAGGTTTATCAAGTATCTTAAAAAAAACTCACGTAGTGAGTGTATAAAATTTTACAAAGGAGATATATTATGAAAAAAACGGCTGCGCTTTTTCTACTGGGTATCATCGTCTCAACTCTTTTGTTTGCAGGAGGCAAACAGGAGGCTTCAGGCAAGAAAGAGGCGGAGGTTCAAAGTGTAAACTTCTGGTTCCACCTCGATGATCCTGAAGCCAGAGTAGATTCTCTTATCCAGAAGTTCGAACAGGAAAATCCGGGAATCAAGATCGAAGCTGAAAGAGTGCCATGGGATGCCTATCACCAGCGTTTGCTAACAGCAGTTACGGCAGGCAGCCCACCCGATGTTTCCCAGGTCAAACTCTGGTGGCAACCACAATTGGTCGAATTAAAAGCCCTTGAGCCACTGGATAAATGGATTTCCACCTGGCAAGGACGTAACGATATCTACGACCGTGTATGGGAGCTTACCCGCTATACCGATGGGAAACAGTATTTGATGCCTCTTCAGATGGTTATACTCTACATGTATTATCGTACAGATATGTTTAAAAAGCTTGGCCTGTCAATCCCAGAAACCCGTGAAGAGTTTCTCGATGTTGCAAAAAAACTTACCCGCGATACCAATGGTGATGGTAATGTCGACGTCTACGGTTTCGGCATTCGAGGAGCTCGTGGTGGTCACGACTGGTGGGGCGCTTTTGTACTTTCTTCTGGAGCCAATTTTGAGAAGGGCGGCTTAACTACTCCCGAAGCTATAGCGGCAAACCAATGGTTTATAGACCTCTACAGGGTTCACAAAGTAAGTCCTCCTACCACTCCTAACGACGGATTCAAGGAAATAATCGCCAATATGCAAAGCGGACGAACCGCCACCACCATCCATCATATCGGAAGTGCAAAGGGCATGGTTGATGCCCTTGGTGATAAGATCTCCGCTTTTCCCGTGCCTGAGGGCACTGAAGGAAGGTGGACTTCCTTCGGAGATGAAGAAAATGCAATCTTTTCAGCCTCGAAAGTCAAAGAAGCTGCATGGAAATGGATCTCTTTTCTGGCCACAAAGGAGAACAATCTTACCTGGCAGAAAGCAAGTGGGCAGATATCTGTAAATAAATCCAACGCAGAAGCAGATTACGGTGAGCTTTCCAGGTTCGTAAAAGCTACAACAGAGTCGGCCGATTTCGCCGGCGTTCTTCCTGCTCATCCGGCTACAGCAGAGTTCGTAGAATCGGTCTGGCCCACCACGATGCAACGAGCTTTTCTTGGTGAAATAACAAGCAAAGAGATGATGGAAATCTTCGAGAAACACTTCTATGGAGAGTAGATAAAAATCACTTCCGGGTCGTATCAAGCGGCCCGGATCTGTTTTGCAGAGAATGATACGAGCTTTAAGAAGAAAAACAGATCTATACCCATATTCTCTTCTCCTCCCGGCTTTAACAGTTACTACTTTTATCATATTCATTCCCCTGGTTTATACGTTCGGTCTAAGTTTTTTTAACTATGTTATCTGGAAACCCCACGAAATAAAGTTTGTTTTCCTGGGCAACTATAAAAAGGCTCTTGAAGACGAAGTTTTCTGGATATCCTTTCGAAATACTCTTATCTGGATTGCCGGGGTAATCTCACTTCAGCTAGTTCTCGGTTTCATTACCGCCCTCCTTTTAAACCGTCAATTTTTCTGGCGTTCTCTTGCACGCTCCTTGATCCTCATTCCCTGGGTAACACCCAGCGTGATAACCGCCCTGATGTGGCGGTGGCTGTACGATGGCAACAGCGGTCTTATAAATGATATACTCGTACGTCTGGGTATACTGGACAGGTATTTTCCATGGTTGGCCAACGGCTCTACTGCCCTACCGGCAATAATGTTTGCACTCATGTGGCAGGGTTTTCCCTTTTTCACGGTGATGATACTCGCCGGGTTACAGGCCATCCCAACTGAGCTGTACGAAGTAGCCAAAGTGGACGGGGCTAACCCCATGCAGATGTTTTTCCACATAACCCTGCCCATGCTTATGCCCATCCTGCTGACTACAATTCTGCTCAGGACTATCTGGGTAGCCAACTCTCTGGATATTATTTTTATAATGACCGGCGGAGGACCAGGGTATGCCAGTCACACACTTCCGCTGTATTCATATATAAGGGCCTACAAGGGCCTTGACTTCGGTTATGCTTCCACAATTGCAGTTTATCTTACCCTTCTTCTGGTAATGATAGTTACAATGTATGTTATTCGGATATTAAAGACAGAGGAAAGGTTTCGATGAAAAAGCATACCGGTGTTATAAGGGCAATTATAACACTGCACCTACCTGTTTTACTGATCGTCCTGTTTGCCACAGGACCTTATATCTGGAGTTTTATCTCCTCTATTACTCCTGAGAAGGACATGTATAAAGGTGGAGTGAGTTATTTCCCGGAAAATCCCACTACCAGAAACTATTCAAGACTTTTTTCCAAGATCAATTTTGCAGAAAATTTGAAAGATTCCCTGATAGTGGCCACTTTCGCCATGCTTTTTGGTCTGGCCATGAGCGTAACAGCGAGTTACAGCTTCTCGAGGTTCCAGTTTAAAGGCAGAAAACCTCTTTTAATTCAATTTCTGGTGATAAACATGTTCCCGATTGTGCTCCTCCTGGTCCCCCTCTTTATAATTATGTCCAGGTTTCATATAAGGGACACCTATATAGCCCTTGTTTTTGCATATGCCACTTTCTCCATCCCATTCTCTACCTGGATGATGACCAGTTTTTTCAATGCCATCCCACGGGAGCTCGATGAGCAGGCAAAAATAGACGGATGCAACCGGTTTACCGCAATGGTAAGGGTGGTAATTCCCATCGCATTACCTGGAATAGCGGCTACCGCAATATACATCTTTATAACTGCATGGAACGAGTTTGTCTTTGCTTCTGTTCTTACAGGGAAAAGTGTCCGTACCATCCCCATAGCATTACAGAACATGGTCGGCCAGTACCAGATTGAATGGGGATTGCTGACTGCAGGAGGTGTGGTAAGTGCAATACCGGTCATTATCCTGTTTTTCTTTATTCAAAAGCAGCTTATAAGCGGAATGACAGCAGGTGCAGTCAAGGGCTGATCTGCCTTAAGTCGGGCAGCGTGCCGTGTAGACAACGGCTTTCTCAAGATCGACCGGCAACAGATTCTTTAATCCACCGCACTATAATTTCCATCACCTCGGGCGCAAATGTCTCTTCAATCCTTGCATACTCTTCCACCAGCCCGCTCTCAGCATGCTGGAATAGATGATTAAGTCCTGGAAGCCGTTGGATGGTAATCCGTTCGTTACCGCCCAAGCTCAATGCATCCTCGATTGCTTTTAGATTTATATCAGCGGGAACCTGCACATCGAGCGATCCATTAAGGGCTAAAACAGGGCATTTTACCCTCTTAAACGTGGGAATAGGATCGTATGAGAGGAAAAAGCGGTACCACGGAGAGAGCAACTGTGAAATCTGGGCATCGGCCTGCTCCTTTTTCATTCCAATACTCTTCATGAAACTTCTAAGCTCTTCGGCCGCAATTTCGTTGTCCGGCTCACCAAGAATGATATCGTAGATTCTGCGGTTCACCTCCTGTACCTGGGTTATCCGGGATTCGGATGCTCCACTGGCTTTCAAAATAGCGGCACTCTGTTTCAGTAGCAATTCATATCCTGGAAGGCCGGGAGATGCAAGGAGCACCAGGAATGCTATTTGCCTGTGCTCGGCAGCAAGCATGGCTGCAATGAGCCCCCCCTCGCTATGACCTACCAGACCGACTGCCGAATCGTCTACCTCCGGCTGCGACATCAGAAACTTCACCGCGGCCCATGCATCACCTGCAAGATCGGCGCTTGTGGCAGTTTTCGTATCACCCTCCGATTCGCCAGCACCACGATCATCGTACCGAAAAACCGTAATCCCGTTCCTGGTCAGATGGTCGGCAAGCACAAGAAAAGGACGATGGTTCATTATCTCTTCGTTGCGATTCTGTGCACCCGAACCTGAAACAAGGACAACCGCAGGATGCCGGCCGACGAATTCAGGAATAGTAAGTGTCCCTGCAAGCGTAATTCCATCTTCTTCGTTTTTAAAACGGATATCCCGGGAGATGTACGGATACGGGGGATGTGGATCCTGGGGACGTTCAATAACGGTTACCTCTTTTACAGGCTGGAGATCCACCGGATAATCGCCGCCAGCCTGCTGCCATATTCCCTTGATCATCAATTCGCTTTCATTGAGTTCGCCTTTATAACGAGCTCCGATGGCTGGAATATCGATTCTTATAGACATACCCTCGACTTTTATGTTCTTTACAGGGATGTCTTTTACACCTTGATCAGGGCTGTCCATGGTGGCTTCCCAACTACCGGTTTTTGTTCGGTTGATTTTAAATACGATCCGGAGCTCCTGTCCGCCGGCCCTGATCACTCCCTCCCATATCCCTTCCCACTTTACAGGATCAATCGACCGCTGGCCTCTTTTTTCATCCGGACCGCCTGCACACCCGATGATTGAAGCACTCAAAAAAACCATAGGTAGAATTTTTGAAAAAACATCTTTCATCTTTCTCTTCTCCTCTCCAATGACTACCTGCCAGAATAAGCAAATAGTTAGTGCTTAATTACAACATTATAAATACAACCGGGCTTTCATTTTATTCATAAAATTATAAGAGATGTTCGAAGGGGAAAGCTTAATCCTGCAGTAATTCCCCAGCTATCTAGTGGGCAACGGGGCAGGTGGCATGCTGAATGCGAAGGGAACAGTAAACAACCACCGGCAAAGCCTAAGGCTTTGCGAGCCCTGCAAGGGCTAAGTAGTTTCCGCTTAAGCGGAAACTACTTAGGTGGTTGTTTGCTCCGAAGGAAAGCCAACGGGCATAGCCTGCAG